>DATAQC010000095.1:0-69062 GCA_036264885.1 Acidimicrobiales bacterium | reverse complement strand
TTCGTGTCCCTGGGGTGTGCAGCAGACGACGGGCGGGTCCGCTGGCTCAGCCGGCGGCGGCAGCATGGGGGCAGTTGGGAAGCCGGCGCCGCGGGTGGTCTACGTCGACGACGTCATCGACGGACCCGACGGCAGTCCGTGCCTGCGTAGGCGGGCCATTCCGCTGCCGGATGACAGCCCGCTCGCACCGGGGACCGATTTCGGGAACGACACCGGGCCCCTCGGTGCCAACTACCCACGATGCCCGTCCGACCCCGGCGGGCCGAGCGCGCCGGTGATCGATCCGAGGACCGTTGCCATGCAGGGGTGGGAACAGGTCGACCTCCCCAAACCACAGCCCTACATAGCGCCGGGGTGGGCCATCACCGGCAAGCCCGCCTACCTGGAAACCCGTGGCCGCCTGCACGAGGTGTTCACCCGGTCCACCCCGATCGGGCCTCTCGAGATCGACTCGGGCGCCACGTACTCCGTCGACTGGGGCGACGGTGAGACGACGGGTCCCTACTCGGTCGAGGGAGCCCCGTGGCCGGACGGCCAGATCACCCACACCTACATCAACGTCGGGACCTATGACGTCTCCGTCACCGAGACCTGGGGCGCCACCTGGCGCCTGGGCCCGGTCAGCGGCCAACTCGACGGCCAGCAGACCACGGGAACCCTCAACGACTTCCGAGTCGAGCAGATCCAGGCCGTCGTAGGCCCGGGGTAGGCGCCAACCCGACGCGGACAACGCGCCCGGAGGTAGCGTTGGCGCACAGCTCACGTGGACTGCGGGTGGCGAACGCCATGGGAGCCGACAACAGCATCCCAAGCGAAAAGGATGGCTCCCATGAAGGGCGTTCGAACCACGCTGGTCCTCGGGTCGGCTGTCAGCCTCATGCTCGTCGGATCGACGATCACGTCTGCGGGTGCGGCAACCAAGGTGGCGTGCGGGGCCAGGGTGAACCGCAACACCACACTCACCTCCGACGTCGGCCCCTGCCGGGGTGACGGCCTCATCGTCACCGCCGACAACATCACCCTCGACCTCAACGGGCACCGGGTGTTCGGCAATGCCGCCCCCGAGGCCCGGGGCGACTTCGCCGGGATCCGGCTGCAGAAGACGACTGGCGTCACCGTGACCGGCGGCTCTGTCGACCACTTCGCCGCCGGCGTGGTCGTGCAACGGGGGAGTGCCAACACCGTCCAGAACATGGTCGCCCACGACAACATCGCCCCCTGCCAAGGCGAGGTGAACACCCAGTCGCCAGGGCTGCTCGGTGACGGCATCGTGATCTTCTCCTCGGTCGGCAACCGTGTCCAGAACAACCGCTCCGTGCACAACGGCCCGTTCAGTGGGATCAGCCTCGTGGCCGACACCAACCCGACTACCGGCCAGCTGGCCGGACCGGTTCCCCGCGGCAATCTGATCAACCACAACACGGTCAAGGACTCCATGACCTGCTTCGGCGACATGGGGATCCGCATCGAAGGCCCGGGCGCCACCCAGAACGTGGTCTCGGCGAACACCGTGTCGGGCAGCCTGAACGAGGGCATCGCCGTGCACTCGGTGCTCGCCCGCGACATCTCCGGCTTCGGCGTGACCTGCTCCGACCCCATCGCCAACCCCGACCTGCCGCCCTGCCCGGTGTTCTCGCCGGCCAACCCGGCCAACACCGACAACCAGATCCTCGACAACTTCTCGTTCGAGAACGGCCAGGGACCGCCGGTGGCGGGCATCTCCCTCATCGCCTTTCCCTTCAACAACAACCCATCGGGCAACCTCATCCAGGGCAACCGGGCCGAGCGCAACGGTGGCAGCGGGATCTCCGTGGTCGCCGGCGACCTGGGCCCCCACGCGTTCTACGGCGCCACCAACAACACCATCGTCCAGAACACGGCGGTGAACAACGACACCGCCGGCCTGCCCGACCGCTTCGACCTGATCGACAGCAGCACCGACCGACCGTGCGACCACAACCAGTGGTTCGCCAACATCTACGGCACCGCCTTCCCGGCGTGCACGACCCTCGGGGGAACCCAGGTCGACAGCCAGGGACCGCCGACGCCGAGCTCGCAAGCGGCGGCCACCGTGGCGCCGGCTTCCCAACTGAGGGGGATCAGCCGGCGATGACGGCGGTGACCCGCCGGTAGAGGGCCTCGGCCTCGGCGGCGCTGTCGGCGATGCAGGTGGCGCCCAGCTTGCCGTAGCCGGGGACGGAGCCGAGCAGGTGCAGGGTCGTGCCGGTCGCAGTTTCCGGGTCGAAACCGAGGCCGGCCTGGTCGATCGATGCGATCACCGACGCCGGCGACCGTCCCACCAACGCCGGTGACTTGAAGTTGTCGGTGGCCACGTAGGACTTGGCCTTTCCGCCGGCCAGGAGCAACCCGGGGGCGATGTCGTAGGTGCCGCCGGTGGCCAGGCGGGCCATCCAGAACGGGTGGGTGGTGCCGCCCATGCGCAGGTTGATCTCGCTCAGGTAGACGCCGAGCCGGTCTTCTTCGGGCACCACCAGGAAGTCGACGCCGAACGAGCCCATGACCCCCTGGGCGGCCAGCACCCGGCCCACCTTGGCCGCCTCCGTCTGGATGGCCAGGCGGTAGGTCTCGTCGGCGGGAAAGCGACACCCCACGTACACCTGGTTGCCGGGGCCGCCGAGCACCTGGTCGTGAGTCGACACGATCTCGAACGACCCGGCGGGGGACACGTGGAGCTGCACGCTGGGCGACACCGTTCCCGGCACGCGCACCAGTTCCTCGACGATGGCTCCCTCGGCTTCGAGGGTGGCCGTGTAGGTGCCCCACGACTCACCGGCGGCACAGAACGTGGTCGGCGCCGAGATGATGGGCACAGGCCGGGCCCCCAGCTCGACCATGGCGCTGCCCTGTCCGGAGAAGCCGTTGTTGAGCTTGATGACCACCGCGTCGGCCTGGGGATGCCGTTGCCTGATCCCGGCGACGGCCGCCTCCACTGCCGCCAGGCTGTAGAGGTCTTCGGCCCCTTCCAGGATCGCCACCCCGGCCTGGCGGGCCACGTGGCGGGCGCCGCTCTTTGACCCCAAGCGGGCCAACTCCGGCGCCGGGCCGTACAGGGGCAGACCCAGGGCGTTGCTCATCGCCCATTCGACGGGGGTGACGTTGAACGTCACCACGCAGGCGTCGTCGGGGTCTCCGGCCAGGTTGCGCACCCGGTCCAGCACATCGGGTCTCGACAGCACCTTCTCGGACAGGGGCAACGTCGTCGGGTCGTCCAGAGCGACCAGGTACAGCCGCCGGCGGGCGGCAGCGGGGTCAGGCACGAACCGGAGGTAGTAGTCGACGATGGCGTCGTCGACGGGCACGGAGGTGACGAACACCATCCGCAGCTCCGGACGGGCCAGCAGGAGGGCGAGGAACAGCGTGCGCTCCTCGTAGTACTGGGACGCCACGATCTTCTCCAGCTCGAACACCGGGAAGGTGATCGACGGGACGACGACGATGGTGCCCGACTCGAGGTCGGACACGGCCCGGTGGCCGAGGCGGCGAACGAACGCCTGCTGGCGAGCCTCCACGTCGCTGGACAGGGAGGGCTCAGGGCCCGACAGCGTCGCCCAGTGCCTCGTCGATGGCGACGAGGACATCGTCGTCGAGGGTGACGCCCGACGCCGCCGCGTTCTGGTCGACCTGGTCGGGCCTCGACGCCCCCGTGATGGCCGAGGCCACATTGGGTTCGCGCAACACCCACGCCAGGGCCATCTGGGCCATCGGCACCCCCAGACCGTCGGCGATGGGTCGCAGGCGGTCGACCGCCTCGAGCACCTCGTCGTCTCGCCAGCGACCCATCATCGACCCCATGGACCGGCTGGCGGCGCGGGAGTCGGCCGGCGGAGCCGCCCCCGGGCGGTACTTGCCCGTGAGGGCGCCCTGGGCCAGGGGTGACCAGACCACCTGGC
Organism: Acidimicrobiales bacterium; assembly: GCA_036264885.1. GTDB lineage: Bacteria > Actinomycetota > Acidimicrobiia > Acidimicrobiales > AC-14 > DATAQC01. The sequence goes on along the minus strand of DATAQC010000095.1, from coordinate 65,151 downwards.
TGATGCCCTCCCGGGCGCACAGGGGGATCACCTCGGGCTCGGGCTTGCGATACAGCATCGAGTACTCGGGCTGGCTGGACACGAACCGCTCCACCCCCGGCAGGGCCAGCGCCGCCTCGATCTGCGGCGCCGTCCACTCGCTGAAGCCGATGTAGCGGGTCTTGCCCGCCCGGACCAGCTCGGTGAGGGCCCCCATCGTCTCCTCGAGGGGAGTGTCGTTGTCGTAGCGGTGGCACTGGTAGAGGTCGACGTAGTCGGTGCGCAGGCGCTTCAGTGACGCGTCGCACTGCTTGTGGAGTTGCGCCGCCGACAGGCCCCGGTCGGTGTCGGACATGGGAAAGTACGCCTTGGTGGCCAGCACATAGGACGACCGGTCGACGCCGCTCAGGGTCTCGCCGAGGAACGACTCGGCCGCACCCCGGCCATAGACGTTGGCGGTGTCGAAGAAGTTGATGCCGACGTCGAGGGCCCGGCGCACGCAGGCCGCCGCCTTCTCGGCCTCGATCCCCACGCCGATGGTCAGCCAGGACCCGAGACTGATCTCGGAGATGTCGAGGTCGCTGGCCCCGAGGCGCCGGTATCGCATTCCCGATACCTATCATGCCGGGACCGGGTCCCGAGCCCCACCAGCGTCCCTACCATGGCCACCAATGAACCTGTTCGACGTCGTGCTCGTGGCGCTGGTGGTGTCGCTGGCCGTCGGTGGCTACCGCCTCGGGTTCGTGACCCGGATGCTGTCGTGGGTCGGCCTGGGCCTGGGCATCGCCGTGGCCGCCTGGGCCGCACCCAAGGTGCTCGCCACCCTGCCTGACCTGCTCGGTGTCCAGGGAGACCTCGACTCGGGCTCGCGCCTGGTGGTGGTGACGGGCTCTTTCGTGGTGATCGCCAGTCTGGGCGGGGCCGTCGGCGCCACTATCGGAGCCAGGCTGCGACTGTTCATCCCCATCGGCCCTGCCCGCCAGGTCGACAAGGCCGCCGGCGCCGTGGCCGGGGGCCTCGGGGCGCTGATCTTGATCTGGCTGTTCCTCCCCGCCATCTCCGAGGTGCCGGGCACCGTCTCCCGTCAGGCCCGCAACTCGGCCATCGCCCAGGCCGTCGACGGCGCCGTCCCCCGGCCGCCCAAGTCACTGCAGGCACTGCGCCAGGCCGTGCGCGATGCCAACTTCCCTCAGGTCTTCGACGACCTCCGGCCCTCACCCCGTACCGGGGCCCCCCCGCCGCCGGACGTCCTCGACCCCGCCGTGCAGGCGCGGGTCAAGGCCTCCACCGTCCGGGTGAGCGGCGCGGCCTGTGGGCGCCTGATGGAAGGCAGCGGGTTCGCGCCCGAGCCCAACGTCATCGTGACCAACGCCCACGTCGTCGCCGGAGAGCGGGCCACCCAGGTGCTGCGGCCCGACGGCAAGCGGCTCACCGCCACTGTGGTGGTGTTCGATCCTCAGCGCGACCTGGCGGTGCTGTCGGTGCCGGGCCTGAGCGAGGCGGCGCTGCCCGTGGCGTCGGCCAAGGTGGGCGACAACGGGGCGGTGTTCGGTCATCCCGAGGGCCAGATCGAAGTCGACGTCCAGCCCGCCCGGGTCGACGACCGCCGCACCGCCACCGGCCGCGACATCTACAACTCGGCCGTCACCCGGCGCGACGTGCTCTTCCTGGCGTCGAAGCTGGCCCCCGGCGACTCGGGCGGCGCCCTGGTCAACCAGAGCGGGGCGGTGACGGGGGTGGCCTTCGCCATCGCCCCCGACGAGCCCTCCACGGCCTACGCCATCTCCGACAAAGAGCTCCGGCCGGTGCTGGCCGAGCCCCGCGCCGGTGCCGTCAGCACCGGTGCCTGCGTCGGCTGAGGTCGGCCGCTCAGCTCAACCCGCAGGAAGACTGGCCCCGCTTCTCCAGGTACTGCTGGTGGTAGTCCTCGGCCAGCCAGAAGCGGGGGGCGGGCTCGATCTCGGTCACGATGGGCCGGCGCCACTTGCCTGAGCGCTCGAGGGCCTCTCGGGACGCCAGGGCGGCGGCTTTCTGCTCGTCGTCGTGGACGAAGATGACCGAGCGGTACTGGTCGCCGATGTCAAAGCCCTGGCGGTTCTTGGTGGTGGGGTTGTGGTTCGACCAGAACACCTCGAGCAGCTGCTCGTAGGACACCCGCTCGGGGTCGTAGTCGACCTCGACCACCTCGGCGTGGCCCGTGCCGTGCGAGCACACGGCTCGGTAGTCGGGGTTCTCGGTGGTGCCTCCGGCGTAGCCCACGGCGGTGGCCGTCACGCCGGGCACCTGCCGGAACGCCGCTTCCACCCCCCAGAAGCATCCGGCGCCGAACGTTGCCTTGTGGGTCGTCATGTCACTCCTCCGTGCTGGGGTCGGTCGGGGCGGGGCCGTTGGCGCTGGTCGGTTGGAGCTCGAGGGAACAGGAGTTGATGCAGTAGCGCTGGCCCGTCGGGCCCGGTCCGTCGTCGAACACATGGCCCAGATGGGAGCCGCACCGCCGGCAGCGCACCTCGGTGCGGACCATCCCGAAGCCGATGTCACGTCTGGTCTCCACCGCCTCGGCCACTGCCGGTTCGGTGAAGCTGGGCCAGCCCGTGCCCGAATCGAACTTGGTGTCGGCCGAGAACAGGGCGGCCCCGCAGGCGGCGCAGTGGTACATCCCGTCGTCGTGGGTGTCCCAGTACCTGCCCGTGAAGGCCCGCTCGGTGCCCGCCTTGCGCAGCACCTGGTACTGCTCGGGGGTCAGCTCGTCGCGCCACTGGTCGTCGGTCTTGGTGATCTTGTCCACCTGTCCCCTCCTGAGGTCTCAACGGGTCAAACACCGGCGAGTGCCGGTTTGGTCCCGGAACCACGATCCCTTCCCCAGGCTAGGGAATGAGCAATACTTCCGGGCGGCGGGCCCATCGACCCTGCGGGAGGAAAAGCGATCATGAGGATGCGACGTCTGTTGTGTGCCGGGCTGGTTCCCCTGGCCCTGCTGGCCGGCTGCGGCAGCAGCGGCAGCAGCAAGAGCGCGACGGGCACCGGCACGGCCGCCGACCCGGCCAAGGCGACGCGCACCGTCGACGTCCAGATCTCGGCCAACGCCTACACGCCGCCCACCATCGACGTGGCCAAGGGCGAGACGGTCACGTTCAGGGTGGTGAACAACGACTCGACGGTGCACGAGTTCGTCATCGGTGACTCCAAGGCCCAGGACGCCTACGAGAAGACCATGGCGGCCATGAGCAACCAGCCCATGAACAACATGGCCGACACGCCCAACACCATCGAGGTCAAGGCGGGCCAGTCCAAGGACATCACCTGGACGTTCCCGAACGCCAAGACCAAGGTGATCTACGGGTCACACCAGCCGGGTGACTACGCCAAGGGCCTCAAGGGCACGATCACCGTCAAGTAGGGGACGGCCGGCGTGCCGGCGCCGTTAGGGTCTGCACATGAGTGAGATCTCCGATCGGTACCGCCGCCTGGCGGCCGCCTTCACGGCCCGGGTCGAAGCCGTGCCCCCCGACCGTTGGTCGGCGGTGACGCCCTGCGAGGCCTGGACGGCGACCGACCTGGTCGCTCATGTGGCCGAGGCGGCCGGATTGTTCCTCGAGCTGGTCGACCGTGAGGCCCCCCAGGGGCCGCCCGCCTACGAAGACCCGCTGGGGGCATGGCAGGTCTCCCGCGACGCCATCCAGACCGCCCTCGATGACCCCTCGATCGCCGGCCTCGAGTACGAGGGCGAGCTGGGCCCGGCGACCTTCGAGATGGCCATCGACCGCTTCGCCTGCGCCGACCTCGTCGTGCACACGTGGGACCTGGCGCGGGCCACCGGCCTTGACGAGGCTCTCGACCCGGGCGAGGTGCACCGGGTCTTGGAGGAGATGGCGCCGATGGACGAGATGTTGCGAAAGTCGGGCAACTTCGGCCCCAAGGTCGACCCACCGGCCGGCGCCGGCGAGCAGGCCCAGTTGCTTTCATTTCTCGGTCGAACCGTGTGAGCGAGCCCGGCCTGCCCGTGGCGGACGCGGTGGACGTGTCGGTCGTCCTGCCCGTGTTCAACGAGGCCGGCCATGTCGTCGACGAGGTGAAGCGCATCCGGGCCGGCCTCGAGCGCTCGCCGTACCGGTTCGAGATCATCGTCGTCGACGACGGCTCCACCGACGGCTCGACCGAGCAGCTGTCCGAGCTCGAGGGCGTCCGGATCATTCGCTTCGGGCACAACCGGGGCACGGGATCGGCCCGCAAGGCCGGGACCCGGGCGGCGCGGGCGCCGGTGGTGGTGTGGACCGACGCCGACATGACCTATCCCAACGAGGACATCCCCAGGCTGGTGACCGAGCTGGAGGGCTGGGACCAGGTCGTGGGGGCGCGGACCTCCGAGCAGGGCACCGCCCGGGCGCTGCGCGTGCCGGCCAAGTGGTTCATGCGCAAGCTGGCCAGTTACCTGACGCACACCCGCATCCCCGATCTCAACTCCGGGTTCCGGGCCTTTCGCAAGCCCGTGGCTGAGCAGTTCCTCCACCTGTTGCCGCCGGGCTTCTCGTGCGTGAGCACCATGACCTTGTCGTTCCTGGCCAACGGTTACACCGTGAAGCACATCCCCATCGAGTACTCGGTGCGCTCGGGGGAGTCGAAGTTCAGCTGGTGGAGCGACAGTCGCCGCTACCTCACCCAGGTCATCCGCATGGTGATGAGCTATGACCCGCTGCGGGTACTCATGCCGCCGGGGGTGATCCTCACCCTGGTGGGCCTGCTCAAGGTCGTCTTCGATCTCGTCAATCACCCCTTTCGGATCGCCACCGACACGTTGCTGGTGCTGTCGGCCGCGGTGCAGATCATCGTGGTGGCGCTGCTCGCCGACCTCGTCGTGCGCCTGAACCGGCCACGACAACAGGTGGACCCGGCCGACCAATGACTTCCCACGGCGGTCGGGCGCCGGCGGCGGGACCGGTATCGGCGGCGTCCGCCTCGGTGCCGACCGGCAACGTCTATGCCAAGTACCAGACCGACCACCCGGTGGAGGGCGCCCTCATGGGCCGCTTCCTCCGCCGCCTCGACGGGGCCGTCGCCGCCTGTGGGTCGCCCCAGACCATCCTCGAGGTGGGTACGGGTGAGGGTGAGATCGCCGCCCGCATGACCAGGCGGTTTCCGGAGGCGGTGATCCTCGGTGTCGACCTGCCCGACCCTTCATTGGCACAGGACTGGGCTGGGGCGTCTTGGGGCCCCGCCTTCGCCGACGCTGGGCACCTCCCCGTGCGGGACGGCTCGATCGATCTGGTGCTGGCCATCGAGGTACTCGAGCACCTGGCCGACCCAGAGGCCGCCCTGGCCGAGCTGGCCCGGGTCGGGCGCGGGTGGGTGGTGGTGTCGGTGCCACTCGAACCGCTCTGGCGGGTCGGCAACGTGGTCCGCCGGCGCTACCTGCGGAGCCTGGGCAACACGCCGGGGCACGTCCAGCACTGGAGCAGGCGAGGATTCGTCTCGTCGGTGCGGCGGCACCTCGACGTGCACCAGGTCATGAGCCCACTGCCCTGGACCCTGGTGGTAGCCCGTCCCCGCCGCTCACCGGTCCGCCTCGACTCCGGGGGCGGAGGGTGACCGAGGCCACGAGGGCGCCGAGGGCATCGACGCCCATGAAGGCCAGCCGGGCGGCCACTGCCACCACCGCGGCCACGCCGCCGGGAAGGGTGAAGGTGGCGGCCACGAAGGCGGCCTCGCGCACCCCGACGCCGCCGGGAACAGGGACCGCCACGAACCCGGCCAGCCAGGCCAGGGAGGTTGCGCCCAGCACGTCGAAGTAGCCGGCGTGAGGCGACAGCGCCCGGGCCAGGCACCACGTGGCGGTGCCGATCAGGACGGGCGCCGGCAGGTAGCGCACGACCAACACCAGCGAGTCGGGCCACCGCGGCACCTCGAGATCGCCCTTCAGGATTCGGCGAGACAGGGCGATGAGGCGGCTGAGCACACGCGGGTGCAGGGCCAGGAGGCCGGCGACGAGCACGGCCACCACCGGGGCCAGAACGAGTGAAGGCCCACCGTTCGAACCGGCCAGGAGGAGGAGACCGCCGAGGAGGGCGGTGGCCAGGTACAGGGCGGCCAGCGACAGGGCCACCCCGCCGTAGGCGGCTGCCGGCGCCAGGCCCCGGCGACGGCCCAGTTCGGCCCGCCCCACGACCGCCCACGGCCCACCCGGCACGTACTTGGCCAACTCGCCCTGGAAGTAGACGGCGACCACCGACCGCCCGTCCATCGCCGCTCCCACCAGGCGCAGCGCCGAGCGCCACAGCACGGCGATGACCACCATTGCGACGGCGGCCAGGACCACCCCTGCCGCCAGCCACCTCCAGTCGGCATCGGCCACCATCTGCCCCATGACGTCGGACTGGGACGCCATGGCCCGGACGACGAAGAACCCGCCGACCAGGGCGAGGCCGCCACCGACGCTGCGCGAGAACCATTTCGGCACCACCGGCCTGCGACCGGCCGATATCGGCTCGACGGGGTCGGAGGCCAAGCCCGGATGGTAGGCGTTGCCTCCCACCCGGCCACCGCCAGGGATAGATTCTCCTCGTGCTCCCGGCACCGGCGCGGTCGGTGCGACAACGACCTATGTCCCCGTCGCCGAACTCTTCCGCGCCAGAGCTGTCGCCCGAGGCGACGTGGCGGTTGGGCCTGGGTGCCATCTGTGTCGGGGCCTTCGCGCTGCGGCTGGTCTACGTCTTGGTGCTGCGACGCGGCGCGACGCTGACGGGCGACGCCTTCCAGTTCCACAACGGCGCCAATCTCCTGGCCGACGGCCAGGGCTTCATCGACCCCTTCGCCCACAGCTTCGGCCTTCTCCGCCAGACCGCCCAACACCCTCCGCTCTACCTTCTCGTGCTCGCCCTGGTGTCCAAGCTCGGCCTGAGGAGCGTGCTCGATCACCAGGTGTGGTCGTGTGTCATCGGTACCGGCACCGTGGCCCTGGTCGGGGTGGCGGGCAGGCAGATCGGCGGAAAGCGGTTGGGCCTCATCGCCGCCGGTCTGGCCGCGGTGTACCCGAACCTGTGGATGTGGGACGGCCTCGTGCTTTCCGAGACGCTGGGCCTTTTCGTCACCGCTCTCATCATCGTGATGGCGTACCGGCTGTGGGAGCGAAAGACCGTCGGCGCCGCCGCCCTGCTCGGCGTTGCCTGCGGGCTCGGCGCGCTCACCCGGGCCGAGGTTGCGCTGTTCCTCCCGGCGATCGTGGTGCCCCTGGTCGTCGCCGCCCGTGACCTCGACCTCAAGAGGCGCATCCAGGTGTTGGTCGTGCCCGCACTCGTCGCCGTTGCCATCATGGCTCCCTGGGTCGCGTTCAACTCGAGCCGGTTCCACCATCCTCCCCTCGGGACCAGCACCGAATTCGCGCAGACCCTGGTCCTGGCCAACTGCGATCGCACCTATTACGGGGACAGTCTCGGGTCCCGTGCCTACAGCTGCCTTCCCGGGACGGATACGCCGCCGCCGGCGGGATCCGACGAGACCGACTCGGCCGGCCTCTACCGCAAGGTCGCGATCGACTACGTCCGCGACCACGCGGCGCGGGTGCCTTTTGTGGTCCTGGCGCGCGAGGGTCGGGCGTGGGGGGTCTACCGGCCCTTCGAACAGCTTCGGGCCGAGACGTACCTGGAACGCCGGGATCTCGGCGTGGCCCGAGCCGGATATGCCTTCTACGTGGCCCTGGTGGTGGCGTCGGTTGTCGGCGCCGTCATGCTGCGGCGTCGAGGCGTGCCACTCTCGCCGTTGCTGGCGGTGGCGGCGACCGTTGCCTTGGCCATCGCCATCACCTTCGGCCAGACCAGGTATCGCAGCGCGGCGGAGATCGTCCTCGTCCTGCTGTCGTCGGTGACCATCGAGTACCTGGTGGCCTGGTGTCTGGCCTATGAGCCCGAGGAAGAACCCTGACTACTCGGCGGATCCCCTACAACCCCGCCCTCGACGGGTTGCGGGCGATGGCGGTCATCGCCGTCCTCCTCTATCACGGGGGCGTGACGTGGGCCGGGGGCGGCTTCCTCGGTGTCGACATCTTCTTCGTCCTCAGTGGTTACCTCATCACCGCGCTACTCGTAGCCGAGTGGCACGATGCGGGCACCATCGGGCTGGCCGCCTTCTGGGGTCGCCGGGCACGACGACTTCTACCGGCGCTTCTGGTGCTTCTCGCCGCCGTCGCCGCCTACGCCGCACTGGTCGTCGCCCCCGACGAACTGGGCCAGATACGCGGCGATGGACTCGCCGGCCTGTTCTACGTCGCCAACTGGCATCTGATCTTCGCTCACCGGTCCTATTTCGACCAGTTCCTCGGCCCATCGCCCCTGACCCATCTGTGGTCGCTCGGGATCGAAGAGCAGTGGTACCTGTTCTGGCCCTTTCTCCTCGGCCTGGGGCTCCGGCTCAGTCGGGGGCGGACTCGGGCCCTTGCAGCGGCGGCGGCGCTCCTGGCCGGGGGCTCGGCCCTTGCCATGGCGTGGTTGGTGCCCGCCAATGGCGACCCTTCGCGTGTGTACTACGGCACCGACACCCGGGCCCAGGCTCTCCTGGTCGGTGCCTTCCTCGCCCTGATGCTGCGGCGCTCCCCAGTCGACGACGGCGACAGGTCCTCGACGGGCATCCAGGTGCTCGGGCTGGTGGGAGCATCCGCGTTGGCGCTGATGATCGTCGGGGTCGACGGCCGCGACCACTGGCTGTACCAGGGCGGGTTTCTCCTGGCCGCGCTGGCCACCGTCGCCGTGATCCTGAGCGCAGTGCAACCCCATGGTCTCGTTCGCCGGCTTCTCAGCCCGTGGCCGCTCGTCTGGGTGGGACGGATCTCCTACGGCCTGTATCTCTGGCACTGGTTGGTCTACGTGGCGCTGACGCCGGACCGCACGGATCTGTCCGGCTGGCCCCTCCTCGCCGTCCGGTTGGCGCTCACCCTCGCCATCGCCGTCCTGTCGTACCGCTTCGTGGAGATGCCGGCCCGCACCTGGCGACCGGCGCGGGCCCGGTGGTGGCCGCTCCCCGTCGCCACCGCCGGGGCCATGGCCGTCGTGGCCGGGCTCATCGTCACGTCGACCCTCGGTGCCGAGTCGCCCTTGCCCGTCGCCAGTGCTGCGACCGGCGGCACACGGGTGCCACCCGCCCCCCCGGCCTCCCCGGCTCCGCCGGTCGTCCCCGGGCAGCCCCCGCCGGACCGGCCCGCCCCCACCTCGGGCCCAATTCGCGTCGTCGTGCTCGGAGACTCGGTGGCCTTCAGCCTGGGCTACCACTTCAAGGCGGCCATAGCGCCCGATGTGAAGACCAAGACGGCGGCGTTGATCGGCTGCGGTGTGGTCCGGGGTGCGCACATCATCAACGGCCGGGTCTCGGTGCCCAACCCGACCTGCGAGCAATGGCCGGCGCGCTGGGCCGACGCGGTCAACAGCTTCGACCCCGACGTCTCGCTGGTCATGGTCGGCGCCTGGGAGGTCTACGACCGCAAAGTGGACGGCCGTACCCTCAGGGTGGGCACCCCGGAGTACGAGAGCTACCTGGACTCGGAGATGGAGACCGCCCTCGGCATCGCCGGGTCCCGAGGAGCGCCGGTCGCCCTTCTCAATGTGCCCTGCTATCACCAACCCAACCAGCAGTTGGGTGATCCGCCGAGCGAGCGCAACGATCCGGCCCGGGTGGCCTGGGTGAACCAGGTGTTCCAGCGCATCGTCGATCGGCACCCGCAACGCCTGCGCTTCATCGATCTGGGTGGCTTTCTGTGCCCGGGCGGGCACGACGCCGAGGATATCGACGGCGTCAAGGTGCGAATCGACGGCGTGCACTTCACGCCCGAGGGTGCCGGCGTGGTGTGGAGGTGGCTGGCCCCGCAGCTCGTCGACCTGGCCACCCACCCGGACGGGTGAACGTAGCTGCCGCCCGGCTACGCGGTGGTGGCAATGCAGTCGAGGTGGGCCCCCCAGCGGTGGAGATGGCCAGGAAGCCGTTGTTCGGCGCTCTGGAGGCGTCGCCACAGTGCGTGTCCCCCGACGGGCAGAGCGAGGGCGACGAAGGAGATGGGGCTGTGATGGCGCCGTTCGATCACCGCGAACCCCGCGCCTGTCACCATGTCCATGAGGGCGTCGGCGCGGAATCTCGAGCGGACGGGGACGCCCTCCCACTGAGGAGCGACCCGTCGGGCGAGGCGCAGGACAGGACTGTCGTCGACCGACTCGACCAGGAAGAGATGGCCGCCGGGCCGCAGCACGCGCCGGGCCTCGGCGAGCGCTGCCCCAGGCAGCGCCAGGTGGTGGAGCACGTGGAGGCACCACACCGCGCCCACGCTGGCGTCGGCCAGCGGGATCCGGGTCCCGTCGCCGACCACGACCGGTGCCAGCCCGGCTGCCTCCCGAGCGCGATCCCGGTTCTCTTCGACGCCCACCGCCGCCAGGCCATGGGCCCGGATGCGTGGCAGCCAGAACCCGCTGCCGCAGCCGAGGTCGAGGACGGGCCCGCTGGCCAGGCGGACGAGCTCGTTCTCCATCCGCTCGAATGGCGCTGTGCGCTCGGCGTGGTGGGCGAGCGGCATCCCCGATGTCTCCACCTGTCACCCCGTCTCGACGAAGCTCCAGGATAGGCTGGGGCGTGGTGTGGCCGGCGAACCCATGAAGGCGCGGCAACCCGAGCAAACCCTGGTCACCCAGCTCGAACGCGCTGGTCATCCCGAGCTCGCCAGGGTCCGCACGAGCCTGGCCGTGGGCGCCTACCGCCTCGGCCACCTCGATCTGGCCCAGGCCAGCGAGATCGCCGGCGTGTCGTCGGAGGGCTTCGAGCGCCTGGTGACCCAGGCGGCGGCGGTGACCGTGGCCAGTGAACGGCCGATGCTCACCGTCGTCGTACCCGTGCTCGACGAGCAGGACAACCTGGCTGCTCTCCACGCCCAGCTGACCGACGTGCTCGCCACCGTCGGGACCTACGAGATCGTCTTCGTCGACGACGGCAGCACCGACCACTCGGCTGAGATCGTCCTCGAGCTCAGGGCCGGCGATCCCCGTGTGAGGCTCGTTCGCCTCTCGCGCAACTTCGGTCACCAGGCCGCGCTCTCGGCCGGCCTGGATCATGCCGAGGGTCGAGCCGTCATCTTCATGGATGCCGACCTCCAGGACCCGCCGGGGCTCATCACCGCCTTGGTCGCCCAATGGGAGGCGGGCCACGAAGTCGTCTACGCCATCCGTCAGAGGCGAAAAGAGGGCGTGTTCAAACGGGCCGGGTACTTCGCGTTCTACCGCCTCTTCCACCGGTTGGCAGAGATGGAGATACCGCTGGACGCCGGCGACTTCTGCCTCATCGACCGACGGGTGGCCGACGTCATCCGGGCCCTGCCCGAGCATCATCGGTTCCTGCGCGGGTTGCGCAGTTGGGCGGGGTTCCGCCAGGTCGGCGTGGCCTACGACCGGCCTGCCCGCAACGCTGGTGCGCCGAAGTACACCATGCGTCGGTTGGTGAAGCTGGCCGTCGACGGGCTCCTGGCCTTCTCGAGCGTGCCCCTGAGACTGGCCTCCTACCTGGGGTTCTTCACCGCCTTGGCAGGGATCGCCTACATCGCCTTCGCCGTGTTGGCCCGTTTCTTCGTGGGCCACATTCCCGCCGGATGGACATCGATCATCGCTGTCGTCCTCACCGTGGGCGGGGCTCAGCTCATGCTCACCGGCCTACTGGGGGAGTACCTGGCCCGGGTGTACGACGAGACCAAGGGAAGGCCCCTGTACGTCGTCGACGAGACCCATGGCCCCGGCCCGGGCGGCACACCGCGTCCGGAGAATTGATGGACGAGGTCTTACACCACCAGTTCTCGGAGATCGAGGGTGACCACTGGTGGTTCCAGGGTCGCCGCCGGATCGTGGCGTCGGTCCTTCGTCGGTACCTGCCCTCCGGCCCCGGCGGCCGCCGGATCTTCGACGTGGGTTGCGGCTCGGGCGAGATGGTCGACATGCTGCGGGAGTTCGGGACCGTGTCGGCCATCGATCCGTCGGCCGACGCCGTCGCCCACTGCCGGGAGCGGTTCGGTGCCGAGGTCCAGGTCGACATCGGGTTGGTGCCCGACGATCTTCCGGGACCGGGCGCCGTCGACGTCGTGACAGCGTTCGATGTGGTCGAGCATCTCGACGACGACCTCGGCGCGCTCCGTCGCATCAACGCCCTCCTTCCCCCGAACGGGACGCTCGTGGTTACCGTTCCGGCACTGCAGCTGCTCTGGGGCCCTCACGACGTGCTCAATCATCACCGCCGTCGCTATACGCGCGCCCGGTTGCGTGCCCAGCTCGAGACAGCCGGATTCTCGATCGAACGGATCTCCTACTTCAACACCGTCCTCTTTCCCGTGGTGGCCGCCGTGCGCCTGGCCAGGCGGCTGCGGCCCCACCCGTCCCGGGAAGGGGCCTCCGACTTCACCATGCCCTCGCCGTTGGTGAACCGGCTGCTGCTGGGGCTCCTGTCATCGGAGGCCGCCCTGCTCAGAGTCGCCTCCCTGCCCATCGGTGTGTCGATCGTCGCCGTCGCCCGCACGAGCGGGCAGGCCCGCGTCCCTCCCGAGGGCTTGCCCGCGTGACGGCGCCCTTCGCCACGACGCCGGAGAAGTCGATGGAGCTCCAGGGCGATGAGTGGCAGGCAGTCCCGGTGACCAGGAGATGGCGGTCAGGCAATCTCACTCTCGCTGGGCTCATCGTGGCCATGACGGTGGCCCTGGCCCATTTCACCTGGAGCGGGTTCTTCGTCTACGACGACTACATCTACCTCGGGCAGGCCCAGCGAGAAGGCCTGTCATTGAAGCTTCTGGGCCAGCCCCTGAACCTCCATTTCTCGCCGGGCCACCGGGCCGCCGACTGGGCGTTACAACGATGGTTCCCGCTCAACTTCGATGTCGCCCAACTGCTGTTGCTGTGCCTGTTCGCCCTGTCGCTCCTCCTTCTGCATCAAGTCCTCGTCGAGCTGTTCGGCAGGGGACCGGGCCCTGTCGTCTTGACGGTGCTCTACGGCACGTCGATCGTCCACGTGGGGATCGTCCAATGGTGGGCCTCGGCCCTCCAGTCGCTGCCGTCGACGGTGCTCAGCTTGGCGTCGATCCTTGCCTACCTCTGCTACCGGCGAACCCACCGCCGCGCCCTGCTGGTTGCCTCGGCAGCTGCGGTCGTCATCGGGCTGGCCTTCTACATCAAACCGTTGCTCGTGCCTCTCTACCTGGTGCTGCTGCGACTTCTCGTGCTCGACCCGCAACGCTCGGTGCGAGAGTCGCTGGGCGACATCATCCGAGAGTGGCGGGACTGGCTGCTGTACCTGGTCCCGGCGGCGCTCTACGCCGTCGGCTATTTCGCCTGGTACTGGGAGCCGTCCGGGAATTCGGCTCCGGGTCTTCTCGGGCAGTTCCTGCGGGTCTCCTGGGGGCGGGTCGTGCTACCGAGCTTCGTGGGATTCGAGGTGTCGAGGGGCCATACCTCGGCGGCCATGGGGGCCGCCATCCTGGCCGTCGAGATCGGCTTGGCCGTCACCGTGGTCTGGACCGTGGCGCGCCGACCCCGAGCCTGGCGCGCCTGGGCGTTCCTCGTCGTCGGGTTCCTGGTCAATGCCACAGCCGTCGGCCTGGCTCGACTCGGTGCTTTCGGCACCCTGGTGGCCTACGGCTATCGCTACTGGCTCGAGGTCACCTATCTCCTGCCTATCGCCCTCGGAGCGGCCTTCCTGGGATTCCCGGAGCGGGATTCGGTTGGCGAGTGGCTGCGACGAGCGGGACGGGGCGGGTGGCACAAGGCCGTCATCGCCCTGGGCATCCTCGCCCTGTGTGCCCATCTCGTGCTGGCCTGGTCGAGCGCGGGACGCATGAGCAGCGCGTGGCCCGGTCGACAGGCCAGCGCTTATGTGCACACCCTGAGCACCGGGCTCCACCACTTGGCCGATGAGGGCGTCCACCCCACCGTCCTCGACGGTGTCGTCCCCGAAGCCATCATGCCGTCATGGATGGGTTACGGGTCAGCCGTCCAGTACAACCGCCACTCGGAGTTCCTGCGTCTCATCGACCCGACGTTGCAGTTCGACCGACCATCTCGTTCGCTGTTCGTCGTAAGGGATGACGGCAGCCTGGTTCCGGTCACCTTCGTTCCCGAGGACGGGGGCGGCGCCGTCGGACTCGTTCGCACCGGCGCCTTGGTCGTCACCTCGGGCACAGTCGCGAGCACCCAGCAGGAGGTCTGTGTCGCTAGCGGCCCGATGGGGGGATCTGTCCAGCTCTCGCCCGCGGCACCGCTCAGCGGCAAGGACGGGTACGTCGGGATGACGTACAGCTCGGATGTAAAGGCGAAGATGACCTTGTTCGTCGACCGAGGGCGCGGCTACACCTATCTCGATCAACGCACCATCGAAATCACCAAGCCGGGGCCTGGGTCGACCCTGACGGCGTTGGGAGACCCTCCCGTGCGGCGTATCCGTGTCGATCTTCCGGCGAAGTCACATGTCTGTCTGCGCGACCTCACGCTGGGACGGGTCATCACCAACGGCGCCTCTCCCGGAGCCCTGGCGTCGGGACGATCGGGGTCGCTCGATCCCTTCGATCGCGACGATTCGACGTCGGCTTTGGGGTCCATGCCGGCGGGCCCGTCGTGGCAGGCGGCGTCGGGCACCTGGGGTATAGCCGGCGGAGAGGCCTTCGTCTCGCACCCGGCACCGGGAGATGGCCCCGACCTGGCCGTGGTCAGGCCGCCGGTCGCCGACGGCACCGTCCAGGTGAGGATGGCCAGGGGCGCCCGACAGGCCGGCCTGATCTTTCGCTACCGGAACCCGTCCGATTACTGGGCCCTCGTCGCCGCTCCGGACTACGCCACCTGGGTGGTGGTCCGGATCGCAGGGGGGGAGCAGACGGTGGTCGCCAACAGCGGCGTGGCGTCGACGGGCGATGGCACCACGATCGGGGTGCGGCTGCGCGGCGGCGACGTGGACGTGATGATCGATGGCAAAGTCACCACGACCGTGAACACGGGGGCCGCCGACGGTGCCGACATGGTGGGCATGGTGGCGAACGGCCCGGATGGCGCCGTGGCCCGTTTCGACGACTTCGCCATCACCCCCGCAGCGCCCTGAACGTCGCAGCAGCAGACGGGTCAGCGTCGTCAGCGCAGTGTTGCCGTGAAGTCGTCGAAGCGAGCCACGTCCGGCCCCGAGCCCATGGCAGTGATGCCGATCCCGGTACCCGTCCTGAGCGCGGCGTTGGTGATCGTCTTGACGACCCTTCCGTTGAGTGCGACATCGAACACGTCGCCCCGCAAGCGGACGGCGACCGTGGTCCCGTCCGCCGCCGTGGACAGCCCGGTGTTGGCCACGATGACCTGTCGACCGCTCACCACGTGCACGATCACCCAGGTCGCATATTCGCGAGCGGCGATGACGGCCCAGTAGTTGGCTGCGTCGTGATAGCGAAAGACGAGGCCGGCATTTGTCCGCACCCTCGTGACGCGCACGGCTGCTGCACCGTCGGGCTGGCCCAGGTTGACCACGGCCACCGAGCGCGACGTCGCCTCCGGCGCGGCGAACGCCTGGTTGTCGACGATGCCGAATGTGCCGTCTCCGACCGTCCAGAGCAACGATGACGGCCCGGTGAGGCTGGACGGGTCGTCTGCCCGGTCGAACGGGTCAACTCGGCCATCGACGGCCAACGACTGCCCTTCGTGGTGCGCTGGTGCCGGGGCCTTGTCCCGGGCCGAGATGACGAGGAGGACGATCGCCGCCAGCACCACGCCGGCGATCACGAGGGTGGAGACCAGGCGTCGCCGTGGCCAAACCGATCCGGGCGGCTCCTTCTCCACTACCTCGGCCTGCTCGGCCGGCTTCTCCTCGGTTTCCTCGGCCTTCTCCTCTCCGACCGTCTCCGCCTCGTGCGACTCGGTCTCAGTCTCGTGCGATTCAACCTCGTCCGTGTCGGCCTCACCCGGTTCTTTTGACGCCGCGTGCTCCTCCCCGTACACGATGATCGGGGGTCCGAGAGTGGGTGGGCCCTCGGCCCCCGCCCCTGGCATCGCAGGCGCGTCGAGGGCAAAGCCTTCGTCGGGCCCCTCGGTTCCATTCGCCCTGGGTACCGGTCGCCCGTCGGTGTCCATCGGTGCGAGCGTACCGGGCCGGTGCGTGACGGCAACCCGTCGTCCGATCTAGGGTTGACCGGCCTCACATCTGTCGATCGCAGCCCTCGCAGGCGGGTGGCTGGAAGGTGGCAAGGCAGTGGGTCCGGCGAGCGAGGGATATGAGGTGGATACGTTGCGCCCAACTCGACGAGTGTCGGTCTGATGAGAATCCTGTTTATCTCCCGGCGCGACCTTGACCACCCCCTGGCGGGGGGGTCCGAGGTGTTGGTCGACCGGCTGGCACGAGAGCTGGTCGATCGTGGCCATCAAGTCGAGCTGCTGTGCGGGGGGCCGGTGAAGCCGCGAACCTATGGCACCACCACCTCCGGCGGCGCGTACAGCCATTACGCCCAGGTGCCGCTGCACTACCTTCGACGCCACCGCCGCGCCGATGTCGTCGTGGATGTCGTGAACGGGATGCCCTATTTCAGTCCCCTCTGGCGGCGGCGACCGTCCATCTGTCTCGTCAACCACGTCCACACCGATCAATGGGCGGACTGGTTTCCCGCCCCGGTGGCGGCCCTTGGTCGGGCGATCGAAAGACGAGCGTTCCCGATGGCCTACCGTCGCAACCTGGTCATGGCCGTCTCGGGGTCGACGGCGACGAACCTGGCCGGCATGGGTTTTTCGCCCGAGCGCATCCGCGTCGTGCACAACGGCGTCGACGTCACCGACGACCCGCCCGCCAAGTCGAACGAGCCTCTCTTCGTGGCCGTCGGCAGGCTCGTGCCGTACAAGCGTTACGACGTGCTTCTCCGCTTGTGGGAACAGGTGCGCCCGCTCACCGGCGGTCGACTTGTCATCGCCGGCGACGGCCCCGAGCTGGCACGCCTGCGCGGCCTGGCCGGGGCCGACGTCAGCCTTCCCGGGTGGATCTCGGTCGAGGACAAGGAGAGTCTCTTTCAACGTGGCTGGCTGTTGCTACACCCGTCAGAGGTGGAAGGCTGGGGGCTGGTGGTCATGGAAGCGGCAACTTGGGAGACCCCTACCATCGGGTTCGACGTGCGAGGGGTGAGGGACTCTGTCGTCGACGGCCACAGCGGCCTCCTGGTCGGCTCAGCCGACGAGATGGCCGAAGCCTGGGTGAAGTTGGCGACCGACGAGTGCGCCCGTCATACCCTTGGGCGCAACGCTCGCCAACGTGCTGCCGGGTACTCCTGGTCCCGGACGGTCGACGGGTTCCTCGACGTGGTCCGAGAGGTCGTCGACGGCGAACGGGCTGTGGGTGCGCCGGTTGGTTCCGCCAGCCGGCGCGAGTGAGATTGTCCGGCGGAGCCGACGTCATGTCGGCGGCAGGTCTTGGCCGGTCGTTCCGGCTGCTCGCCGCCTTCCGCCAGGAGCAGAGTCGACCCGACCTGTTCTATCGCACCTTGGCCGAGGACTCCGTGGCCCGGGTGTCGCGTCACGTCCAGCTGCGGGGCGCCCGGGTGCTCGATGTCGGAGGTGGCCCCGGCTGGTTCGCCGCCGCCTTCGGGCGCGCCGGCGCCGACTACGTGGTGGCGGAATATGACCACCAGGAGCTCTCGTCTGTGGTCGGCGGGCGGGCCGTGGCGGCCAGCGGGACGGCGCTGCCGTTCGCGTCGTCGACCTTCGATGTGTGCTTCTCGTCGAACGTCCTCGAGCACGTGGCCGAGCCGTGGTCGTTCCTCGACGAGCAGGTCAGGGTGGTTCGCACGGGGGGCACGGTCTGCTGCGCCTTCACCAACTGGTACTCGCCCTGGGGCGGCCACGAGACGTCGCCCTGGCACTACATCGGAGCAGATCTGGCCGCCCGCCGGTATGAACGCAGGCACGGTCACCCGCCGAAGAACCGTCATGGCCACACCCTGTTCCCGGTCCATGTGAGCCAGGCCCTGAAGTGGGCGCGTACCCGGCCCGGTGTGCGCCTGGTCGACGCCCGCCCCCGCTATTACCCCGACTGGTGCCGCCCGCTCGTCGATGTCCCCGGCTTGCGGGAGGTGCTCACGTGGAACCTGTCGATGGTCTTGCGCCGCGAGAGCGGCCCCCCTAGGCGATGACCGCCCCCACCCGCCCTGCTGAACCAGCTCCCGCCCAGAGGGCAGCGCTCCCCGACGGCGAGCCCCATCGACCGGCCCCGGGGTCCGGGCGCACTTCCACCCACACCATTGTTCTCTGCGGGGCTGGCCTGGTCCTCGCTTGTCTGGTGCAGGAACCGGGCCGGTTGGTCGCCGACACCAAGCTCGACCTTTTCGTCAACCCCGTGGCGTTCCTGGCCAGAGCGCTCCATGCGTGGGATCCCTCGACTGGCTTCGGACAGCTCCAGAATCAGGCCCAGGGCTACCTGTTCCCAGTCGGACCTGTGTTCGCCCTGACCCACGCCCTCGGGCTGCCCATGTGGGCGGTGCAGCGGGTGTGGATGGGAGCCCTGCTGTCCATCGCCTTCGTGGGCACGGTGCGGCTGGCCGACGAGCTCGGTATCGGCACACCGGGCACCCGTCTGGCCGGCGGGTTGTTCTACGCCTTGTCGCCGCCCCTGCTCTCCTTGCTCGGCCCCCTGTCGGCGCTCGTCCTGCCCGCCTCCATGGCCCCGTGGGCGCTGCTGCCACTCGTGGGCGGCGCCCGCTCGGGGTCACCGGTGCGTGCTGCAGCGCGATCGGGGGTGGCCATCGCTCTCATGGGGGCGGTGAACGCCGGTGCCACCCTGGCCATGCTGCCCCTACCGGCCCTGTGGCTGGTGACCCGCGAGGGAGGCCCCCGGCGGCGCAGCCTCGTGCGCTGGTGGATCCTCGCCGTGGCGCTGGCGTGTGGGTGGTGGTCTGTGTCACTGGCCATCGAGGGCCGATACGCCTTCGACTTCCTCCGCTACATCGAGGTGGCCAAAGTCGTCACCGCCACGGGGTCGGCCACCGAGTCGCTCCGCGGGACGGCGGTCTGGTTGGGTCACTACCTGTTCCAGGGTCGGCCCTGGTGGCGGGGGGCGTGGCTGCTCGTGGCCGCCCCGGCAGCGATCCTCGGAAGCGCGGCCCTGGTGGCGACGGGTCTGGGTGGTCTGAGCCACCGGCGCCTGCCCGAGCGGCGATTTCTCGCCCTGACCCTTCTCGCCGGCCTGGCGGTCAGCGCCGCCGGCTATGCCGGGCCCCTGGGCGGCCCCGTGGCGCCGACCGTTCACAGGCTGCTCGACGGTCCGCTCGTGGTGTTCCGCAGCATCACCAAGTTCGGGCCGCTCGTGGCCCTTCCTGTGGCCCTCGGCGTGGCGTACGCCTTGGCCGTGCTCCGCCCCAACCGGGTGGAGAGGATTCTGCTGGCCGGCCTGGTGGCGCTGGCCTTCATCGGCATGGCCATGCCCCTCTTACAGGGCCAGGTCACCACCGCGGGCAGCTATGCGCGTATCCCCGCTTACTGGTCGAACGCCGCCCGCTGGCTCGACAGCCACAGCCACGGCGACCGATCCCTGCTGATCCCGGCCAGCAGCTCTGGCGAGTACAGCTGGGGGAGGCCTATCGACGAGCCGCTCCAGGTCCTGGCCCACTCACCGTGGGCGGTGCGCAACCAGGCGCCACTGGGGTCGACCGGGCTCGTCCGCGTGCTCGATGCCCTGGAGGAGCGGCTGGTCTCGGACCGGGCCACCGTGGGCTTGGCACCCTTCCTGGCCCGGGCCGATGTCCGGTACCTGGTCGTGCGCAACGACCTCGACTGGCGCCGAGCCGGCGCCCCCGACCCGTCGCGCATCCGGGCCACTTTGCAGGCCGTACCGGGCATACAGCGGGTCGCCGCCTTCGGCCCCCAAGAAGGTGGGGTCGTCATCGGTGGCGACGGCAGCCTGCGGGCGGTGGAGGTCTACGAAGTGGGCGGCTCCGTCGCCCGGGCAGTGGCATATCCCGCCGCCGGCACCACCGTGGTCAGCGGGGGCCCTGAAGCCCTGCTCCAGATGGCCGACCGAGGTCGCCTCGCGGGAGCAACGGTGCTGGCCGGTGACGATTCGGCCACCCGAGCGGCGCCGACCAATCTGGCGGTCACCGATGGTCTGCGCCGGCGCGACGTCGATTTCGGCACGATTCACGGGGGCGGCTCCTACGTTCTCACCCCCGCCGAGAAGGGTCGTGACGGCCCACCGCGCGACCGCCTGCCGGTGGAAGGAGTCCAGCACCAGACCGTGGCCGTGATGGCCGGGGCCGCCGCCGTGTCGGCGTCGTCGTACGCCACGGTGCTCGCTCCTCATCCCGAGAACCAACCCATGGCCGCTTTCGACGGCGATCCCAGCACCGCCTGGCAGAGCGGCGCATCGCTCAGCTCAGTGGGCGAATGGGTCCAAATCGTCTTCGACCGACCCATCACCATCCCCGGGGGTGTGACCGTACGGCTGCCGGAAACCCGCCCCGGCGCGCCCCGGGCCACCAGGCTCCGGGTCACGACCGATCAGGGTGTGGTCGACACCGACGTGGCCGGCACCAGCGATCCACAGCGCCTGCGAGCGGCCGCCGGGCCCACCCGTCGGCTCCGGGTCACCTTCGCCGCGGTCAGGGGCGAGGGCTCGCCCCTCTCGCTGGCCCGCGCCGGTCTCAGCGAGGTCGAGGTGCCCGGGGTCGACGCTCGTCGGCTGCTGGCGGTACCCACCGACGAGGTCGGCCAGTTCTCGTCGCCGGGATCACCCGCACCCTTCTTCGCCTTCGACCGCTCGGTTGCCGCCCCGGCCGACACCCTCCGGGGCGACGAGGAGGACCGCCTGGCGCGCCGCTTCACCGTGCCCCATGCGGCGTCTTTCGAGCTGTCGGGGATGGTGCGGCCCCGCCCCGGGCCCGACCTCGACGCCGTGCTGGCGCCCTTCGGACAAGGCTACGGCGCCGAGGGTACCTTCACCCTGCCCTGCGGCCAGGGGCCGATGGTGCGCATCGACGGTGAGCAGGTGCCAACGTCGGTCACCGGCGGCGTCGACGCCGCCCGCGCCGGCCGGGAGCTGGCCGTGTCGGCCTGCGGTGGGCCCTTGAATCTGGCTGGCGGCCCCCACGACCTGGAGACCGACCCCGGTGGGGCGTTGCCGGTCGTGTCGGCGACGCTGGCCCCTCCCGGCCCACCGGCGCCGGTGGCCGCAGCCGTTCCGGGCCGTGAGGTCACCATCGCCGACTGGGCCAGCAATCACCGCAGCCTGCGCATCGCGGCCGGCGACCGCTCGTTCCTGACCCTGAGCGAGAGCGCCAACGCCGGCTGGACGGCCAGCCTCGGCGGCCACCGTCTCCAGCCCGTGCGAATCGACGGCTGGCGCCAGGCCTGGGTGGTGCCGGCCGGCGCCGGGGGTGTGGTGCACCTCGATTTCCAGCCCGACCGGCCGTACCGTGCCGCCCTCGCCCTGGGCTTCCTCGCCCTGATCGCCCTGGCCCTTCTCGCCTGGGCCCCCAGGCCACGGTGGGTGGCGCGCCGGGGCGCAGAAGAACACGACCTGGCGCCCGTGGGGCCAGGCTCTCAGGCGGTGCTCACCGTCGTGCTCGTCGGCGCTGCCCTCTTCGTGGTGGCCGGGCCGGTGGCGCTGGTCGTCCCCGCCGTCCTCGTCTTCATCCGCCGCCCGGCATGGCGACCAGCGGTGGCGGCGTCGGCGTTCCTGGTGGCCGGGCTCATCGAGGCCGTCCACCCCTCGCGCCAGCCCGGGAGCGGGGGTGGAGCGTTCGGGGCAGCCAGCCAGTTCGCCGCCGTGGTCGCCGCCGGCGCCGTGGGGGCGACGGCCATCGCCGCCGGCCTGGCCCGCCGAGGGTCATCCCGCTCCCCGCGCCCCCCTCGGGCTCCCGGCTCCCCGCTCAGGGGGCCGCTCGGGCCCAGCTCCCCGCTCAGGGGGCCGCTCGGGCCCGGGAGCTCGGGCCGAGGCGACGAGGATGCCGGCGATCCCGGCTCGGCGGGCCAGGAGGCGGTCGAGGGCCCGGGCGCCGCGGGGGACGTCGTGGTAGCCGGCGCCGACCAGCCTCACCGCGGTGAAGCCGTGGGCGACGAGCACCTCGGTGAGGGCGCGGGCGGTGAACAGCCGCAGGTGGCCCACGACCTGGCTCCCCGGGCGGCCGAACACGCCGAGGCGGCTGACCTCGGAGAACACCGGCTGGACCCCGGCTAACAGCAGCACGCGGTTGAACCACGCCGCCAGGTTGGGCGTGGACAGCAACAGGGTGCCGCCCGGCGCCAGCACCCTTCGGGCCTCAGCCAAGGCCAGGTCGGGATCGACCAAGTGCTCGATCACCTCGCTCATGAGCACCACGTCGAACGAGCCGGGGGCGAAGGGCAACCCGCCGCCGTCGACGGTCGTCCGCACCGCCTTCACGCCTTGGCGGGCGGCGGCGTCGACGGCGCTGCGAGCCCAGTCCACTCCCACGGCGTCGGCGGGCTGGGCCCGTCGGGCGGCCTGAGCGGTGATGGTGCCGTCGCCGCAACCCACGTCGAGGATCTGCAGCCGACGACCGAGCGGGCGGACCACGACGTCGAGAAGGTCGAGTTGCACCTCCACCCGGTGCAGATCGGGGGGAAGGCCCCGGTCGACATCCTCGTAGAACGCCTCGAGCGACCACGCGCTCCCGGGAGCCGTCTCCGAGAGCGCCACGGGCGCGTCGTCCCCGCCGGGCAGGTCACGAATCGCGCACATGGTAGGTCGATCGGGCAACGCCTGGGCGATGATCGCGGTGGTGACGACCGTGCCCGAGCCCACGACCGTTCCGGGGCCGCGCTCGGTCGTGACCGTGGGGTGGCCACGAGCTTGGCCCTGGGTGGCCGGCGTCGCTCTGGCCGCCGCCGTGCTCGGCCCGGCGCTGGGCCCCAGGCCCGTCTTCGCCCTGGACGCCACCTTCGTGGCTCGCATCCCGGTGCCGACGGGCATCTGGGGCCTGGGCCCGGAGTTGCCGAGGCGGGTGCCGCTCGGGCTGGGGCTGGCCTGGGTCTCGACGATCGTGGGCGCCGCCGCCGGCCCGCTGCTGCTCGCCCTGGCGCTGGTGATCGCCTTCGTCGGCGCCACCCGTCTGGTCGCTGACAGCCCCTGGGCTGTCCGGGTGGGCGCCGGCCTGCTCTTCGCCGCCAGCCCGCTCATGCTCACCCGGGTCGGGGCGGGCCAGTGGACGGCGGTTGCTCCCTTCGCCGTCCTCCCCTGGGCCCTTCCCTCCCTGCTGGCCCCCGGCGAGGCACCGGCCCGGACGTTCCTGTGGGCCGCCGCCCTGGGGGCGACGGGTTCGGTGGGCGGGACCCTCGCCCTGGTTGTCGCCGCCGTGGGCGTGGTGGGGGAGCGGCGGCGGGCGTCCCTGCTCGCCGCCGCCCTGGTGGGGCTGGCCCAACTGCCGTGGGTCCTGCCCGCCCTCGTCGTGCAGTCGGCCAACGCCAGCCCGGCGGGGTCGGACGTCTTCGCCACCCGCGCTCACGGCGTGGTCGGAGCCCTGGGCCTGCTGGCCGGCCACGGGTTCTGGCGGGCACCCAGCCAGGTGGGAGGCGACACCAGCCCCGGCGTCGCCCTGCTGGGCCTGGGCCTTCTGGGCCTCGCCCTGGTGGGGGCGTCGAGCCTGCCGCCGCGGTGGCGCTGGCGGGCGGCGGGTCTGGCGGGCGCCGGCATGGCCCTGGCCCTGGCCAGCGCCGTGCCCGGGGTACGCGACGCCTACCAGTCGTTCTCGCGGACGGGCGTGGGCGCCCCACTGCGGGAGAGCCAGCGCTTCGCCGTCCTCACCCTGGTGTGGCTGGCGCCCGCCAGCGCTTCGGGGGCGGCCCGCCTGGCCGAGGAACGCGGGCGCTTGCCGGCTTGGACGACCCTGGCCCTGCCGGCGGCGGCCGCCATCGTCCTCGGGGGACCTGGTCTGTGGGGGGTGGGCGGCCGCCTCGAACCGAGCTCGTTGCCGGCCGACTGGGGCCGGGCCCGCCGGGTGGTGGAGCGGGAACCTGGGGCGGTTCTGGCCCTGCCCTACGTGCGCTACCTCGACTTGCCCGCCGCCGGCGGCCGGCGGGTTCTCAACCCCGTGCCCGACTACTTCGGGGGCGACGTCTTGAGCTCGTCGGATCCCCAGGCCGGACCGTCCAGCCAATCGGGTTACCGGGAGCGGGCCGATCCGCGGGAGCTGCCGGTGCTCATTGCCCTCACCGCCGCCCTGGCCCCCGGGGCCCCCGGGCAGGGCGCCCGGCCGTTGCTCAGCGACACCCTGGTCCGTGCCGGGGTGCGTTGGGTGGTACTGCTCCACGCCGCCGATTGGACGGCCTACCGGGGCCTGGCCACCGACCCCGGGTTGGTCCCGGTGGTGCAGGGCGCCAGCCTCGACTTGTTGCAGGTCGGCGGGTGGAAGGCGTCGGTCGTCGACGATGCCGGGGATGGCGTCGGCCGGCGGCCACTGGTGGCGCCATTGGAACGCCTGGATGCCTCGCCGGCCGCCGTCTGGGCCCAACCGGCGGAGCCGGGGTGGATGCGCGGGATCCACGGCGCCGGCCGCACCGCCTCCGGGCTGGTGCGGCTGCCGGCCGGCGGCGGCCTGCTGTGGTTCTGGCCGGCTGCCGTCGTCCTGGCCGGTGACGCCCTCATCGTGGCCTGCCTGGCCTTCGCCTGGTGGGGCCCCTCCCCGGCCCGGAAGGGCACCCGTACCGATACCATGCCCCCATGGTGGCGGCGACGGAGGACGCTACCCCGAGGACCGGACGATGACGGGACGACGACGAGCGTGACGGGGCCAGAACGTGACGAGCACTGACCAGGCGAGTGCGGGGATCGGCCGCGCCCCGGTGCTCGCCGCTCGAACCTGCGCCCGCCGACTCGCCGCCTTCGGGGTGGGTGACGGTGCCGTCGGCTGCGACATCTCGTGGTTCGGTCCGGCCCGGCTGGCGCCCACCAGGGCCGGCAGCGAGGCGGTGGTCCAGGCCCTGAGTGGCCTCATGGCCGTGCACGGACGTGACGAGAACCGCCCCTTGCGACTGGGCCTGGAGGCCGGGTCCGTCGCCGCCGGCATGCTGGCCGCCCAAGGGGTGCTGGCGGCCGAGATCGGCCGGGCCCGGGGCAGGAGCGTGAGGCAGGTCGAGACGTCGGTGCTGCAGGCCACGTTCATGCTCCTGTCGCATTACCTGGCCGCCGCCACCGCCGTCGGTGACGTGATCCCCCCGACGGGCGGCTCCGCCCCGGGCCCGCCGTTTCCCACGAGCGACGGCCACTGGTTCGAGATCGAGGTTTTCGACGCCGAGGCCTGGAAGGCGTTCTGGTCGCGCCTCGGGGCACCGCCGGAGGAGCTGGGCCGGTCGTGGACGGCGTTCCGGGCCCGCTACTACCGGGGCACCTGTCAGTTGTCCCCCGGCCTCCACGCCGCGTCGCGGTGCCACTGCGTGGCCGACGTGGCCACCGCCGCCGAGGCCTGTGGCGTGAGCCTGTGCCGGGTGCGCACCTACGCCGAGGTGCTCGCCGACCCCGGCCCCGCCGCCGGCGACCCCAGCCTGGCCGTCGAAGCGTCCGTCGCCGGCGCCGCTGCCTCCGCACCTCGCCGTGGTGCCCAGGTCACTGCATCGGCGGCTGGCAGCGACCTGCCGCTGGAAGGGATCAGGGTGGTCGAGGCCACCAGCCGCATGCAGGGCCCGTTGGCCGGCCTGCTGTGCCAGATGCTGGGCGCCGAGGTGGTGCGCGTCGAGCCCCCGGGCGGCGACGTGGGCCGGATGGTGCCGCCCTTCGCCGGTGACACGGGCTCGTTCTTCTTGTGCTTCAACCGGGGCAAGAGCACCGTCGAGGTCGACCTCGGAAACGCCGCCGGCCGGGGGGAGCTGGCCGACCTGATCGCCGACTCCGATGTGTTCCTGCACAACTGGCGACCGGGCAAGGCCGCCGAATGGGGCCTCGAGGCCGCCGATATGGCCCCCCGCAACCCCGGCCTGGTCTACGTGCAGGCGTCGGGTTGGGGCGGCCGCGACGAGGATCGCCGCCTCATCGGCACCGACTTCCTCGTGCAGGCCTTCACCGGCGCCGGCAACGGGCTGCGCCCCGACGGTGAGCCACCGGTGCCCACCCGGGTCCTGCTGGCCGACTTCATGGGCGCCCTGGTCACCTGTGAGGGCATGCTCGGCGGCCTCTACCAGCGCCAACAGCGGGGCCGGGGAGGCCGGGTGGGGACGTCCCTGCTCCAGGGGGCCATGGCCCTCCAGGCCCACGTGTTCGACGGGCTGGTGGCTGGGCCCGAGCGGCCCTCTGAGCGGGGTCCCGAGGGCGGACAGAGTGGCGGCGGTGCTGCGAATCGGCGGGAGGGGCGGCCGGTCTGGGGCCCCCTCGACACTCCCATCGAGTGCCCCGACGGCACGCTCGTGGTGAGCGTCGACGACGACGCCGCCATGCGACGGTTGTGCCAGGTCTGCGACACCGCCGACGACGGTGCTCCCCGGGCCGTCGTCGAGGCCCGGCTGGCCGAGCGCCTGGCTGCCGGCCCGGCGGCCAAGTGGGAGGAGCTGCTGGGCGACGCCGACGTCCCGTGCACGGTGGCGTCCACCGACCTGTCGGCGCTGCCCACCGACGCCCGGTTCTCGTCGCTGTTCGAACCGCTGTCGCAGACCTGTCTGGCACCGCGCTCCCCTTGGGCGGTCCGGCCATGACCACCTTGGCCGGTTCTCTGCGCCAGGCGTGCCAGCGGTGGTCGGACCGCCCCGCCATGACCTTCCGAGGGACGACGACGGTCACCTACGCCGAACTGTGGCGCCGGGTCGAGACCCTGGCCGCCTACTACCGCAGCATCGGCGTCCGCCCCGGCGACCGCATCGTGTGCCAGTTCCGCAATTGCCCGGAGTACGTGGTGGTGGTGGCGGCCGCCTGGGAGTGCGGCGCCGTCCACGTCGGCACCGACAACGACCTCACCGGCCCCGAACTGGCCTGGATCGTAGAGCGCACCGAGGCCTCCGTCCTGCTGTTCCAACCGTGGTCCGATGCCAGCGACGGACTCGACAGCCTGGGCGACGTCCGGCGGGCCCGCCCGCAGACCACGGTGATCCTGCACGAGGTGTGCCCCGACCACGAGGGCCATGCCTGCCTGGGGGAACTGCTGGAACAGGCGCCGCCCGAAGATGAGCGACCGCCGGCCTCAGAGTCGGTTGGCCCCGATGACCTGGCCGTGCTGCACCTCACGTCGGGCACCACCGGCCACCCCAAGGCGGTGCAGGAGACCCTTGCCGGCTTCTGGGCCAAGATGCAGTTCTTCGCCGACGCCTTCGACCCGGGCCCCGACGACGTCATGCTCCTCTACCTGCCCATGGGCCACGTCTTCGGGGTGCGCCTCGGGTTGATGACCCTGCTCACCGGCGGGCGTCTGGTGCTCATGGAGCGTTTCTCGCCCAGCCTGGCCGTGCAGGTCATCGCCGAGGAAGGCGTCACCGTCCTGCCCGGGATGCCCACCCACCTCAACCTCATACTGGGGACGCTCGACGCCGGCGGCCACGACGTGAGCAGCCTGCGGTGGATCGTGTCGGCCGCCGCCACCCTGCCGCGCGGGCTGACCGAGCGCATCTATGCCAACCTGGGCGGCCACATACTCTTCGTCTACGGCTGCAGCGAGAACTTCACCACTCTCACCGTCGACCGGGACCAGATCCTGGCTGGCTCGGTGGGGAGCACGGTCTTCAGCGGCCCCGAAGGCACGCCGCCCGACGGCACCATCCAGGCCGTCGACCCCCTCGACCACACCGCCCTGCCCGCCGGCGAGGTGGGCGAGCTGGCCTTCGGGGCCCGCCAGCCGGTGCGCTACTGGAAGGCCCCCGACGCCGCCACCGACGGCTGGTACTACACGGGCGACCTCGGACGGGTCGACCCCGACGGTCAGGTCTTCGTGCTCGGCCGCCTCAAAGAGCTGGTGAACCGGGGGGGCCTCAAGGTCTCGCCCACCGAGGTGGAGGCCATGGCGGTGCGCCACCCCGGCGTGGCCGACGCCGCCGTGGTGGGCACCCCCGACCCGATCCTCGGCGAGGCCGTGTGCCTGTGCGTCGTCCCCGTCACCGGTGAGGAGCTGCCGGGCCTCGACGAGCTCCGCGACTTCCTGGGTCAGTCGTTGGCCCGCCACAAGCTGCCCGACGAGCTCGCTGTGGTCGACGAGATCCCCCGCACGGTGATCGGCAAGGTCGACCGGCCGGTGCTGGTGGCTTCCGTCGTCGCCGACGGGCGCGAGCGCCAGAGGGTGCGACGCCGATGACCCCACTCCGGGAATGAGGTCACGGTGATCGAGCAAGAAGGCCGCTATGTGATCGCCGTGTTGGAGGAGGCGGCCAACCGCTCCGGTCTATGGGACTGGGGCTCCATGGAGTTCACCGAGCCGCTGCGGATGTTCGTGGAGTCGTCCCGGCGCACCGGCAACCTCAACGCCGTCGGACGCGACGTGTTGCACAAGGTGGTCATCCGGCACCTGCGCAACCGTCTCGCCCTTCAGGCGTTCGTCAAGGTCCATCCCGAGGTGCGGGTGGCGCCTGTCCGCCAACCCCTTTTCGTCACCGGCCTGCCTCGCACGGGCACCACCCTGCTGCACAACATGATGGCGCTCGACCCCGCCAATCGCGTCCTGCGGTTCTGGGAGGCGTTGCGGCCCTTCCCTCCCGACACCGGGGCGGGCGGGCGCTCCGAGGAGACCCTGGTGGCGGAGGCCGAGTTGTGGCTGGAACGCCTGTACGCCCTGGCGCCGTACTTCCGGGCCATCCACGCCTCCACCGCCACCGGTCCCGAGGAGTGCGACGCCCTCTTCCAGAATTGCTTCGCCAGCCAGCACTTCGACGACATGTTCCGGGCCGACGACTACTCGGCGTGGTTGGCCGACGCCCCGCTCACCGCCGAGTACGCCCACTACCGGCTGCAACTGCGCGCCCTCCAACTGCAGGCCCTCCAGCTCCACGCCGGCGAGGGCGGTGATCGCCGATGGGTACTCAAGTCACCCAGCCATCTGGGCTACCTGGGTGCGCTGTTCGAGACGTTCCCCGACGCCACCGTCGTGATCTGTCACCGCGACCCCATCGAGGCCGTCGCGTCCTACGCCAGCTTGGTGATGAACGTGCGTCAGCCCTACAGCGACGACGTCGCACCCGACGTGGTCGGTGCTCACGCCCTGCGCCGCTGCAGCGCGGCCATGAGACACGCCCTGGCGGCGAGAGATGCCGTCGGCGAGGACGCCTTCATCGACGTCGGGTACTCGGCCCTCCTCGACGACCCGGTCGGCGTTGTCCGCGGCATCTACCAGCGCACGGGACGGACGCTGGGTGACGACGAGGAGGCGCCCATGCGGCAGTGGCTCGACGACAACCCGCGCCACCGCCACGGCGCCCACCGCTACGGGTTGGCCCAGTTCGGGCTCACCTCCGAGGCGGTGACCGAGGCCCTGGCTCCCTACGGTGACCGGTTCGGCGCCCAGCTGGCCTCCCACTGAGGAGGGATGGCCGGCCTCCTCGAGCTCCTCGCGTCCCGGGCCGGTGACTCGCCCGACGCCGTGGCCGCCGCCGTCGATGGGGGGGGCGAGCTCACCTACCTGAGCTGGGAGCGGAGGTCGAGCGCCCTGGCGCGGAGCCTCGCCGCCGGAGGCGTGGCCCGGGGTCAACGCATCCTGGTGTGCTTCGCCACCCGGCACTGGGTGGAGTACGCCATCGCCTGCGCCGGCGTGGCCAAGCTGGGAGCGGTGGCGGTGCCGGTGTCGGCCGACCGGTCGGGTTTCGACCGGGCCTCGATCGTCGAGCACAGCGGTGCGACCCTCACCATCACCGCCTCCGATCTGGCCCGGCTCACCGACGGGCAGGCGGACACGCCCTGGGACGCCGTGAGCGGGGCCCAGGCGGTCGACATCGCCTACCCCCCCGGGCACCTGCGGCCGCCCCGGCCGGTCATCCGTTCGGAGAAGGAGGTGCTGGAGGCCATGGCGCGCCTGCAGGGCGACTGCGTGCTGCATGCCTTCGCGGTGGGCAGCGATGCCGCCCGCTCGGCGCTGTGGGCGCCACTGGCGCCTGGCGGGCCGACGGTGGTCACGCTGGAGGCGCTCGATCCCGAGCGCCTCTGTGCGGTGAGCGCTGAGCGGGCCGTCGACACCTGGTGGCTGGCGCCCGCCGCCACCCTGCTCTTGGCCGAGTCAGGGGCCCTGGGCCGCCATGACCTCTCCTCGCTGCGCCGGGTGGAACTGGATGGCCCCCGGCCCCCGGCGGCAGTGATCTCCCGGCTGACCGCCGCCTTCGCCGGCGTGGGCGCCGAGATCGTCACCGATGCGGTCTCGGTCGGACCGACAGAAGAGCAGCCGGCCTCCGGTGGCGCCCGGTTCCGCCCGGAGATTCCGGAGCACGGTGCATTCGCCGGTCAGGTCAGCCAGACCGTCGCCGCCGTGTTCCAGCGGGTGTTGGGCGTCGACCAGGTGGGGGTCGGCGACGACTTCTTCGCCCTCGGGGGCGACGAGATGGCCGGTGTGAAGGCCCTTCGCCTGCTCGACGACGCCCTGCACGTGCGCCTGTCGCTGGTCGACCTCGTCGGTGCGCCCACGGTGGGGGCGCTGGCGGAACGCCTCGACCAGGCGCAGGCCCGGTCCGACGGCGGGCCCGCCAGTGCCGCCGCCGTCGACTGGGATGCGGACGCCGTCGCGCCGGTGGCGTTCTCCCAGGAGGGAATGCTGTGGCAGGAGCAGTTCGTTCCCGGCTCCCAGAACCTGCCGCCGTTGGTGCGCCGCTTCCGGGGCCCCCTGCGGGTCGACGTGCTGGAGGCGGCGATCGACGAGATCGTGCGTCGCCATGAGCCCCTGCGCAGCCGGTTCGAGCTGCGAGACGGCCGCCCGGTGCAGATCGTCGCCCCCCATCGGCCCGTCCCCCTTCCCGTCCATGACCTCAGCGCCCTGGCCCCCGCCCATCGGGACGCCGAGCTGGCGTCGGCCCTGGCCCACGCCGGCCGGCCCTTCGACCTGGTGGGTGGCCCGCTGTTCGCTCCCGCCCTGTTCCGGTTCACCCCCGACGACCACGTGGTGGTGTTCCGGGTGCACCACAGCGTTTACGACGACTGGTCGGTGAGCGTGTTCCGCCGTGAGCTGTCGGCGCTCTATGCCGCGTTCGCCGCCGGCGAGGCGTCGCCCCTGGCCGAGCTCACCGTGGGGTTCGCCGAGTTCTCCCGGAACCAGCGCCGCCGCCTGGCGGGGCCGGTCGGCGCCGCCCAGCTGGCCTGGTGGAAGTCGCACCTGGCCGGTGCGCCGTGGTGCGCCCAGCTGCCCATCGACGACCCCGACCGGGTCGAAGGGTCGCCGCAGCACAGTGCCCGCCCCGTCACGGTGGAACTTGGCGCCGAGCTCCACGCCGGTGTCCGGGCCCTGGCCCGGCGGCGCCGGGCCACGCCGTTCATGGCCATGCTGGCGGCCTTCGAGGTGCTCGTGCACCGCTACACGGGGCAGGACGACCTGCTCATGGCCTCGGTGGTCGCCAACCGCAACCGCCCCGAGCTCGAGCCCATGATCGGGTGCTTCACCAAGAAGATCCTGCTGCGCCAGGACATGGCCGGGGACCCGACATTCGCCGAGGTGCTCGACCGCACTCGGGTGAGCGTGCTCGGCGCGCTGCCCAACCAGGACCTCCCCTTCGAGACGGTGCTCCAGGAGACGTTGGGGGCGGCGGCGGCCGAGCACGGCCTGGCGCCGTACGTCGGCGTGATGTTCCAAGGCGTCACCCCTCAGGTCGACGAGGTCGTCTTGCCCGGCCTGACGACGTCCGGCTACGACACCAGCGCCACCACCACCAGGGCCCACTTCGCCGCCGGCGACGACGAGGCGCCGCTCGACGGCGGCACCGACGGTGCCGACACCGGCACGCCTGACCACGTCCGGCCGTGGGGCGACGGCCTCTACGCGGGGACGTTCCTCATCCTGTCGCTGGTGGAGACACCTCAGGCCATGTCGCTGGTAGCCCGGGGCGCCTTCCACCGACCGGCCGTCGAGCGGCTGCTGGACAGCTTCGTCACCCTGCTCGCCGACATCGTCGACGGCCCGGAACGGCCCATATCCGAGCTCCGCCTGCTCACCTATGACCAGCAACGCCACCTGGTCGACAGCGGTCGAGGCGGTGTCGACCCCACCGTGGACCGCGCCGGCTCGTCCGCCCACCACCTCTTCGAGGACCATGTCGCCGCCACCCCATCGGCGGTGGCGGTGACCGCCGGCACCGGCGACATCACCTACGCCGGCGTCAGTGCCCGGGCCGACGACCTCGCCGGCCGCCTGCGGGCGTCGGGCGTGGGGCCGGGATCGTTGGTGGGCATCTGCCTCGACGCGCCCGAGCTCTGCGTGGTGGCGGTGCTGGCGGCGTGGAGGGCCGGCGCGGGCTACGTGGGCCTCGACCCTGCCGACGGTGCCGGGCACCTGGCCTGGGTGGTGGCCGACGCCGCCGTCGAGGTGATCGTGGCCCGGCCTCACCTCGGCCCCGGCCTGGCCGACACCGGCTGCCGAATGATCGATCCCACGCCGGGCGCCGAACAGGCCGAACGTGCGCCGGTCGACCCGTCGAGCCCGGTCGACGCCGGGACGAGGCCCGACGATGTAGCCCTGGTGTTCTACGGCGCCGGTGAATCGGCCGTCGAACGCGGGGTGGTCATCGACCACGGCGCGGTGGTGAACCTGGTCGGGGCGCTCGGCGGGATCCTGGGGCCGGCGCCCACGGGGCTGGGCGTCTGGTTGGGGGCGCAGCTCACCGACGACGCCTTCGTCCGCCAGCTGGCCGCCCTGCTCGGCGGTAACCACCTGTGCGTGGCGGCGGCGGGGGAGGTGGCATCCCGGGTGGGGGCCGGAGCCGTGGACGTGCTCGACGTGACGCCCACCCAGCTCGAAGTCCTCGTCGCCGGTGGGCTCGAACAGGGCCTGCTGGAGCGGGGGAGCGATGTGGTGGCCCCCGCCATCGTGGTCGGTTCCCGGGGGGCCCCGGATCGGGCCTCGTGGGCGACCCTGCGGGCGTTGCCGGGGGCCCGGGCCCACCTGGTCTTCGGACCACCGGAGTGTGGGTTCGGGGCCACCGCCGACACCGAGGCGGGGGCGGCTGGGCGGATCACCATCGGCCGCAGCCTGGGCGGCGTCACGACCGAGGTCGTGGGCCCCTCGGGCGTGCCGGTGCCCGTCCAGGTCACCGGCGACCTTTACGTGGGAGGAGTGGGCCTGGCCCGGGGTACGTGGGGGAGCCCGCCGAGCACGCCGACCGCTTCGTGACCGGCACCGTCGACGGGGAGGTGCCTTCGGTCCGTTTCCGCACCGGACAGCGGGCACGCCGGCTGCCCGACGGCAGGATCGAGGTTGTCGGAACGGCCGCCGGCACCGTCGCCCTACGCGGCTTCTCGGTCGACACCACCCGGCTGGAGGCGGCGGTTGCCCGTTGCCCGGGCGTCGGCGAGGCGAGGGTCGTAGTCGAACGTGACCCTGCGGGCCTTCCCCGGCTGGTGGCACACCTCGTGCCCGGCCCAGGCGCCCTGCCCACCCCGGGCGAGCTGCGCGTCTTTCTGTGGTCACTGCTCCCGGGCTACGCGTGGCCGGCGGCCGTCGTCGTCGACGGCGACCCACGGCCACAGGCCGCCGACGAGGTCTCGGAGGTGCCCGAGGAGGCGTTCCTGGCCGCCCTGTGGGCCGAGGTAGCCGGGGTGGAGCGAGTGAGCGCGGCCGAGAACTACTGGCAGACGTTCCCGTTTCTCGACGTGGTCACCAGGGCGGCGGTGGCCGGAATAGCGATCGGTTCTCACCGCATGGCACGCAATCGCACGGTGGCCACGCTGGCCGTGGACATGGCGGCGCGCCGCCATGTTTCAGGAACCTGAATTGATCGTTGCCTGGAGTCGATCGAGCCTGTAGGTTTCCAACGCCGATCACAGGCGGGAGGTATATGTCTTTCGCACTTATAGGCGAAAGGCGGTCAACGGGGACGAATCAACGATGCGTCGGGAAGCCCGACGCATCTCAGTCCGGTCCTGACCCGCGCGCGGAGGCACAACGACAACCGGCCTGACCGGGTCACAAGACGAAGACAGAGGGACACATGAGACTCCGAACCACTCTGGCCACCGCTGGTGCGGCGGCCTCACTGGTCGTGACCGGGATGGTCACAGCCGGGCCCGCCAATGCGGCCGTTCTCGCCTGCGGCTCGACGGTCACCCAGAGCACAACCCTGACCGCCAACGTCGGGCCGTGTACCGGTGACGGCCTCATCATCACCAAGTCCAACGTCACCCTCAACCTGAACGGTTTCAAGGTCACCGGCAAGAAGCGTCCCGGCGACCAGGCTGGGATCCGGGTTGTCAACACGGCCAATCGTCCCGCTGGGCTCAGCGGCGTGACCATCCGCAACGGCACCGTGTCCGGTTTTGACGCCGGCGTGGTCATCTTCGGTGGCTCGGGCAACACCGTCACCGGGATGACGATTCAGAACAACGTCAACGACCTGCGGAACGGCGACTGTGATCTGGGTGACGGGATCAACCTCACCAACTCCGACAACAACACCGTCAGCTCCAACAACGTCGTCGGCAACGGTCCCTTCGGCGGGATCTCGCTGGTCGGCGATTCCGACGGGAACCAGATCAAGAACAACACCTTGGTCGGCAACAACATCCCCGGAGCCCTCGGGTGCGGCAACGGCGGGTTCGGCAACGAGAACGAAGGCGTTCGCATCGAGGGCCCGGGTGCCAACCACAACGTGGTGAACAACAACAACGTGACCCAGAGCGGGATCGCCGGTATCGGGGTCCACGCCAACGTCGGCTGCCGGAACAACCCCCAGCCCACTGACGAGCCCAACAACGACTTCAACATCATCACCAACAACACGGTGACGGGAACTGCCCACGCCGGCGAGTCCGACGGCATAAAGGTCCTGGAGGTAGGGCCCTTCGGCACCGTCGTGTGTGCCGCCGCCAACCTGACGATCACGGGAAACACCTCGTCGAACAACGAGCGCAACGGCATCGAGATCCCCGCCACGTCGGTCAACAACACCATCAACGACAACACGGTGAACGCCAACGGCCAGGACGGCATCCACCTCGAGGGCCCGATCTTCACCAACGCGTTCACCGACATCGGCCCGACAGTGCTGGACCTCATCACGCCCAACCAGCCCACCTTCACCGCGGGCACCGACTTCGCCGCCCTGGAGGGCTCGGGCAGCGGGAACGTCACCGGCAAGCTGGTGGCCATCGGACCGATCGATGTCACCTCCCCGATCCCGTTTGACCAGTCGGCCAGCGGCTGCACGGCGGCCGATTTCACCAACGCCGGCTTCCAGCCTGGTGACATCGCCCTCATCCAGCGTGGGTTCTGCGACCGCAACCTGAAGGTGCAGAACGCCATCGACGCCGGCGCAAGTGCCGTCGTGTTCTTCAACGAGGGTTCGACGGGTCGTGAGGGCCTCGTCGTGGCCGGAGTCAACCCGGTCGACATCCCGGTGGTCGACGCCACCTTTGCCACCGGCCAGGCGCTGTTCGACGCCACCCAGGCGGGGACGGTGACCATTCACGTGGCCACCAACACGACCAACGTCACGACCCAGGTCAACGTGGGCGCCGAGAACAACACCTTGAACGCCAACACCGGGTTCAACAACGCCCAGGTCGACGGTCGCGACGACAACCCCCACTGCGACAACAACCACTGGACGAACAACAAGTTCGGCACCGTCAACCAGAACTGCGTCAAGGCCAACGGCGGCACCGGCAAGGTGACGCCGCTGGCGTAGCGAGTATGGCCCTCAGGCCCCCGCCGGCCTCTCAGGAGTTCGGCGGGGAACCGGGGCCCGGCGGGGCGATCGACGCCCCCGCCTCGGTCCACGTGCCCTGGCGGAGCAGGAATCGCCGGAGCTTGCCGGTGGGCGTGCGGGGCAAGGCGTCCACGAGATGCACGGCGCGCGGCACTTTGTGAGGGGCCAGCTCGGCCTTGGCCAGGGCGACCAGCTCGTCGGCCACGCCGTCGTCGGGACTCAGGCCCGGCACGGTCACCACGAAGGCCTCCAGGCGGGACGCGCCCGTGGCGTGGCGCACGGCGGCGACGGCCACCTCGGTCACCCCAGGGTGGCCGACGAGCACGGCCTCGACCTCCAGGGGTGCCACGTTGATGCCGCCGACCACCTCGATGTCGTCGACCCGGCCCAGGTGGTGGACGAAGCCGTCGGCGTCGAGCATGGCCCGATCGGCGGTGCACAGCCATCCCTCGCGGACGGCGGCGGCGGTGGCTTCGGGGTGCCCCAGGTACTCGACCAGCACCGTCGGGCCCCTGACCCACAGGGTGCCGGGCCGGCCTGGGTCGAGATCGTTACCGGACTCGTCACGCACGACCACCTCGTAGGGCGGTAGGGCGCGGCCGACGGTGCCGTCACGGCAGTGTTCGAGAGTGTTGCTCACGAAGGTCTGTCCCACCTCGGTGGAGCCCAGACCATCGAGGATCGGGCACCCCAGGAAGTCCACCACCCGCTTGGCCAGCACCGGGGTGAGGGCCTCGCCGGCCGAGACGGCGGCCCGCACCGAGGTGTACGACGCCTGGTCGCCGGCGGCCACCAGCCGGGCGTAGAAGGTGGGGACGCTGAACATCACCGTTACCCCGTTGTCGCGCACCAGGCGGGCGGCGGTGTCGGGACGGGGTGGGCCGGCGTCGAGCACCGCCCGACATCCCGCCAGGAGGGGAAAGAACAAGGAGTTGCCCAGCCCGTAGGCGAAGAACATCTTCGACACCGAGTAGACGACGTCGTCGCCACCGAGATCGACGGCTCCTCGGGCGAAGGCGCTGAAGTACACCTGGGGGTCGCGATGGCGGTGAACGGCCGCCTTGGGCCGGCCCGTGGTGCCCGACGTGTACTGGGCGTAGGCGGCATCTTCGTCGTCCGCCTCGGCGATGGCCGGGCCACCGGGAGCGCCGACGCCCTGTTCGAGGGCGGCGATGACCTCGGCGCCCAGGTCGACGCCGCCCAGCAGTGACGCGCCGCCGGCGGCGAAGTGCCCGGCGATATCGGGCGCCACCACCGCTACCCCCGGACGGGCGTCGGCCGCCAGGTCGGCGTGGTCATCGGCAGTGAGCCTGGGGTTGGCCAGCACCGCCAGTGCCCCCAGGCGGATGGCGCCCAGGAACGTCCACACGAACTCGATGCCGTCAGCCAACACGACCAACACCCGGTCACCCGGATTCACCCCCAGACCGGCCAGCCGGGCGGACACGAGAGCCGCTCCCCGGTGAACCTCGCCATGGGTCCACGTGCGCCCACCGACCACGAACGCCGGCGCCGACCAGTACCCCAGCTTGCGGGCCCGCTCCTCCATGACACCCGCCAGGTTGGCCATGTCAGGCCACCCCGGCCTGCGTGGCCTGAACGCCGTCGACGGCGACGAGCAGGCGACCGCCGACGGGCCCCACCGGCCACAAGCCGTAGGACACGAGGTCGGCCCAGCAGGCGAAGGGGTCGGCGGCGTCGCCGGTCAGAGCCCAGGCGATGGCTCCTCCCAGCAGCCACAACCGGGCGCCGGAGGCCACCCGGGCGACGCCGGCCACGCTGTCGTCCACCGGCCCGGTGGCCAGCAGCATGGCCAGATGGAGGGCGGCTTCGAGCTCGATACCCCGGCCCGCCGCCTCCAGCCCGCGGCGAGGCGCCGCCCGAGATCGCTCGACGGCGTCCAACCAAGCCCGGTCGACGGCGGCGGTGGCCTCCACCGCCTCGGCCACGCCCACCAGGGCGAGGGCCTCGGTGACGGGACCAACCGGTGTGGCGGCGGCCAGGCCGGCGATGTCGACACCGGCAGGAGCAGTGGCTCCACCGGCGATGCGCCCGAGGAGGGTGGCCACCCTCGCGCCGCCGGTGCCCAAGGCGGCGGCCACGTCGGCGCGCCGTCCATCGTCATTCACGGTGGCGAGGGGCCAGGTGGCCACGGGGGCGGCAGCCAGGGCGGCAGCCGGCGACGTCGCTCCCGGGGGCCGGGGCGGATGGCCGGTGGCGAGGGCCAGGCCGGCGCCGTCCACCGCGTGCCAGCTCAGGGGTTCCAGGTGACGGCGACCTCGGGGAAGCGGAGGTCGAGATCGTCGGCGAAGCTGGCGGCCCGCTCGATGAACCTGGCCCGGGCCCCGTCGTTGGTGTCGCGCTTGATGCCCCAGCGCCGGAAGGCCTCGTTGTTCGACGACGTGCTCCTGCCGAAGAAGGGCAGGGTGAATGGCACCAGGTCGTCGAGCGCCCGCTGCACCTCGGGCCTGCGCTCGGGGTCGGCCATGGCCTCGGTGGTGCGGGCCCTGCCGAACGACACATGGAACTTCTCCTCGGGCAACAACTTGGCGGCCAGGTTGCGCAGGGGGAGGTAGCTGCTCTGGAGCAAATCCTCCATGAGCACCACCTCGGCCAGGTCGACGACGGCCTTCAAGACGATGAACTCCACCCAGGTGCGCAGCTCGAAGTCGAACACCGAAAGGGCGCGCCCGGCCAGGGGATCGGGAAGTCCGAGCTCGTTGGACAGGCGGTTGAACTTGAGGTGGTGGCCGTACTCCTCCATGGCGATGCGACAGGCGAGCCACTTCTCCTGGGGCCCGGGCGCCAGGGCGATGGCGGGCTCGTCGAACACGGTGGCGCCCGCCAGCTCGTTGCGGACGTGGCTGGCCACCACCTTGCCCACGGCCACCACGTAGTCGGGTCCGAGGGCCTGGGCCTCGGCGGCGTTGGCCACCGTGTCGGTGAAGGGCTGGTCCATGGTGGACGTGGTCATGAGGTCTCCCTGCCGGCTCCGTGCAACGGGTTGCCTGTAATCGCGTGCGGGGGCCCGCCGAAGAGGTCGAACTCGGACTCCAGCGGGGTCAGATGGGGCTCCATGGCCGACCGCCCCGTGGAAGCCAGCGTGGCGACTTGCCACCCTGCCGGCTCGATCAGCTCGACCACGGGCCGGGGCTGGGACCACAGGGTGACGGCGGCGCCTCGGGCACCCACGATCTGCCCGGTCACGCCGGCGGCCTGGGGCGAGCACAGCCACACCACCACCGCGGCGAGGTCGTCGGCGGTGGCCAGCGGAGCCGACGTCAGGTAGGCGCGCAGCTCGTCGGTGACGGGGGGGATCGACTCGGTCATGCGGGTGAAGGCGAACGGCACCAGGTAGTTGACGCACACGTCGCGCCCGGCCATCTCCAGGGCCACGGCCCGGGTGAGGCCGAAAAGCCCCGCCTTGGCCGCCGCGTAGGTGGCCTGGCCCACGCTGCCCACCAGGCCGGCGGCGCCGCCCACGTACACGATGCGCCCGAAGCGTCCTGACCGGATGGGCCCGGCCATCACCCGGGTGAGTTGCAGGGCGACGCCCAGGTGAGACTCGAGGACCTCGTCGACATCGGCGTCGGACGCCTTGTGCACCATGGCGTCGCCCAGGGTGCCGGCGGAGTGGACGAGCACCGCGGGCGGACGCCCGGCCCAGGCCTGGACCTCGGCCACCAGCTTCTCGGCCCCTGGTCGGGTGCGGGCGTCGATGCTCGAGGCCATCGCCGTC
Source organism: Acidimicrobiales bacterium (assembly GCA_036264885.1). GTDB lineage: Bacteria > Actinomycetota > Acidimicrobiia > Acidimicrobiales > AC-14 > DATAQC01. Next base: position 25,692 of record DATAQC010000095.1, on the reverse strand, counting down.
CCCCCGGCGGCACGGATCTCCTCGGCTACCGCCTCGGCCGGCATGGGATCGGGGGATGAGCCGTCGAGGGCGACGCCCGTGTCGTCGACGCACACGGCGTGGCCTGCGGCCGCCAGGGCGAGGGCGACGGCCCGGCCGATACCCCGGCCCCCACCAGTGACGATGCTCGGGACTGGACCCCCGGTCGCCGGCATGTCCGTGGCCGCTCCTCCTGTCGCCGCCATTCCTGCCATTGTCCGATGCTAACGGACCGGGCGCGGCTAACTCTGGCGCTGCAGCCGAGTGAGAAGAGGGGCGAACACGACGGTCGACCCGACAACCATGGCCAGGACGACCACACCGTGGCCGGCCCCGTTTCGATCGTGCCGGCCCGGGGTATCGGCGCTTGGGCACGTGCGCCCCGGACGGGGAGGGAGCCCTGTGGAAGGTCGATCGGTCATCACCATCAACAAGGCGCCCGACGAGGTCTACGCCCAGTGGCGCGACTTCGAGCGCCTCCCCACGTTCATGTACCACCTGGAGTCGGTGACGACGACCGGTGAGGGCCGCTCGCACTGGGTGGCCAAAGGCCCGGGCGGCGTCACCGTGGAGTGGGATGCCGAGGTCACCGACGACGTGCCCGGTGACCGGGTCGCCTGGCGGTCGGTTCCCGGGACCAAGGTCGACAACTCCGGGTCGGTACGCTTCCGCCCCGCCCCCGGTGGCCAGGGGACCGAGGTCCGGGTGGAGCTCACGTACTCGCCGCCGGGTGGAGCGCTCGGCTCGGTCGTGGCCAAGCTCTTCGGCGAGGAGCCCAACCAGCAGGTGAGTGACGACCTCCGCCGGTTCAAGCAGATGGTGGAGACCGGCGAGATCGCCCGGTCCGACGGCAGTCCCGCCGGCACCCGCACCCAGAACCAGGCGCGTCAACAAGACGCCAACCCTCCAGAAGGGTCCGAGGGGGTGACACCATGAAGGCAAACTGCTGGATGGGGGCCAACCGCGTCGAGGTCCGAGAGGTCCCCGACCCGAAGATCCTCAACCCCCGCGATGCCATCGTGCGCATCACCTCGACAGCCATCTGCGGCTCCGACCTGCACCTCTACGACGGGTACATGCCCACCATGGAGAAGGGCGACATTCTCGGCCACGAGTTCATGGGCGAGGTCGTCGAGGTCGGGCCCGGGGCGGCGTCGAAGGTGGCAGTGGGCGACCGGGTCGTGGTGCCGTTCCCGATCGCCTGCGGCGCCTGCGTGTCGTGTGAGCGCGGGCTGTACTCGGTGTGCGAGAACACCAACCCCAACGCGGCCATGGCCGAGAAGGTGTTCGGGTTCCCGACCGCCGGTGTCTTCGGCTACTCGCACCTCACCGGGGGCTACGCCGGGGGGCAGGCCGAGTATGCCCGGGTGCCCTTCGCCGACGTGGGCCCGCTGAAGATCGAGAGCGATCTCAGCGACGAACAGGTCCTGTTCCTGTCCGACATCCTCCCCACCGCCTGGATGGGCGCCGACAACTGCGACATCAAGCCCGGCGACGTCGTCGCCGTGTGGGGGGCCGGGCCCGTCGGCCAGCTCACCGTGACCAGCGCCCTGCTCCTCGGGGCGGAGAAGGTCATCGTGATAGACCGCTTCGGGTACCGCCTCGACATGGCCGCCACCATCAGCGGAGCCGAGGTCATCGACTACGAGGACACCGATGTCAACGACGCTCTCAAGGAACTGACCGGCGGGCGGGGCCCGGACGCGTGCATCGACACCGTGGGCATGGAGGCCCATCACGGCGCCGCCGCCATCCAGGCCTACGACCGGGTCAAGCAGGCAGTCCGGCTGGAGACCGATCGTCCCCATGCGCTGCGCCAGGCGATCACGTGCTGTCGCAACGGCGGCGTCGTGTCCCTGGTCGGGGTGTACGGCGGGGTGGTCGACAAGTTCCCTGTCGGGTCCCTGATGAACAGGTCGCTCACCATCAGGAGCGGCCAGTGTCACGTCCACCGGTACATGAAGCCGCTGCTCGCCCACATCGAGGCGGGCCGCATCGATCCCACGTTCATCATCACCCATCGTCTGGATCTCGACGAGGCCCCGGCGGGATACGAAACCTTCAAGCACAAGCAGGACGACTGCATGAAGGTGGTTTTGACACCGTCGGTCTAAGTCGCCGCCTTGACTCCGGCCAGTTCCGGTGCGATCATTCTTCTGCCGGTGGTCGTGGCTGGGGATGTTGTACTTCCGAATACGGGGCCTGGACGACCGGTTTCCATTCAATCCAGGAAACGGGAGGCAAATTTGTCCAGATTGCGCACTTCAATGGCAGCACTGCTGGTGTCGGCAACCGCGGTCGCAGGCGTGAGCGTGCTCACGACCGGCCCCGCCGTCGCCGGCGGCCAGGACACCACGCTCAGCTGTTCACCCTTCACGACGGCCTCGGGCGACCACGTACTCCAGTGCACCGCCACCGACCAGAACGGCATCAAGAGCATCGTCGTGGGCAGCACCGGGCAGCAGATCCAGACCGACTGCGGCGACAAGTCGCACACGGTGACCTTCACCATCCCCGACAACGGGGCCAAGCGCAGCATCTTCATCGTCGACTGCGCCAACCAGCGGGAGCGTGCCAAGTTCACGGTCCGGCCCAACGGCTCGATCGTCGGCCCGACCTTCACGTACGTGTAGCCAGCCTGTAATTGGCGCCGACGCGCCGATCACAGCACATCATCAGCCAAAGAGGCCGACTCGTCCGAGGACGAGCCGGCCTCTTTGGCGTACCGTGGTTTAGAAGATAACTGCCACATGCACAGGTAGTCATCTTGCTAAATTCTTACCGCCGGACCAGCTCCGGAACCGGCAGCTCGGACAGGCGGAGCTCGGGGTCGGCGCCGACGGCAGGGAGGAGGCGCTCGAGGCCTTCGGTCAGGGAGTCGATCGTGGACTGGTCGTAGAAGTCGAGCTTGTAGCTGAGCTCACCCCAGAGCTGTTCGCCGTCGTCGAGCACGGTGATGCTGAGGGGGTGCAGCTGGCCCCGTACGAACAGGCGGTCGGCACCGGTGTCGGCACCGGGACGTTCCACCACCGCCGACCCGGGAGCCCAGTGGTCGTGGGCGGCGTGGAAGTACAAGAACTCGACGGGGATGGCCTGGGCGGTGGCCACCGGGCTGCCCTGGGCGGGGAAGTCGGGGAAGAGGGCCTTGCGGACCCGCATGAACGGGATGTCCTGGTGGTCGAACAGGCCGATCGCCGTCTCCCGCGCCCGCCGCACGATCTCGGTGAAGGTGGGGTCGCCGGACAGGTCGGTGCGGATCCGGGCCATCCCCGCGAACATGCCCATCACCCCTTCCAGTTCGTTGCGCTGGCGGCCGCTCAAGGTGGTGCTGAGGACCACGTCGGTGACCCCGCCCGCCCGGCTCAGCAGCGCGTCCACCGCCGCCACGCACACCACGAACGGCGTGGCCCGACTCGACCGGGCCAGCGTCCGCAGCGGCCTGCACGTGGCCGCCGACACCGCGAAGCTGCGGTGGCCGATGCGGCGGGTGGGCCTGTCGGGGATGTGATCGAACGGCACGGCCGAGCCCATCGGCATGCCGGCCAGCTTGGTCCGCCAGTAGTCGTACTGGGCGGCCAGGCGATCGTCGGTGAGCCAGGCCCGCTGCCAGACGGAGAAGTCGGCGTACTGCACGGCGACGGGGCGCAGCTCGGGCCGGCGCCCGGCGACGAGGGCCTCGTACACGGTGCTGAGCTCGTCGAGAAAGATGTAGGCGCTGGTCATGTCGCAGATGAGGTGGTCGAAGGTGACCGCCAGCTCACTGCCCTGGTCGCCCAGGTCGAACAGGTGGGCCCGAAGCAGTGGGGCAGTGGCCAGGTCGAACGGCACGGCGTCGACCTCGGCCACCCGCTGGCGCAGGACGGCCTCCAGGTCGCCGGGTGCCACCGCCGACAGGTCGTGGACGGCGAGGGGCACGGGGGCGGGAGCCTCGGTCACCTGCCAGGCGGTGTCGCCCTCGACGGCCACCCGGGACCGCAGCGTCTCGTGCCGGGCGACGAGGACGTCGAGGGCCTCGGCCACGGTGTCGGGAGCGGCCGGGCTGGAGAAGCGGTGTTGGGCCGTCACGTTGAACAGTCCCGGCGGGTCGGCGGCGAGCTGAAGATCGAGCATCTGCGCCTGGGCCAGTGACAACGGTGCCCGGTCGCCGGGCCGGCGGGAATGGGCGACCAGGGCGGGCACGCCGGCGCCGGCACCAGCGCCTTCGCCGGTGTTGCCATCGCCGTCGGCCGCAGCTGCGGGCGAGGCGGGGGCGGCGGCCAGGGCGTCGGCCAAGCCCCGCACGGTGGGCGACTCGAAGATGGCCTGCAGGGCCAGGTCGCGCCCGAACGCCTCGCGGGCCCGGCTGACCACCTGGGTGGCCAGAAGCGAGTGACCACCGAGCTCGAAGAAGTCGTCGTCGATGCCCACGTCGTCGATGCCCAGCACCTGGGCCCAGATGGCCGTCAGTCCTTGCTCCGCCGGGGTGCGGGGGGCCACCCAGGGGGTGTCGAGGTCGGGCCGCACCCCCGAGGGGACGGGGAGGGCGTGGTGGTCGACCTTGCCGTTGGGTGTCTGGGGAAGCGAGGCCAGCGACACGAAGGCCGCCGGCACCATGTGGACGGGAAGGCGATCGGCGAGGAACCTACGCAGCTCGGCCGCCGCCACCGAGGTCCCCGGAGTGACCACGTAGGCCACCAGACGGCGGCCGCCGGGGCCGTCGTCGCGGGCGACGACGACCGCCTCGGTCACCGCCGGATGGCGGCTGATCTCGGCCGCCACGGCGTCGGGCTCCACCCGGTACCCGCGGATCTTGACCTGGCGGTCGCGCCGGCCGACGAACTCGAGATCGCCGCTGGCCAGCTCACGGACGACGTCGCCGGTGCGGTACAGGCGCGCCCCGGGTCGGGTCCCGAAGGCGTCGGGCACGAAGGCGGCGGCCGTCAGCTCGGGACGGTTGAGGTAGCCCCGGGCCACGCCCGGGCCGCCGATGTAGAGCTCGCCCTCCTCGCCCGGCGCCACCGGACGACCGTCGTCGTCGAGCACGTGGATGGTGGCTCCAGCCACCGCCTGCCCGATGGGAGGGTCGCCGTCGAAGCCTCCGGAGGCGTCGAACACCGTCGCCGTCACGCTGGCCTCGGCCGGACCGTAGCCGTTGAGCCACCGGATCTTGTCGCCGCCTACACCGAGCCAGGTGCGGAAGGCCGAGCCCAGCACCCGTTCACCGCCGACGATGGTGAGCCGTATCGATGCCGGCACCTGCTCACCGAGGGCCTCGAGGTCGCGCACCCATTCGTGCCAGAAGGCGGTGGGCAGGTTGACGACGGTGACCTCCTGGCGTCGCAGCCACGCCAGCCAGCTGCGGCCCAGCAGCGGTGCGTCGTCAGGACGGAGCACGACGGTGCCGCCACTGGCCCAGGTGGGGAACAGCTCCTCCACGCTCACGTCGAAGCTGATGGAGCAGAACTGCAGGACCCGGTCACGGTCGGTGAGCTCGAACAGGGCGGACACGGCCTGGCTGTGCTCGACCAGGCCGGCGTGGGTCAGCATGACCCCCTTGGGCTCGCCGGTGGACCCCGAGGTGTAGAGCACATAGGCCAGGTTCTGGGCGGCCACCCGCCGATGCGGGACCGACGGCGCCTGGCGGGCCACGTCGGCCCAGCCGGCATCGAGGATCACCACCGGAGCGCCCACCGCCGGCAGCCGGTGGGCCAGACCCTCCTCGGTCACCACGGCGCCGACGCCGGCATCGGCGAGCATGGCCGCCAGCCGGTCGTGGGGGTAGGTCGGGTCGAGGGGTACGCACGCCCCTCCCGCCTTCAGCACCCCCACCAGGGCGACGGCCATCTCCGGCGAACGGCGCAGGCACGTGGCCACGGTGACGTCGGGACCGACCCCCAGCGCCTGCAGGTGCCGGGCCAGGCGGTTGGCCCGGCTGTCGAGCTCGGCGTAGGTGAGTGAGCGACCGGCTCCGACCACAGCCCGGGCCGAGGGGGAGCGGGCGACCTGGGCCTCGACCAGGTCGGCCAGGGTTATCGGTGGCGGGCTCAAAGGGTGAGCTCGGCCAGGTCTCGGCCCACCACCACCTCGCCGTCGAAGTCCGGGCCGATCCGTTGCAACCAGTGTTCGTCGGGGAGCACGTCCTCGCCGGGGACGAAATGGGTGAGCACCAGCCGGCTCACGCCCGCCAGGGCCGCCACCTTGGCGATGGCGCTCACCGGCGTGTGTGAGTTGACCAGGTGCTCGCGCTGGCGCCGCTCACGACGACGATGGTCGTCGCCCGGGGTCCAGTGCACGTCGGCGGAATCGTCGAAGACCTCGTGCACGAGGATGTCGGCTCCGGTGGCCAGCGTGATCAGGTTGGCGCAGGGGGCGGTGTCGCCGGAGATCACGATGGAGCCGCCGTCGGTGTCGAAACGGAAGGCGAAGGCGGGGAACACCGGTGCGTGTTGCACCAGCACCGCCGTCACTCGCACGTCGTCGTCCTCGCTGATCACCACCGGGCTCATGGGAGGCGCCACCTGCTCGGGCCCGGTGGCGCCCGCGCCGGTGGGCACGGCGATCTCGTGGGGGACCACCAGGTCGCGCAGGTCCTGGCGACCCGAGTCGCGCAGGCGGACGTTGATGTCGTAGGCGTGGGCGGCGAACTGCAAGCGGGTGCTCTCGATCAGCCCGGGGGTGGGCTGGTCCGGGCACACCACCGGAAAGGGTGCCTCGCCGTCCAGGTCGGGCGGCAGACCGGCCAACCCTCCGGCGGGCCCGGGCCCGAACACGTTCACGGGCGGGTTCCACTGCAGGATGGGCCACCCCAGGAGGAACAGGTTGAAGTACTCGCAGTCGTGATCGGAGTGGAGGTGGGTCAGGTACACCTGGTGGAGGTCGCGCAGGATCTTGGCCCGCCTGAGCTGGCGGGTGACCCCGCTGCCGCAGTCGATGAGGTGGACACGCTCGCCCACCACCACGGCATGGGCGATGCCCGATCTCACCGGTGACGGGAGAGGTCCGCCGGCGGTTCCGAGGAGCACCAGCTTGGTGTTCACGGCCGGGACCGGCCGGCACATGGGGCACCCGTTGCTAGGGTGGCCGCCACCGAGCGGGGAAGGGGGTGGCGGTGCGGAACATCTGGCGACTGAGCATCGTGTTCGTGGTGGGTGTGGCCGCTTTCGTCGTCGCCATCAACAAGCTCAACCAGCCACCGTTCAGCTCGTGCGAGCAGGCATCCCACCCCGACCCGACCTACTCGGCCTCCATCGACGAGGACCCCAGCGTGGTGCTCACCAAATACCACCTGACGGTGACCCAGAACGGCCAACCGGTCGACCGGGCCCAGGTGTGCATGCGGGCCGACATGGGCGGAGCCGGAGGAATGTCGGGGATGGGCGTGACCAGCGAGGCGGTGCCGTTGGCCCCCGGCAAGTACGAGGTGCCCGTGCGCTTCGTGATGGGCGGACCTTGGCAGGGTGCCGTGCTGGTGCAACGCCAGGGGGCCGACACCGTGGAGGTGCCGATCCACATCAACGTGCTGGCGCTGTAGGCCCCCGCCCGCCGCCCTCAGCTCAGCACCCGCTTCTTGAACCCGGTCACCCCGAGGATCGTGAACAACACGGTGAAGCCGCCCAGGGCGCCGTAGATGGCCGCCAGGGGCATGGTGGGCACCCCCACGGCCACCGCCGCCCGGAAGCCCTCGCTCATGTAGACGAGGGGGTTGACGAGCACCAGGTACTTCAACCAGAGCACCGGGGTCAGTGAGTCCCAGGTGTAGAAGATGGCGCCGAGGAAGGCGAGGGGGAGGGCCACGAAGCTGGCCAGGGGGGGCACGAGACGGGGCTCGATACGGGTACCGACGGTGAGTCCGATGGCCGACGACGCCAAGCACACCAACAGGCCCATGGTGATCAGCACCAGCCAGTGAGCCTTCAGGTAGATGGGTGTGGCGGGCAGGAAGGCGGCGATCGGGAAGACCACCAGGCCGGCGAAGAACGCCTGGAGGGCTCCGGCAACGATGCGTTCGAGGCCGATGGCCCAGATGGAGATGGGCGACAGCACCCGATCTTCGATCTCGCTGGTGATGTCGAACTCCCGAGCCACGGGCAGGGCCACCCGGAAGATGCCCGAGAAGATGATGGCCTGGGCCACCATGCCCCCGAGGAGCAGGGTGGCGAAACGAGCCTCTCCGCCGTTGCCGCCGGCGCCGATGCCCTGGCCGATCTTGGGGAACACGTAGGTGAAGGTGAACACCAGCAGGATCGGCTGAATGAGGGTGTTGGGCAGGAACTCGCGAAGGTCTTTGTCGAGCACGGTGAGGTCGCGCAGCAGGAGGGCCCGGAAGGCGGCCAGGCCCGACGCGCGGGAGTAGGAGGGGATGAGGGGCCCGCTGGCGGGCCCGGCGGTCTCGGCAGGCCCGGTGGCCAGGGTCTCGGTCATTCGCGCAGGTCTCTCCCCGTCAGCTCGATGAACACCGATTCGAGGGTGACCCCTTCGAACAGCTCCTCCACGCCGTCGGGAGCGGCGACGCCTTCCAGCGGGTCGCCCTCGTCTCCCGCTCGCGCCGTCATCTCGTCGAGCTGATCGGGCTCGACCACCCGGGCCAGAGCCCGCAGACGGGCCAGCTGGGCCTTGGCGGCGGCCGCCGAGTCGTGGCGGACGTCAGCCGACTGCTTGAGGTTGGCCGGGGTGTCGAGGGCCAGGATGCGGCCGTGGTCGACGATGGCCACCCGGTTGCAGAAGCGGTCGGCCTCTTCCATGTAGTGGGTCGTGAGCACGATGGTCTGACCGTCGTCGTGCAGGTCGCTCACGATGTCCCAGAGGGCCAGGCGGCTCTGCGGGTCGAGCCCGGCGGTGGGCTCGTCGAGGAAGAGCACGGCGGGGTGGTGCAGGATGGCCCGGGCCACCATGAGCCGCCGGGCCATGCCCCCCGACAGGGTTCGCACCTCGGACTTGCGCCGGGCCCCCAGCCGGAACCGCTCCAGCCCCTCCTCGGTTGCGGCGGTGGCCGCCTTGGCAGTCAGGCCGAAGTACCGGGCGTGGAAGTAGAGGTTCTCGCAGACGGTCAGGCTGCGGTCGAGGGTGTTCGACTGGTGGACCACGCCGATGCCGTGCTTGGCCCGAGCCGGTTCGGCGACCACATCGACGCCGGCAACCTCGGCCCTCCCCGAGGTGGGCACCACCCGGGTGGTCAACATGCCGACGGTCGTCGTCTTGCCGGCGCCGTTCGGCCCGAGCAGGCCGAAGATCTCGCCCTTGCAGACCGACAGATCGAGATGGTCGAGGGCGGTGAGGCCCTCGCCGCCGTCGTGGGACCGGTAGACCTTGGTGAGGCCCTCGGTGCGGACGATCTCGCCGGGTCCACTCGTGGAAGTGGCCCGAGGTCCATCCGAGTGCGTCGACATAGTGTGTCGGTGAGCCTAGACGGCGCTGTCGCGACTGGAAAGGGCTCGAGGCCCGGTACCCATTGCCGGGGGTGGCACTAGGCGTCCCGGAAGTGGGTCTCGGGAAACTTCTCGGTGATCAACGCCACCGGCAATTCATTCGATATCACGCGGTAGGTGCGGGAGAGGAGCATGTCGGTGCTCTCTATGTGGAAGTAGTGGCCATAGCGCCCGGCTGGCTCGCGGTGCCAGTAGAGGATCTCGCGCAGGGTCTCCACCCGGTGGGTGACGAGGAGCTTGCCGAAGGGTGTGTCCGTGTAGAGGAGGGCCTCGAGCATGGCGGTGGGGACCCGACCGGCCACCACCAGCGACGTGGCGTACATGTAGTCGGTGCCGGTGTTGGTGCCCTGGAGCAGCAACGATCGGAAGAGGACGTCGTCCTCGTCGCTCACCTTGAGGTTGGGGATGTGCCCGGGCTCGTCGAGGGTCTCGGCCAGCTTCACCACGCAGATCGGCTCCCGCGCGTAGGCCTCGATGATGTCGGTGACGCGCCCGTCGGTGGTGAGCAGGATCCGCTGGACGGCGGTCAGGGCCGCCCCCCACCCCCCGAGCTTCTCTCCGTTGTCGAGCATGCGAAGCCTGTCGTCCCTGTCTGTCGAGCGACGCAATCGCGATGGAAACGACCCGTCATACGCGCCCTCACGGGAAACGCGCCGACCAAGTTTCAAGTGATGCTGAAGCTGGGCGACGCGCTGCGTTCCCATCATACAGACGAGACGTTCTGTCGGCGGTAGATGCCAAATAGGTCTAGTCAAAATGCATCATGTGGCGACGGGATAGGTTCGGGGCCGTGACCGCGACTCCCTCCACGACGGTGGCCACCTCCGACGGCGTCGACGTGGCTGTCCACCTCCTCGGCGGCGACGGCCCGCCGGTGGTGCTGGCCCACGCCACCGGGCTGCACGGCCTGGTCTGGGTGCCGGTGGCGGCGTCGCTGGCCGGCGAGTTCCGGTGCGTCTCGTTCGACCAACGCGGTCACGGCCGCTCCGGGGACCCGCCTGACCTGGACTTCGACTGGCGGGGCTTCGGCCTCGACGCCCTCGCGGTGATCGGAGGCGTGGGGCTCCAGCGCCCCTTCGGCGTCGGCCACTCCTCGGGAGCGGCGGGCCTGTTGCTGGCCGAAGAGGCGGCACCGGGCACCTTCGCCGCTCTCTACCTCTACGAGCCCGTGGTCGTGCCCGCCGACCCGCCCCTCGGCCGGGACGAGGCCAACTGGCTGGCTGCCGGGGCCCGGCGCCGCCGCGACACGTTCGACTCCCGCCAGCAGGCATACGACCACTACCGGTCGAAGGGGCCGTTCGTGAACTGGGACGACGTGGCCCTGCGCCAGTACGTCGACCACGGCTTCGTCGACCGGGCCGACGGCGGGGTGGCCCTGGCCTGCCAGCCCGAGCACGAGGCCCTCATCTACGAGATGGCCACGGCCAACGACTGCTTCACCCGCCTCGGCGAGGTCGCCTGCCCCGTCATGCTCGCCCAAGGCTCCGAGACCGACGGCCTGGCCCCGGACACGGTGACGGCCATGGAGGACCGCCTGAGCCGGGTGACGACCGAGGTGCTCCCCGGCCTGGGCCACTTCGGTCCTCTCGAGGACCCGCCGCTGGTGGCCTCCTCCGTCCGCTCGTTCCTGCACTCGGTGAGCGAGTAGGCGGGCGGCCGGGCGCGGCGTCAGCTCGGTGGTTGGAACAGCTCGATGGTGACCCCGTCGGGGTCGCGGACGTAGGCGATGCGGGCCCCCGCCTGCGGCCCGGCGCCCACGTCGACGGGTCCGCCCACGGGTCGGGCGCCACAGTCGAGGGCGTGGGCCCGGGCGGTGTCGACATCGTCGACGTCGAGGCACACGTGGATGTTGCCGGGGTGGGCCGTTCCCTCGGGGTAGGGCGCGTCGAGCGGCTCGAGGTACTGGAGCAGCTCCAGGGCGACGCCACCGGGGAAGTCGAGCCACGCCGCTTCGATACGCACGCTCGGGTACCCGACCAGGCGGCCGACTCCGGGCCCGGCCATGGTGCGCCGGTCACGGGCTTCGGCGCCGGTGAGCCGGCCCCAGAAGCCCACTGAACGCTCCAGGTCGGCGACGGTCACCCCCACGTGGTGCACCGCCCGCAAGCTTTCCGCCTCTGCGCTCACGGCGCCGGAATGCCCCTCGAAGGGCCGCTCGGGCCGGGATCCCCGCTCAGAGGGCCGCTCGGGCCCAGGCCCTCGGCGGTCTCGATCTCGGTGAGGGCGTCGTCGAACAGGGCCACGCCCCGGAGGGCCAGCTCCTCGGTGATGATCAAGGGGGGGGTGAGGCGCAGGATGTGGCCCCCCCCGGCGGCCAGCAGGCCCCGTCGGGCCATGGCCACCAGCAACCGCTTCCCGATGGCCGGCGGCAGCCGCGTCTTGGTGGCGCGGTCGCTGACCAGCTCTACGGCCAGCAGCATCCCCTGGCCCCGCACGTCACCGATGATCGGGTGGCGGTCGGCCAGGGCCCGCACGGCATCGAGCATGATTGCACCCACGTGGCGGGCGTTGGCCAGCACCGTTCCGTCGGCCATGGCCGCCAACGAGGCGGCGCCGGCGGCGCAAGCCAGGTTGCCGCTGGCGAACGTGGACGCGCCGGCGCCGGGGAGCCCGAAGGGCGGGGTGTCGAGCACCTCACGGCGAGACGCCAGCAGTGACACCGGATAGCCCGACCCGAGCCCCTTGCCCGCCACCAGCACGTCGGGCACCACGCCCGTTTGCTCGAATGCCCACATGGTGCCCGTGCGCCCGGCGCCGGTGAGCACCTCGTCGAAGATGAGCAGGGCCCCGGTGCGGTCGCAGAACGCCCGCATGTGGGCCAGGAACTCCGGCGGCTGGGCGATCACGCCGCCGACGCCCTGCACGGGCTCGATGATCACCGCCGCCAGCGACTTCTCGGAGGACTGCTCGTAGACCCGGTCGACGAAGCGGGCGCAGGCCACCTCGCAGCTGTCGCGGGTGAGGCCCAGGGGGCAGCGGTAGCAGTAGGCGTTGGGGCTGTGGAGGACCCCGGGCAGGAAGGGCCCGTAGCCGTGCTTCTGGGGGAAGCCGCCCATGAGCGACATGGCTCCAAGGGTGCGACCGTGCCAGGCGCTGTAGAACGAGATCACCTCGTAGCGCTTGGTGTACGAACGGGCCAGCCGGATAGCCGCCTCCACCGCCTCGCCGCCGGTGGTGTACATCTGGAAGGTCTGCAGGCTCTCGGGCAGGGTGGCGGCCAGGGCCTCGAAGAACTCGGCGCGGGCCGGCGTGGCGTAGTCGAAGTAGTGCAGGAGGCGCCCGACCTCCTCCTGCAGGGCGGCCACCACGCCGGGAGGGCAGTGACCCAGGTTGGTGACGACGATGCCCGAGCAGAAGTCGATGAAGACGTTGCCGTCGACATCGCGCACCAGCGCCCCCAGCCCGTCGTGGATAACCAGGCCCAACGCCTGGGCGGCCATCGACGAGTTGGCGGCGTGGTGGCGGGCGTCGCGGGCCCACAGCTCGGCCGATCGGGGACCGGGCAGCTCGGTTCGCAACCGGGGGACGTCGCCGTCACCCAGGGCTCCCAGGGCGTCGAAGTCAGCGTGGGCCACGTGGTTTCGAGCGGGCGGCTCGGGCCGGGCGTCGAGCGTCATGACGCCACCAGCGGCTGGCGTTCCTCGACCAGGCGCTCGACCAGGCGCACGCCCTCGGCGGGGCCGGGCATGGCGGCGATCTCCGAGGCGATGTGCCTGGCCCGCTCCCGGTAACCGGGATCGTCGAGCAGGGCTCGCAACTCGGCCCGCACCGAGTCGGCAGTGACCTGGCCGGGCAGCAGCGACCGCCCGACACCGGCGGCCTCCAGGGCGGCGGCGTTGTGGAACTGGTTGGCGCCCTGGGGCACCACGATCATGGGCAGGCCCTCGGCCAGGATGGAAAGTATGGCGGTGCCTCCCTGGTTGACGACCACGTCGCAATGGGGCAGGAGCAGGGCCTGGGAGATGTAGCGCTCCACGTGCACGTGATCGGGCTGGGGCCCGAGGTCGGCGGGGTCGTTGGTGCGCCCCACGGTGGCGATCACGTTGACCGGCTCCTCCCGCACCCCCTCGAGGATGGAGCGGAACACGGTGGGGTCGTTGTTGAACACCGTGCCCAGCGACACGTAGAGGGTGGGGCGGTCGGCCAGATCGGCCAGCCACGCCGGCGGCTGCTCGCCGGCATCGGGGGGAATGGCGGCGTTCTGCATGGGGTGGGCGGCGGGGATCTGGTCGATCCAGGCCGACTGGAGGCTGGGCGGGCACACGTCGAGGTAGAGGTAGTCGCCGATGCCGGCGTAGGGCCCCAGCTCGACCCCCCAATGCTCGTAGACCGGCTCCAGCATCTGGCGGGCCAGGCGGAACATCGACAGCGGCCGCAGGATGCCCACGCTGTGGTCGGCGTGAGGGATGCCGGCCCCTGCCGCCGCCACCGGGCCGCCCAGCTCTGTCTCGTCGTGCACGACCACATCGGGACGCCACTGCTCGACGATGGGCATGAGGTCGGCGATGCGGGGGGGAGCGGCCACGCCACCCAGCATCCGGGGGACGAAGTTCTCGAAGCGCTCGGCACCTAAAAGGGCGGCTTGGTCGGGAAAGCGCCGGCGGGCCTCGGCCAGCTGGTCGGGCAGGCTGATGCCGGCGGCCAGGAACTCGAAGCCGGCCTTGACCACATGCGGTTCGATGGCCTCGGACGTGGCGAACGCCACCTGGTGGCCGGCGGCGGCCAGGGCCCGGGCCAGCGGCAGCATGGGGTTGAAGTGCCCGTCGCCGGGAACGCAGGTGCAGAGCACCCTCATCGCAGCCTCCTCGATCTCGCGCCGACACTAACGCCGCGCGATGCTGCGGGAATGAGCACCGCGCCGCAGACCAGCAGCCCGGGCCTGAGCGGGACGCTGGCCGACCTCCTCCGCCAGCGCGCCGGCGACGACCCCACCGCAGTGGCGATGCTCGTCGACGGCGCCAGCAGGCTCGTCGACGGCGCCGGCAGGCTCGTCCACGGGGGGGACGAGCTCACCTACGACGGTTGGGACCGGCGCTCGAACGCGGTGGCGCGGGGCCTGGTCGACCGGGGCGTGGAGCACAGCGACCGCGTGCTCTTGCTTTTCGACAACGCCCGGTGGACCGACTACGCGGTCTCCTATCTGGCCGTGCACAAGGCAGGGGCGACGGCGGTGCCGGTCGGTACGCGCTTCGCCGGCCCCGAGCTGGCCGGCGTGGTGCGCCACAGCGGGGCGAGCGCCATCGTGTGCCCGCCCGACCTGGCGCCGGGCGACCTCGGCCTGGGTGTCGACATGCCGTGGGTGTCGTCGCCGGCGGCGCTGGCCGAGGGCCACGAGGACGCCTTCGTCCAGGTGCCGGTGGGCCCCGACGACCTGGCCGACATCCTCTACAGCTCGGGCACGACGGGAGCGCCCAAGGGCGTGGCCGTCTCCCACGCCAGCATCGCCTTCCACGACCCGCCTCCGGACGAGGAGCCCGATGGCGGACGGGCCACCCTGGTGCACGCCTTCCCGGTGGGCACCAACGCCGCCCAGGAGGTGCTCCGGGTGCCGTTACGGCGCCCCGACCGCACCGTGGTGGTCATGGCCGTCTTCGACCCCGAGCGGTTCTGCGCCCTGGTGGCCGAACACGGGGTGCGGCGCATACAGCTGGTGCCGGCCATGGCGCAGCTGATCGTGGCCTCGGGAGCGGCGGGCCGCCACGACCTGTCGTCGGTGGAGCGGGTGGTGCTGTCGTCGGCGCCCCTGCCGCCCGGCCTGGTGCCCCTGGTGGCCCAGGCCTTTCCCAACGCCGCCGTCTGGAACACCTACGCCCTCACCGAAGGCGGTACCGCCCGCACGTTGCTGGTCGACGCCATGGCCCGTCCCGGCTCGGTCGGGCTGGGCGTCGGTGGCACCGAGGTCCGGGTGGTCGACGAGCAGGGCGCCGACCGCCCGGCGGGCGAGACCGGCGAGGTGTGGCTGCGCCGGCCCGGAGCGCCCCGGCGCCACTACTACCGAGACCCTGACGCCACCGCCGCCACCTTCGTCGGTGACTGGCTGCGTACCGGCGACCTGGGCTATCTCGATGCCGACGGGTACCTCTACCTGGTCGACCGCAAGAAGGACGTGATCGTCACCGGAGGGCTCAACGTCACCTCCCTCGAGGTCGAAGACGTGCTGCGCCAGCACCCGGCCGTCGACGACGTGGCCGTGTTCGGCGTGGCCCACGCCGTGCTCGGCCAGGACGTGGGCGCCGCCGTGGTGTTGCGCTCGGAGGTGTCGCCGCGGGCCCTCATGGCCTTCGCCCGCCAGCACCTCGCCGAGTACAAGACGCCCCACCACATCTTCGTGGTCGACGCCCTCCCCCTGACGGCGTCGGGCAAGGTCCTGAAGCGCGAGCTGCGCGACCGCTTCGGCGAGGGTTCTCCCGCCGGCACCGGCGGCGAGGGCGACCACGACGGCGACGGCCCGGTCGGTGCCCGCACCCCCACCGAGGGCGCCATCGTGGCCATCTTCGAAGAGGTGCTCGACCGCCGCCCCATCGGGGTCGACGACGACTTTTTCGACTACGGGGGCCACTCCCTGGCCGCCGCCCAGATCGTCGCCCGAGTCAACCAGACCTTCGCCATCGAGTTGCCCGTGACCGCAGTCTTCGACGCCGCCACCGTGGCCGAGCTGGCCGCCATGGTCGAGGCCGCCCTTGCGCCGGCGGGGGAGCAGGCCGGGTGAACCTCGAACCGCCTGCCAAGCGGCCCCGCACCATGGTCGGCGACCTGGTCTCGGCCGGAGGCGCCATCGTGCGCGTCTGCGGTCTGGTCGAGGAGCTGGGCGGCGACGAAGCGGGCCGCACCGCTCGCCTGCGCGACGTCACCGGCGTGGTTGACCTGGTGCACCGCGCCACCGACGGCGTCGACACCATGGCGGCCGTCCTCGCCTCTGTCGGCCTGGGCTCAGCGGTGGAGGCGGTCGGTCGGGTGGTCGACGGTGAGGAGAGCCACGGGGGTCCGTGCCTGCAACTGGTCGACCTCGACGTGGTCGGCCCGGCCGTGGGGGAGTTGCCCGTCGACGAGGCGTCGCCGTTGAACGAGCGCCTCGACTGGCGGTTCGTCGACCTGCGTCACCGGCGCAACCGGCTCATCTTCGAGGTGCAGACCACCGCCGAGCGCGCCATGCGCGACCACTGGCACGAGCACGGCTTCATCGAGCTGCACACGCCCAAGTTCCGTCCCACCCCCAACCAGTCCGGTATCGAACTGTTCACCGTCGGCTACTTCGAGCGGTCGGCCTATCTCGCCCAGTCGCCCCAGTTCTCCAAGCAGATGGCCATGGCCGCCGGCTTCGATCGCGTCTTCGAAGTGGGCCCCGCCTTCCGGGCCCAGCCCGACGCCACCTCCCGTCACGCCACCGAGTTCACCAGCGTCGACGTGGAGATGTCGTGGATCGAGTCCCACGAAGACGTCATGGCCTTCGAGGAGGTTTGGCTGCGACGGGTGATCGAGGCGGTAGCCGTTGCCCACGGCGACGAGGTCAAGCAGTGCTTCGGCGTCGACGTGGTGGTGCCCGAGGTGCCCTTCCCCCGGCTGACCCTGGCCCAGGCCCACGAGATCCTGGCCGCCGCCGGCCATCGGGTCAGCGGGCGCAAGGAGGGCGACCTCGACCCGGAGGGCGAGCGCATCGTGGCCGCCAAGGTGGCCGAGCGCACCGGCCACGAGTTCGTGTTCCTCACCGAGTACCCCGAATGGGTGCGGGCCTTCTACCACATGCGCCTCGAGCACGACTCGAGCCGGGACAAGAGCTTCGACCTGCTCTGGAAGGGCCTGGAGATCACCACCGGCGCCCAGCGCGAGCACCGCTACGACCGCCTGGCCGCCCAGGCCCAGGTCAAGGGCATCTCCTCTGAGATCGTCGGGTACTACCTCGACTTCTTCAAGTTCGGCTGCCCCCCCCACGGGGGGTTCGGGCTCGGCCTCACCCGGTTCCTGATGAGCATCCTCGGCGTCGACGACGTGCGGGAAGTCACCTTCCTCCACCGCGGCCCCGACCGTCTCCAACCCTGACCACCACGCCGGCGAACAGGTGATGGTCGGCCACCTCGAAGCGGCCGACGAGACGGCGGTCGTCCAGGGGAAACCGTTCATGCAGGCGGGCGTGCCAGCGGCCGGAGGCCAGGTCGACGTCGATCTCCACGTCGGCCGGCTCCAGCGACCATCCCGTCGAAGGGTGCAACGCCTTGTAGACGGCCTCCTTGGCGGTGAACGCCACCTTGGCCGCCACCGTGGCCGGGCCTGGTTCGGCGGGCAGCCGACGGCGTTCGCCGGCGGTGAGCACCAGGCGCTCGACGTCGCCGCTCAACGGCGGCGCCACCGGCTCGATGTCGAGCCCGAGGCCCACGATGTTCCAGGCCGACTCAGTGTTCCCGGCCGAGGCCACCACCGCGCCCGCCCAGTCGCCTCCGTGGGCGATGCTGCCCACCACTCCGGCCGGCCACCGGGGCTGGCGACGGGGGCCCACGCCGATCGGTGCATCGTCACGGCCGATGGCGGCCAGGGCGGCGTGGGCACAGGCCCGGCCCACCAGGAACTCGTAGCGGCGTCGGGGGACGGCGCCCGCCACCACCAGGGCTTCTTCGGGGTACCGGGGCTCGGGCGTGTCCCCCCCGAGGTGGGCCACCACCCCGGCCACACCTGGGCCGAAGAGACGATCGACGAGGCCGGAACCGGTTGCCACGCGGCCCACGAAGGTCGAAGATAGCGTCCCGTGACGTCCGACTCGCCGTCCCCCTCCGACCCCGGTCACGGCCGGCGGGCACCGACTCACGGCGTGGTCGTCAACCACGAGGAGCAGTACTCCATCTGGCCTCTGGCCGAGCCGTTGCCGGCGGGTTGGGCCAGGGAAGGCGTGATGGGGACGGCCGAGGAGTGCCTGGCCCACATCGGCCGGGTCTGGACCGACATGCGTCCGTTGAGCATCAGGGGCGGGTGACGACGTCGGGCCCCGCTGAGCGAAACCCGGCCCCCCGGACCCGGTCATGCACAGGCCCGCCAGCCCACCTACCCTGGGGCCGCTCAATGCGCGGCCCGGTGGGGGCGGCGCGGGGGAACACAGTCGAAGCACACCTATGACACTCATCGAGACACCGACGACGACAAGCGAGACCCTGGCGACGGTCGAGGAGCCGGCGCGCCGGCGCCGCCTGCCCAAGCGCCGGGTGCTCGTCTACCTGTTCACGGTGTTCTTCCTCGTCACCTTGAACTTCTTCCTGCCCCGCACCCTCACCGGCGACCCCATCGCCGTGCTGGCCGGCAGCACGTCGACGGGAAAGGGCGCGTCGGTCGAGCTCAGCCCCGCGGCCAAGACGAAACTGATGGCCTACTACGGCCTGGACAAGCCGCTGATCACCCAGTACGGGCACTACCTGCGGGGGCTGGCCCACGGTGACCTGGGCACCTCGATCAAGTACAACGTGCCCGTCACCCGGCTGTTGAAGAACAAGGTCAAGTGGAGCGCGGTGCTGGTGCTCACCGCGGTGGGACTGGCCACCGTCTTGGGGACGCTGGCGGGCATCCATTCGGGCTGGCGGCGGGGCAAAGGGGTCGACCGGGGCCTGCTGGGCGTGTTCATCGCCGTGGGCAACTTCCCGGCCTACGTCCTGGCCATGTTCGCCCTGGTCGTCTTCGTCCTCAAGCTGCATTGGTTCCCAGCCGGTGGCGCCCAGACGCCGTACGCCCACTACGCGCTGTTGCGCAACTGGGTCGACATCGCCTGGCACGTCATCCTGCCGGCGGCGGTGATGTCGTTGAACTTCCTGTTCCTCCAGTACCTGGTGATGCGAGGCGCCATGGTGGCCGAGCTGGGCTCGGACTACCTGGTGCTGGGACGGGTCAAGGGCTTGAGCCAGCGCTCGCTCAAGTACCGCTACGCGGCCCGTAACGCCCTGCTGCCGGTGGCCACCGTCGTCGCCCTAAACCTGGGACTGGCCATGGGCACCAGCCTGTTCGTGGAGCGGGTCTTCAAGTACCCGGGCGTGGCCGGGCTCATGTTCGACTCCATCAGCAACCGCGACTATCCCACCATGCAGGGCTGCTTCCTGCTCATCAGCGTCATGGTCGTCACCGTCAACTTCATCGCCGATTTCATCTACCCGCGCCTCGACCCCAGAGTCAGTTCGTGAGCGTCGACAGTCCGGCGCGCACCGACGTGGTCGACGACGCCCCCCCCGCACGCCGGCGCCGGCGGCCCGGGCCCCGGGCCCGGCTGCTCGAGGCCCTCGGGCCCGAGCGCCGGGCCGCGCTGCGAGCTCCCTTGGTCGTGGCCGGCGGCATCATCTTCGCAGTCTTCGTCATCGTCGGGGTCCTGGCCCCGCTCCTCGCGCCCTACGACCCCAAGGCCATCTCCGGAAATTCGTTCGCCCACCCGTCGTGGAGCCACCTGCTCGGCACCAACGGCGCCGGCCAGGACCTCTTCTCCCAGCTGATCTGGGGCACCCGGTTCTCGCTCACCGTCGCCGTGGTCTCGGCCACGGCCGCCACCCTGGTCGGGGTGGTCATCGGGATGGGCGGGGCCCTGATCGGTGGGTGGGCCGACAGCGCCGCAAACGGTTTGGTCAATGTCAGCCTGGCCCAGCCGCCGCTGATCGCCGCCGTGCTCATCCTGGCCCTGGCCGGGCCCAGCATCACCGTGCTCATCATCGTCATCACCCTGGCCGGCTGGGCGCCGGTGGCCCGCATCGTGCGGGCCGAGGCCCTCAGCCTGCGAGAGCGGGGCTTCGTCCACGCTGCCCGGGGCTTCGGGGGCGGGCCCTTCTACCTGTTGCGCCGTCACCTGGCCCCGGCCGTGGGGCCGCTCATCGTGGCCGGCTGGGTCGACTGGGCGGCGGTGGCCGTGTTGCTCGAGTCGGGCCTGGCCTTCCTCGGACTGGGCGACCCCACCCGGGTGAGCTGGGGCACCATGCTCGACGGGGCCTTCCGGTTGAACGTGATCACGCTCGACAAGGTCTGGGTGTGGTGGGTCCTGCCCGCCGGTCTGGCCATCACCGTGGTGGTGGTGGGCTTCACCCTGCTGGGCGTGGGCCTGGAGCCCGTGTTCAACCCCCGCACCGACCGGGGGCGCGACGCGTGAGCCCCCTGCTCGAAGTGACCGACCTGGCCGTGTACTTCGGCGGCGAGGTCGAGGCCCTGCGGGGTCTCACCTTCAGCCTGGAGCGGGGCGAGACGCTGGCCGTGGTAGGCGAGAGCGGGTCGGGCAAGTCCACCATGGCCTCGTGCCTGGTGGGGCTGCTGCAACCGCCCGAGGTCAGCGGCAGCGTCCGCCTCGACGGCCACGAGTTGGTGGGCGCCTCGGCCGAGACCCTGCGCTCGCTGCGGTGGTCGACGGTGGCCCTGGCCATGCAGGGCGCCCCGTTCAACCCGGTGACGACGGTGGGCACCCAGATCTGCGAGCCCATGCGCGAACACCGGTCCGTGAGCGCGGCCGACGCCTCTCGGCGCGCCGCCGAGCTGGCCGTCGAGGTCGAGCTCGACCCTGGGTTGCTGGAGCGCTTCCCCCACGAGCTGTCGGGCGGAGAGCGGCGTCGGGCCACCCTGGCCATGGCCCTGGCCCTCGACCCCGACCTGTTGGTGCTCGACGAACCCACCTCGGGGCTCGACCCGTTCACCCGGGCCGAGGTGGTGGGGCGCATCAAGGCGGCCTCGGCCAACCGGGGCCTGGCCATGGTGGTGATCTCCCACGACCTGCCCGATGCGTCGCATCTCACCTCGCGCACCATGGTGCTCTACGCCGGCCAGGCCATCGAGCTGGGCCCCAGTGCCCGGGTGATGGGCACACCCGCCCATCCCTACAGCTGGGCCCTGGTCAACGCCTTCCCGGTCATGACCACCACCAAGGACCTGCGCCCCATACGGGGCCTGCCCCCCGACCCCCGGGCGGTGCCGTCGGGGTGCGCGTTCCACCCCCGCTGCACCCAATCCGAAAGCGTGTGTGCCGAGAAGGTCCCGGTGCTCGAGGAGTCGCGGGGGCGGCTGGTGTCCTGTCACTTCGGCGGGCTCAAGACCCTGCTGAGCGCCGAGAACGTATCCAAGACCTTCCGAGCCCACGGCAGCGAGGTCAGGGCCGTGGCCGGCGTGTCGTTCACCCTGAACGAGGGCGAGTCGGTGGGCCTCATCGGCCCCTCGGGTAGCGGCAAGTCGACCCTGTCGAAGATGCTCACCGGCCAACTGGCGCCCGACAGCGGGCGGGTGATGCTCGAAGGAGCCCCGCTGCCCACCTCGTGGCGCAAGTCCGACAAGGCCGTCCACCGGCGCATCCAGCTGGTCATGCAGGACCCCTTCGATGCCCTGTCGCCCCGGCTCAGTGTCGAGGCCCTGGTGCGCGAGCCCCTCGACCTGTTCGGCGACGACGGACGTGCCGACCGGGCCGCCAAGGTGATGGAGACCATCGAGAGCGTGGGCCTGCCCACGTCGCGGGCGTTCGTGACCTCCCACACCCACGAGTTGTCCGGGGGCCAGCTGCAACGGGTGGCGCTGGCCCGGGCCCTCATCGTCGGCCCCAAGCTTCTGGTGGCCGACGAGCCCACCAGCATGCTCGACGCCTCCGAGCAGGCCCGCCTGCTGGTGGTGATGCGCGAGCGCCAGGTGGAGATGGGCCTCGGGCTCGTCCTCGTTTCCCACGACATGGCCGTTGTGCGTAAGGTCACCGATCGCATCGTTGTTCTCGACCGGGGCGAGGTGGTCGAGGAAGGTCCGTCGCAACGGGTGTCGACGGCGCCCGAGAGCACTACCGCCCGGCGCCTCATCGAGGCGGCGCCGTCCATGTCCCTGACCGAATCGTCCCGGCACGAATCGCCCGAACCTGAGAAGCTCATCCACAAAAGGGGAAGCTGATGGACCCGATGGACCGACGGACCTTCCTGCGGACGAGCCTCGGCGCGGCCGGCGCGCTGGCCGTTATCTCATGCTCGAAGTCGTCGAAGAGCTCGAAGGCGGGTGGCACCACGGGGTCGACGGCCAGCCTCACCTCGCCAGTGCCCCGGCCCACCATTCGCCTGTCGGGGGCCATCGACTTCGGGTACCCCACGCCGTTCGCCTATTTCGCCGCTCCGGGCTTCGCCTTCATGAACTACATCTACGACACCCTCCTGCAGGAGGACACCGACGGCAAGATGCTGCCGATGCTGGCGGCCAGCTTCGACCGTGCCCCCGACGGCCTCACCTACACCTTCCAGATGCGCAACGGCCCCAAGTGGCACGACGGCCAGCCCGTCACCGCCGACGACGTGGCCTTCACCTACCAGTACTTCAAGTCCCAGACTCTGTCGCCCCAGCTGACCGCCCTGCCCACCGACATCGTCGACGTGCAGGCCACCGGCCCGTCGACGGTCGTGATCCGCCTCGACAAGCCGGCCGTCACCTTCGAGAGCCAGGTCGCCGGCGAGCTCCCGATCATCCCCCGCCACATCTGGTCGACCATCCCCGACGCCGGCAAGGCCCAGAGCCCCGACGTACTGGTGGGATCCGGTCCCTACAAGCTGGCCGAGCACACCGTGGGGGAGGGCACCTACCTGTTCAACGCCAACGACGACTACTACCTGGGCCGGCCCTTCGTGAAGCGCCTCGAGTTCAGGCCGGTGAGCGCGGACGATCTGAGTGCCCTCCAGGCCGGTCAGATCGACGAGGCCGAGACCGACGTCTTCGGCACCCCGAGCGACACCCTGGCTCCCTTCCGCGACAACCCCCAGTACGGCGTCAACACCAACAAGGCGGGCATCTGCGTCCCGCTCAAATGGAACGAGACCAAGGGGGGCGCCCTGGCCGACGCCCGGTTCCGCAAGGCGTGTGCCAAGGCCATCAACCTCGACGACATCGTGACCCGCGTGGCCGGGGGCAACGGACTGCCGGGCAACGCCGGCTACCTGGTGCCCGGGAACCCCTACTTCACCGCCGTCCCCCAGCCCGGGTTCGACGTGGCTGGGGCCAACAACATGCTCGACGCCGCCGGCTACACCCGCAGCAGTCCCACCGCCACCCGCCAGGGCCCCGACGGCAAGCCCCTCAAGTACGCCCTCACCGTGGTGAGCGGCATCCCCGCCGTGCTCGAGCTGGTGACCGGTTCACTGAAGAAGATCGGCGTCGACCTCACGCCTGTCCAGGTGCCACTGCCCAACGTCCTCGGAGGCGCCGACTACGAGATGATCATCGGCTTCGACGGTGGCATCACCCAGGACACCGACCCCGACCAGCTCCGCCTGGTGTACGACTCGAAGTCGACGGCCTTCCAGCACCCCAAGGGTTACAGCAACCCCCAGGTCGACCAACTGGTGGCGCAGCAGGCGGTCACCCTCGACGTGGGCGAGCGCAAGAAGATCCTGGCTCAGCTCCAGCCCATCGTGGCCAACGACCTCCCCGTGTTCCCCCTCTACTACCCGGACCAGTTCAGCATCTACAACCGCAAGGTGTTCGACCAGTGGAGTAACAGCGGGAACGCCCTCACCGAGGCGAAGCGCAACTTCATGACAGGCCTCAAGTCGGGCCTCACCATTCGTCCGAGCTCCGGCTAGTCGCCGGGGAAAGAAGGTCATTGTGGGCGGGGCGGGTTATCGACTACCTTTGGGGCATCGTCGCGTCATCTTCGCTCCCGGCCCTTCGCAGGATTCGGCCCCTCCTCATGGGGCTGCTCCTGGTGGGTATCGCCCTGAGCGTGGTCATGACGCCGTCGGCCCTGCGGGCCCAGCAGGCTCCCCCCAGCCAGCCGCCGGGGGGCTACGGGCTGACCCCGCAGAACGGCACGGTGCCCGCTCGCGACCTGGCCTTGGCGGCCAAGTCGAGCGGTACCAACCTCACCTGGCTATGGGTGCTCATCGTGGTCCTGATCCTGGCCCTGCTCGCCGCCGCTGCGGCCTACCTGTTCAGCCGTCGGGCCCAGGCTTGACCCGCACGCCATGAGCGGCGTCGGTGTCCCTCGGCGCCAGTTCCTGAAGCTGGCGGGAGGTGCGGGAGCAGCGGTCGTCGCCGCCTCGGCCTCGGGCACACTGCTCAGCTCGTGCAGCAGTGCGTCGTCGTCCGACGATGCCCTCCAGATCGGCGTGATCCTGCCCATGACCGGGTGGGGCACGTCCATCGGGCAGGTGTCGTTCGACGCCCTCAACTCGTCGGTGAGCCAGATCAACGCCACCGGCGGCGCCTCCGGCCGCAAGATCAAGCTCGTCTTCGCCGACACCGGCTCCGAGCCGGCGGCGGCCAGCGGCGTGTACGCCAAGATGGCTGCCCAGAAGGGCATCATGGGCATCCTGTGGTGCGGGGCGCCGGGCCTCGACACCGTCCAGTCCCGCATCTCCTCGGACGGCATCCCCGTGGTGGTCGCCTACGCCGATCCCCTCTCCCAGGGCACCCTTTTCCCGGCCCCCGGCGCGCCCCGGTCGATGTTCCAGGTGTCGGTGGGCGACACCCAGGTCAAGACGGTGCTGTCCGACTACGCCCGCCAGGACCGGGGCTACAACTCGTCGGCGCTGATCTACGACCGTGAGCTCGACGTGTACGGCAACACCCGGCACAACTTCGAACAGGCCTTCGGCGGCGCAGGCCTCACCGTCAAAGGCGTGGAGACCTTTGCTGCCGGCGACACAGACATGGGCGGCCAGATCGCCAGCCTGCAGTCCGCCGCCCCCCAGGTCGTCTACATCGACGGCTACGCCGACGACGCCGCCACCGTCGTCATGGCGCTGGCCGACAAGAACGCGTCCTACATCGACACGCCCACGGTCAAAGGGCCCGACTGGCACCCCCACGTCTTCGGCTCGCTGCGCGACATCAACAAGTTCTGGGCCGATACCGCCGGCGAGGCGGCCGTGGTGGGGTCGGCGTCGGCGTGGCCTCTCGGCGGGCTCCCCTTCCTGCCCACCTACAACATCGGCAAGTGGCTGAAGAAGTACACCGGCAAGACGGCGCAGGGTGGCGAGGAGGCTCCGGCCGACGGGCTGGCCACGCTGCTCGAGGGCATGAAGAAGGCCGGCTCCAGCGATCGGGCCAAGATCGTCGCCGGCATCGAATCCATGGGCAAGATCATGTTCGCCACCATCCCCTTCGGCTACGCCGCCGACCGCCACAACGCCATCGTTCCCGAAGACGTGGCGGTGATGACCCTCGAGCGCCTGCGTGGTCCCGCACCGACCGACCCCCCCTACGACCTGGGCCGCGAGTGGCAGACAGGCGGCGCCTACGCCAACGTCGGGGCCGCCGGCACGCTGTTGGTGCGGCCCACCCTCGACGCCAACAAGGGCGTCCACCCCGACATCATGGG
>DATAQC010000078.1:0-36471 GCA_036264885.1 Acidimicrobiales bacterium | reverse complement strand
GGCTCGCGAGCCGGAAGGCGGTCGTCCATGTGGCAACGGTACCGTCAGGCGGCCACACTGGCGCCCATGAAACTCGCCTTCGTCGGATCCTTCTCCACCGGAAAGACCACCCTCGCCAACCTGTTCGCCCGGGAATGGGAGTACCCCCTGCTCCCCGAGGTGGCCCGTGAGGTGGTCGAGCTGGGGTTCCCCCTCGACCAGAACGCCACCGCCGAGACCGAGACGCTGATCTTCCTCAAGCAGTGGCGGGCCGAGTCATCCCACGACCACTTCGTCGCCGACCGCTCTGTCTACGACGTCTTGGCCTACGCCGACTGGGTGATGGACCACGCCCGAGCTCCCCGCAAAGAGGACCACCTCTGGATCGAGGCCCGCCAGATCGCCGTCGGCGACCTGCGAGCCCGCTACGACCACGTCTTCTACCTGCCCGTCGAGTTCCCGATCGTGCTCGACGGCCTCCGGCCCGACGACACCGGGTTCCAGTCCGACATCGACGCCCGGATCCGGGGCCTGCTGGAGTACGGCGACGTCTCCTACGAGACGCTCTCCGGACCGGTGGAGGCTCGCCAGGCCCACGTCCGTAAGATCGTGGGAGCGGTCGGAGCCAGGTGATCACGGCGCGGGTCTACGCCGGCGGCGTGGTGGAGGAGGTCGACTCCCAACGGGTGTCGGAGGCCCTTCACCGACCGGACACGCTGGTGTGGGTCGACGTGGCCGAGCCCGACGAGGCCGATCTGGACTGCATCCAGAAGCAGTTCAGCCTGCATGCCCTGGCCATGGAAGACGTGCGCGAGCTCCACCAGCGAGCCAAGCTCGAGCACTACCCCACCCACAGCTTCGTCGTGGCCTACAGCTCGGGGCTCGACGAGGTCGACCTCTTCCTGGGCCCCACCTGGTTGGTGAGCGTCCGGGAGGCCGAGACCAATGGCTCACCCTGGAACCCGGACGCGGCCCGGGCCCGCTTCGAACGCACTCGCCCCGAACACGTGAGCGCCGGCTACCTGCTCTACATCCTTCTCGACGAGTTGGTCGACGGGTACTTCGACGCCACCGACCGGGCCGAGGACGCTCTCGAGGAGCTCGAGGAGCGCATCTTCGGCGAGGAGCTGGCCGACGAGCGCACCGTGCAACAGGAGCTGTTCGACATCCGCCGCCGCCTGCTCGTGTTCCGTCGAGCGGTCGTGCCCCTGCGCGAGGTCGTCGCCTCGCTCATGCGCCGGGAGGTGACGTGGATCGACGATGCCACCGCCACCATGCTGCAGGACGTGTACGACCACGTCCTGCGAGCCGTCGACCTGCTCGACGGCCAACGCGAGCTCATGGGCAACGCCGTCGACGCCCACCTGGCCATCATCTCCAACCGTATGAACCAGGTGATGAAGAAGATGACCTCGTGGGGCGCCATCATCCTCGGGTCGACGCTCATCGCCGGCATCTACGGCATGAACTTCGAGAACATGCCCGAGCTGCGGTGGCACTACGGTTACTTCGCCGCCCTGGCGCTGATGGCCACCCTGACCCTGATCGGGTACCGCTACTTCCGCAAGAAGGACTGGCTGTAGCCGCCGCTCAGCGTCGAGGCAGGGTCGGCAACGTCGGCAGCGTGGGCAGCGTCGTCGGGGGCCGGGGTAGACGCAGAGCGGTGGTGGGAGGAGTCTGTTCCACCGTCGTGGGCGGGGCCTCGATGTCGGTGACGGGCGGGGCCAGCGTGGTGGTCGACGCCTGCCCCCGTAGGGTCGTCGTCGTGGTCGACTTGGCGAAGTCGGGGAGCGACGTGTAGTTGGCCACCGAGGGGTGGGCGGCCCCGGCGGGACCGACGGCGAAGGCGTCAAGCACGTTGCGGGTGATGCGGTCGACGTGGCTCTCGAAGCAGGCCTCTGACGGGTTGCAGATCTTGTTGAGGCGGCTCACCCACCAGTTGGTGCCGGTGGCGAAGACCCCGGCGCCGCTGGCGGCGCTGTAGTAGGTCATGTCGGAATAGGTGGCCCGCCCCCCGCAGCGGAGCGGTGAGTGGGTGAGCACCTGCACCGCCCCGGGCGGTCCGGGGACGTTGACGTCGTAGCGATCGAACTCGGGGCCCACCAGGTCGGCCAGCTTGTCGCCCACCCCCAGGCCCGTACCGGCGAACACCCAGGCCGACGGGTCGGCCACCACCATGTCGGCTTTCACCGGGTTGCACTGGTAGAAGTCACCCACCAGGGTGCTCTCCGGACGGTTCACCGGGGGCTCGCGCCAGCTCACCGTGACCCGGGAGTTGTCCACCCCGGTGATGGGGTCGTCCTTGGCCACCCGGTAGTTGATCTCGTGCCGGAGCGGCCCGATGTCGGACTGCATCAACCTGATGGAGCGGTACACGGCGTTGGCGCCGAGGAAGACGAGGTTGGTACCGCGGTCGCGGGCAGTCTCGGCCGCGGCGCGCATCTCCGCCGACCAGTACTCGTCGTGGCCCAGGGTGACAATGGCCTTGTGGTTCACCAACAGCGGTGACCGGTGGTGCAGGTCGATGTCGGTCCAGTAGGTGACGTCGTAGCCCTCGCGCTCGGCCATCGACACGAAGGGCAGCTCGTTGCCCAAGAAGTCGCCGGCCCCGGAATCGTTGGCGTAGGGCCGGTCGAACGACACCACCTTGGAGCGGCCCGCGGGGCCGGCACCGCCGGGAGCGGTCCCCTCGTACAGGCTGTGGCCACCCCACTTGTTGTACGCCTGCCAGGTGGTGACGGCGTTGACCACCAGAAGCGACGCCCGGCTGGTGTCGTCGCGGATGGTGAGCGGGACGTACTGCATGTGGCCGTCGGCGGCCACCAGCCTGAACAGGTAGTCACCCGGTGGCCACGTCGCGTCGATGGTGACCGACAGTGACGGGCTCCAGTGGGTCTCGACCATGTTGGTCAGTCGATCGACGGTCGGCGCCGGCTGGCGGAACCCGCTGAGGGTGGGCGACTTCCACACCAGGCGACCCTGGGTCCCCCCGTACCATCCCAGGCGATAGGCCTCGGCGACGAAGCTGGCGGCGCCGGTGGAGACGAACAGGCGCACCGTCTCGCCCTCGGTGGCGCTTGTGGCGTCGGCGTAGCCCTCGATGTCGCCGTTGTTGGGTGGCCCCGACAGCTTCCAGTCGGTGGTGCCGGGCTTGGCATTCTCTTCGGTGACCCAGGAGGCACGGCCCGCCGCCGCCGGTGCCGTCCGGCCCGGCAGCTTCCGCCCTGCCCCCAAGGTGGCGGTACGAGCGGCGGGCACCAGGCTCACGACGGCCCCGATGGCACAACCGACCACCAGGGTGGCTATGACGACCAGACGCGTCGTGCTCGGGCCTGGCACGGGTGGGGAGGTTAGTGGACGTCACCCCCGCCGCCGTGGCGCGGCCGCAGCATTACCAGGCTCCGCGCTCACAGGGCGTCGTGGCCCATCTCCCCTGTGCGGATGCGCATGACGTCTTCGATCGCCACCACCCAGACCTTGCCGTCGCCGATCTTCTCTGTGCGGGCGGCGTCGGCGATGGCTTGGACCACGGCACTGGCGGTGGCGTCGTCGGTAGCCACCTCCACCCGGATCTTGGGCACGAAGTCGATGGTGTACTCGGTTCCCCGGTAAACCTCGGTGTGTCCCCGCTGGCGACCGAACCCCTGCACCTCCGACACGGTCATTCCCTGCACGCCCAGGGTGCGGAGGGCCTCCTTGACGGCGTCGAGCTTGAACGGCTTGATGATGGCCGTGACCAGCCTCATGATCCGATCCTTCCCATGCCCAGGTCACCGTAGGCGTAGCCGGTCTCGGCGTGCTGGGTGAGATCGAGGCCCTGGGCCTCGTCGTCGGGCAGCACCCGCAGTCCCATGGTGGCGTCGATGACCTTGGCCAGGATGAAGGAGATGACGAACGACCAGACCAGGGTGGCGCCGACGGCCAGGAGCTGCTTGCCGAACAGGTCGAGCCCACCGCCGAAGAACAAGCCGTCGGCTCCGGCGGAGTTGATCGCCTTGGACGCGAACAGCCCGAGGAGCAGTGACCCGACGATGCCTCCGGCCAGGTGGACCCCGACGACGTCGAGAGCATCGTCGTAGCCGAAGCGGAACTTCAACTGGATGGCGAGGAAGCACGCCGCCCCGGTGACCAGGCCGATGGCCACAGCCGGCAGCGCGCCCACGTAACCGGCGCACGGGGTGATGGCCACGAGGCCGGCTACCGCCCCCGAGGCGGCGCCGAGGGTGGTGGCGTGCCCGTCCTTGACCCGCTCGACGATCAGCCAGCCGAGCATGGCGGCGGCCGCCGCCATGTGGGTGTTGATCAGAGCCTGGGCGGCCACGCCGTCGGCCTTCAGCGACGAACCGGCGTTGAACCCGAACCACCCGAACCACAAGATGCCCGTCCCGAGCAGGGTGAAGGGCAGCGAGTGGGGCGGCATCACCTCGGCTGGCCAGCCTCGTCGCTTGCCGAGCACGATGACCAGGGCGAGGGCGGCGATGCCGGCGTTGATGTGCACTACGGTGCCCCCGGCGAAATCGAGTGCTCCCCGTTTGAACAACCACCCGGTGGGGCTGAACACCCAGTGGGCGACAGGTGCGTAGACCAGCACCACCCACAGGCCGATGAAGACCCCGTAGGCGGCGAATCGCATGCGATCGGCGATTGCCCCGGTGATGAGCGCCGGCGTGATGACGGCGAACATGAGCTGGAAGGCCACGAAGGCAAGAGGCGGGATGGACAGGGCGGCCGCGCCTGTATAGCCGGGAAGAGCCAGGTTGACGTTCCCCAGACCCTTGAGCCCGGCGAAGCCCAGGCCGCCGACGAAGCCTCCGCCGGCGTCCTTGCCGAAGGCCAGGCTGAACACGAACAGCACCCAGAGCACGCTGACCAGCCCCATGGCGAAGAAGTTCTGCATCAGCATGCCCAGCACGTTCTTGGACCGGACCATGCCACCGTAGAAGAACGCCAGGCCCGGCGTCATGAACAGCACCAGTCCCGCAGCCGCCAGCACGAAGGCGGTGTTTCCCGTGTCCATTCGCTCTCCCTGCGTCGGCGGTACAGGAATCTGAAACGTACCTCGCCCGGTAACATGCTGGCCGTGCCCGCCCTGCGCTGCTCCCCTTGACGTCGTCACGATGGGGACGGGCCGTGATCACCGGCGCGTCCAGCGGTATCGGCAGGGCCTTCGCCGTCGCCGTGGCCGCCGCCGGCACCGACGTGGTGCTCGTCGCCCGCCGGCGCGATCGGCTGGACGGTCTGGCCGCCGAGCTACGCAGCGCCCACGGCGTGGAGGTCGAGGTGCTGGTCGCCGACCTCACCGACGACGACCAGATCGCCGAAGTGGCGTCGCGCCTGGGCGACGTCGACAAGCCTGTCGACCTGCTGGTGAACAACGCCGGCTTTGCGACCAGCGGTCACTTCGCCGCCCTCCCCGTCGACGAGGAGGTGGCCGAGATCGCACTGAACGTCGTTGCACCGGTGCGTCTGACCCGGGCCGTCCTACCCGGCATGATCGGCCGGCGCCACGGAGGGATCGTGAACGTGTCGTCGATCGCCTCCCTCCAGCCTCTCCCCCACTGGGCGACCTATGCCGCCACCAAGGCCTACCTCACCAGCTTCAGCGAGGCCGTTCACGAAGAGGTTCGCGCCCACGGGGTCGTGGTGCTGGCCCTGCTTCCGGGATTCACCCACACCGAGTTCCACGGGCGCGCCGGCACCCCACCGGTCGCCATCCCCGGTCCGTTCTGGATGAACCCCGAAGAGGTGGTGGGCTCAGCCCTGAAGGCTCTCGATCGGGGCCGGGCCAGCCATGTTCCCGGTCTGTTGAACCGCGGGGTGGCGACGGTCTCGCGTCTCACGCCCAGGGCGCTGTCGCGGCGCATCGTGGCCCGCGCCGGCCCACCCGTGGACGCCGGCGGAGCGTAGCCCTCCCGGTTCTCAGCTCTTCTTGGCCGAGGTCGCCTTCTTCTTGACGGCCGCCGCCTTCTTGCGCACGGTGGCCGCCTTCCTGACGGTGGAGGCCACCGCCTTGGTCGCTCCCGCCGGGGGCGTGTCGGGAGCCTTGGGGTGGGGCCCGGTGGGCGCGATCTCCTTGGCCTGAGCCATGAGGTCGCCCAGCTCGGTCAACTGCTTGCGGGTCATCGCCCCGCGCACGGTGGGGAACAGCTCACCCTCTTCCTCGGTGACGTGGTGGCGGACGCTTTCCATGAGCACGGTCATCTTGGGCACGAAGCGCTCGTGCTCTGGGTCCATGCCGTCGACCTCGGAGAGGGTCCACTTCACGATGTGGTGCTCCTCCAGTCCCTCGAGCACGTCGTCGTCGGTCTCGGGGACGGCCTGGCGCACCGCCGGATAGAAGAGCTGCTCCTCGATGGCGGCGTGGACGGACAGCTCCTTGACGATGCGGTCAGCCACCTGGCGACGCGTCTTGTGGGCCTTGGGCCCTGCCTTCTCGAACTCCTTGAACAGGCGCTCGACGGCACGATGGTCGTTCCTGAGCAATGCGATGGCGTCCATTGTCGAAATGTCCCCCATGCCGTCGCTCACCAAACGAGCGACGCTCGGTGGTCAGAAGCGGGTGAGGAAGAGCCGGGCGGGGACGGCGTTGACGCCTACGTCGAGGAGCACGGCCTCGACGATGCTGGCAGTGACGAGTTGAGGCGACCCGCTGGCCAGGTCGACCACGGCCGCCGCCGCCAAGGTCTTCTCGATGCGACCGATGTCGCGCAGGGCCAGCACCGCGTGGGCCAGCCGGGCCCGTCCGACTTGGTCGTCGAGGGCGGCGACAGCACCGGGGAGCGCCGCTTTGACCGCCTCGAGATCGTCGTCATGGATGGCGGTACGAAGGTGCTGGATCTCGGAGGGCAGGGTGCGGGGCAGACACCAGGCCAGGGACACGTCGAGGTCGGCCAGCCCGGGTACGAGGTCGAGGAGGTCGTGCAGCTCGCCGTCGGTGCAGCGGGCGAGGGTGGGGGCCAACGAACGGGTCAACTCGACCAGCTCCATCTTGGCCAGTTCGGCGGGCCCGAGGTGGGCCGTGACCCCGCAGCACCGCTTCACCTTCTTGCCGCTACCGCAGATACAGCGTTGCGTTCGTCCCCGCTGGGGCATGGGCCTCCTCCCGGCCCCCCGATCTTGGCACGCGCGGGTCGCCGGTGTGGTGGACACCCGAACCTCGGAGGTAACGGTGCGAACCCACCGCTGGTCGGACACCCCATGGCACCAATGTCATCCGGTCGTGACCGGGCCTCCGAGCGGGATGCCGGCCTGGCCCACGGTGTCCTGGGGGCGGCGCCGGTGCTGGGACAGGCAGTGGCCAACGTGGGGCCCAGTGCCGTCACCGCCCTGCTCATGGCCGTGCTGTTCGGACTGGTCGGCCCGGGGGCGTGGGCGTCGTGGCTGTTGACGGGCGTCTCGGCGCTGCTCGTCGGCTACTGCATCGCCGTCCTGGCCCGGCGCTTCACGACGGCAGGATCGCTCTACAGCTACGTGGGCGAAGCCCTCGGCCCCCATGCCGGGTTCGTGGCCGGCGCCGCCGTGCTGTTCCTCTACGTCCTGGCCGTACCCGCGCTCATGGTGGCGTTCGCTATCTTCGCCGGTGACCTCCTCACCCAGCTCGGAGCGTCCGTCCACGGCGACTGGGCCTATCTCGGGCTGTACCTCGCTCCCCTGCTGCCGGCGGGCGTTCTCGCCTACCGCGACATCCGGGTGTCGACCACGGCGTTGCTGGTGCTGGAGATCGTCTCCATGGGGATCATCACCGTCCTGCTGATCGTGGTCATGGTGAGGCACGGTGCGGTGTTCGACCACTCCCAGCTCACGCTGGCGCACTCGTCGATGACCGACATCCTCAAAGGGGTGACCATCGGGTTCTTCGGGCTGGCGGGGTTCGAGAGCGCTGCCAACCTGGGCCTGGAGGCCAGGAACCCGCGCCGGGCCATTCCCCGGACGTTGCTCCTGTCGGTGGTTGTCATCGGGGTGTTCTACGTGTTCAACGCCTACGTGCAGGCCCTGGGTTTCACCACCGCCGGTACCTCCACCCTGGCCGCCGCCAACAACCCGCTGGCCGAGCTGGCCGACAACTACGGGCTCCACCCGCTGGCCTACGCCGTCAACATCGGACTGGCCATCAGCGCCTTTGCCGCCATTACCGCCCTACTCAACAGCAGCGCCCGCTTCCTGTACACCATGGCCCGGGAACGCCGGCTGCCCGCCGCCCTGGGCCGGGCCCATCCGCGGCACCGCACCCCCCATGTGGCCGTCGATGTACTGGTCGGGACCCTCGCCGGCGGCGCCGCGCTCATGGCGTTCGCGTCGGCAGACGCCCATACACTGATCGCCTGGCTGGGCACGCTCGGCGGCTACGGGATCCTGCTCCCCTACTTCCTGGTGGCGGTAGGGATGCCGGTCGTCATGGCCAGGGACGGCACGCTCCGGATCGTGCACGTGATCGTGGCCGCCCTCGCCGCCGTCATCTGCCTGGCCGTGTTCGTCGACAGCGCCTACGCGGCCGACACGAGGCCGTACAGCACCTTCCCGTACGTGTTCGTCGCCTACGCCCTGGTGTGCCTGGTGGCGTCGATCCTGACGACCCGTTCCCCAACCGACGGCGTCAGACCGGGTGAGCCGGCCGGGTCCCGGCCTCCGCCATCCATGCCGCCGTCGTCGCCTGGTCGGGAAGAGCACCTGTCCGCTTGAAGTGGCGGCAACCTCGGCGAAGTAGCGCTCGTACCCCGAGGGGTGAGCGTGACCACCGCTACGACGTCGGGGCTTTGAACGAGGCCTTGAAGGCGGCGAAGACGGGCTGTGACCGGTCCCAGTCCGACGCCGGTGTCTGAAAGTTCAGGGCGAAGCCGTGGTTGCCGGCGATGAAGCCCAGGTCGACGGCACGCACGCCGGCGCCGGCCCCATAGGTGTACTCCCAGATGGCGGCCGGGTAGCCCTGGTAGGTCGTGGGCGTGATCTGCAGGCGCTCGTAGTTGGGGTTCTGGGCGGCGAAGGTGGGCTCGAAGTCGCGCCAAGCACCTTCGGGCGAGGGCCCTGGAGGCTCACGATGGTCGATCCTGAGGTAGGCGCCGGAGCTCGGGCTGCGGATGTCGGTCAGGGTGCCGTTGGTGCTCACCGTCCAGTCGGGGGGATGGGCGATGGTGTACCCGGTGGCGGGGTCCCGGTACGCAACCCAATCCTTGGGCACGTCGGCCGACGCTGCCGTCGCCGTCGTCGGCGCCGACCCCGTGGTGGCGGTGCGCCCCGAGGTCGTCGGCGACCCGGGCACCGCCGCGCTGGTTCCCTTGCCGTTGTCCCGGCTGAGGAGGACGGCGGCCAGCACCACGGCGGCAACGGCTACCAGGGCTACGAGCACCGGGACGAGGGAGCGCCAAGGTGCTGCTCGTCGGGCGGGCGGCGACTGTGGCTCGACGCGCGCCACGGGAGGGGCAACCGGCTCGGGACGGGCCTCGGTGGCGACCACCGGCTCGGGGGCGCCGACAGGAGGAGAAGGCGAAGGAGGAGGCGAAGGAGGAGGCGGCGAAGGTCGCGGCGGCTCAGGCTCCGGGTGGTAGGGCGCGGCGAACTCGGCGGTCGCGGTCTGGTCGTCGGGCTCCGGCGGGGCGGCAGCGTCTCGCACCTCGGTCAGCCGGCGAGCGGTCTCGGCGGCGCCAGGTCGGGCGGAAGGGTCCTTGGCCAGGAGGTGGTCGAGCAACGGCGCCAGCGCTCTGGCCCGTTCCGGGGGCCGGTGCGCGGTGTTGACCACCGAGGTGAGCGTGGCGATGGCCCCTGCCTCGGCGAACGGTGGCCTTCCTTCGACGGCGAAGTACAAAGTGGCGCCCAGGCCCCAGAGGTCGGTGGCCACCGTCGGCGGCCGGTTTTCTGCCTGTTCGGGCGCCATGTAGGACGGCGACCCCGCCAGGTTCCCCGAGCTGGTGAGCTTGGGGTCGTCGATCACCGCGGCGATGCCGAAATCTCCGAGTTGGACGTGGCCCGAGTCGGACACCATCACGTTGGCGGGCTTGACGTCTCGATGGATGATGCCCTCGCGGTGGGCGGCCCCGAGGGCGTCGAGCACGTCGACGCCGATGGATGCCACCCGCTGCTCGGCCAGCGGGCCCTCGCGCTTCACCAGATCGGCCAGGGTCGGTGCCTTGACCAGTTCCATGACGATGAGCGGGCGGCCATCCTCTTCGATCACGTCGAACACGGTGACCAGGCCGGGATGGTTCAACCGTGCTGCGGCCTGGGCCTCCCGTAGGACCTTGGCCCGGATGACGGCGCGCTCGGCGTCGTCGAGGATGGCCGGGAACTCGATGGCCTTCACGGCCACGTCCCGGCGCAGCAGGGTGTCGTGGGCCCGCCACACCACGCCGAAACCGCCGCGGCCGACCTGCTCGCGCCGGGCGTAGCGGCCGCCCAGAAGCTGGTCGGGAACAGGAGCAGCCGCCACGGGAGGTGCCTACCCGCCGTCAGTCCCGCCGAACCCGTCGAACCTGACGCGGCGGACGCTCAGAGCTCGACCGGCACCGAGGGGACGGAGGGCGAAGGGGCCGCCGCCGAGGCGGCATCCGAGCACCGCCGGCACAGTCCCATCACCGCGAAGTGCCGCGATTTCAGGGTGAACCCGTAGTCGCGTTTGAGGGCGCGCTCGAGGCCTCGGAAGGCGGCGGGAGGCACGTCGGTCACGGCCCCGCACTCCTCGCACACCAGGTGTTGGTGCACCCGGTCGGCCAGGTGGTACACGGCGGGGCCGTGGCCCAGATGGGTGTGCTCGACCACCTCGAGACGGCGCAGTGTCTCCAGCGTGCGGTAGATGGTGGCCCGGTGAATCTCGGGATGCAGCATGCCGACCTGGGCCGCCAGCTCGTCGGCGCTGCGATGATCGTCGGCCTCGTCGAGGGCGCTCAGCAAGGCTCGGCGAGCGGTGGTGATGCGCTCCCCACGGTCGCGGAGGTCGTCGAGGATGGCCTGCACCCGATCGGCGCTCATGGGCGCGCCGGCCAACCGGGAGGGCGCCGAGTGGGCCCGGGCGGCGATGACATCAGGCCCCGGCCCTAACCGCCGTCGGAGCCGGCAGGGGCGCGTCGTGGGTATCGAGGCCGGCGGCGCGCTTGAGGCCCCGCGGCCCGGTCAGGGCAAAGACGACACCGAACAGGGCGGCCCCGACGAGCACGATGGTGGCCCCTGAGGAGATGTCGAGGTGGTAGCTCACGATCATGCCCACGAAGCCGCAGAGGGCACCGATGAGGCTGGACAACCACAGCATGCGGGCAAAGCTGTTGGTGAGCATGCGGGCGACGGTGGCGGGAATGACGAGCGTGGCGGCGATGAGCACGACCCCGAGAACCTGCATGGTGGCGATGATAGAGACCGACAACAACAGCATGAGGAGGGCGTCCATGCGGGCGGTGTTGACTCCGGACACGTCGGCCACCTCCGGGTCGAAGGTGGTGAACAACAGCTTGCGGTAGCAGAAGAAGACCACCGTCACCGCCGCCACCGTCACGCCGACCACCACCCAGACGTCGGTCAGGGTGACGCCCAGGATGCTGCCGAAGATGGCGGCGTCGATGCTCTTGCGCACCTGGCCGTAGAGGCCGAGCAGGGCGATGCCGAAGGCGAACGAGGCGGTGGTGATCACGCCGATGGCGGCGTCGGAGCCGATGATCCGCCGCCGGGTGACGCGCCCAATGGCCAGCGCCGAGGCCATACCCCAGATGCCCGCGCCCAGGTAGAAGTTGAACGAGATGAGGGCGCTGGCGGCGGCACCGCCGAAGATGGCATGGGACAGGCCGTGGCCGATGTAGCTCATGCCCCGCAGCGTCACGTAGACGCCGATCAGCCCGCACAGCCCGCCCGCCAGTGTGGCCACGACGAGGCCGTGGCGGAAGAACCCGAACGCCATCGGCTCGGTGAGCCAGCTCACGAGGCCGCACCCCTCTCCCGCCGGAGGCGGATGACGTTGTCGGCTTCGGTGTAGTGGTCGATCACGACGGGCATGCCCCCGTGCTCGAGAACCTGCATCGGCGCGCCATAGGTGGCCTCCAGGACCTGAGGCGTGAGGACCTGGCGTGGGCTGCCCTTGCCCGTCACCTCGGTGTTCAGGCACACCAGCTGAGGGAGGTGGGCGGCCATGCCGTTGAGGTCATGGGTGGTGAGCAGCACGGCCAGACCGTCGGTGTTCAGGTCGGCCAGGAGGTGGAGGATGTCGTGGCGGGTGCGCACGTCGACGCCCGACGTGGGCTCGTCGAGAAGAAGGAGCTGCGGGCGCCGCAGCAGGGCCCGGGCCAGGAACACCCGCTGTTGCTGGCCTCCCGACAGGTCGCGGATGTGGCGCTTCCCCAGTCCTCCGATGCCCAGGCGGTCGAGGACGGCGTCGACCTCGGCGCGCTCCGACGGCGAGGGCCACGGCAGGATACGTCCCGACGTGCGCGACATCAGCACCGCTTCGGCCACCGTGACCGGGAAGCTCCAGTTGACCGTCTCCACCTGGGGCACGTAGCCGATGCGCAGCCCCGGTTGGCGCCAGACCCGGCCGCCGACGGGAACGACGGTGCCGACGATGGCCCGCAACAGCGTGGTCTTGCCCGACCCCGAGGGACCGACGATGCCGGTGAACTCCCCCGAGGACACGTCCAGGTCGGCGTCGACCAACACCCGCGTGCCGGCGTAGGCGCACGTGAGGTGTTCGAGGCGGACCAGGGGCTCGGCGACCCAGGTGTCGCTCATTGCGGGTACACGGCCTTGTCGGCCGACGCGTCGTCGGTGGGGAGCGCCTTCAGGGCGGCGTCGTCACCGCCGAGGCTGGACACCATGGTGATGAAGTCGGAGCGCATGAGGCCGAACCACGAGTGATCGGCGTCGCCGGGGCGGCCGGGGAGGTCGTCGTCGCGCAAGGTGTCGACGTAGCGCACGCCCGTGTCCTTGCCGATCTGGGACAGCACCTTGGAGGGGAAGACCTCGGAGCCGAAGATGGCCTTCACGTGCTCCTGCTTGACCTGGTTCTCCAGGTCGCCTATCTCCTTCGGGGTGGGGTCCTCGAAGCTCGACACCTGGATGGCGCCGATCACCTTCCAGCCGTAGTGAGCGGCGAAGTAGGCGTAGGCGTCGTGGTAGGTGAGCAGCTCC
Source organism: Acidimicrobiales bacterium (assembly GCA_036264885.1). GTDB lineage: Bacteria > Actinomycetota > Acidimicrobiia > Acidimicrobiales > AC-14 > DATAQC01. The sequence continues at coordinate 23,394 of DATAQC010000078.1, read as the reverse complement.
GGTGTGGGCACCGTGGCCGTCGCCACCTTCATGGCCCCGTCGAGCTCGTCGACGCGGGCGGCGAACCGGTCGTAGTTGGCCCGGTAGGCGTCGGCGTGAGCCGGGTCCCTGCGTACCACCGTGTCCCGGATGAGACGGGCGTAGTCCTTGGCGTAGGGCGGGTTCGTCCACAGGTGGGGGTTGGGCTTTCCCGCACTCTTGGGGAAGGACGAGTCGTAGATGTACTGGTCGGGCGGGATCGTCCGGGTGCCGAGCTCGATGACCTCGGCCCCCTTCTTCAGGTTGCCCTGGGCGAGGTGTCGGGTCGGGTCCTCCAGCTTGAGACCGTTCACGAACACCACGTCGGCCTGGCTCAGGATCTTGGCCGTGCTCGGTGGAGGCTCGAAGGTGTGAGAGTCGGCACCCTCGGGGATCACGCCGCGGACGTCGGCCAGTCCACCCACCACCGCCGACGCGATGCTGGTGATGGGCGACACCGTGGTCACGATCTTCAGCTTGCCGTCGTCGGCGGCCGACCCCTTGGTGGACGTGCTGCCACACGCAGCCGTTGCCAGCAGGAGGCTCATGGCGACGGCGACGACGACGCCTGGATTCCAGATCCGCACACGCACCACCCTACCCACGATCTGGACCCTGGTGCGATCAGGTCGCTGCTGAGACGTGGAAGCGGCGATGGTCGGACGGGCGGGGCTCCCTCCACTAGGGTGCCCGGGTGCCCATCGGCGTGGCCTTCGGCCTGTCCTCGGCCATCCTCACCGCGGTGATCACCGAGGTCTACTGCCACCGTTGCCTGGCCCACCGCGCCTTTGGCGTCGCCCCCGCCGTTGCCTCGGTGCTCGACGTCTACTTCCGGGTGGTGGTGTGGACCGACCCCGAAGCGTGGGCCGCCGTCCACCGGCTGCACCACCGGTACGCCGACACGCCGGAGGACCCCCACTCCCCCCGCCAGCGTCACCCCCTGGCCGTGCTGGTCGGCTCCCCCTATCTGTTCGCCATGGCCCGGCGCCGACTGCCGGCCGGTACCCCACCGGGAAGGGCCGTCGTGGTGCTGCGGGGCGCCGCCATCGCCTTCCCTTTCGTCGTGTTCGGTCTGGCGCAAGGACTGATCGTCGTGGTCGTGCACCTCGTCTGCTACCTGGGCATCATGGGCCTGGTCAACACCCTCGGGCACCTCTACGGGCGCAAGCCCCACGCCGAGTTCCCGGGCTACGACCTGGCCTGGTTGGCCATCCCCCTCCTGGGCCACGGCTACCACAACTCCCACCACGCCCACCCGGCTGCACCTCGCACCGGCCCGCTCGACCCGATCTGGCCGCTGCTCCGACTCCTCGCCTCGCTGGGAGCGGTCGAGCTCGACGAGCGACAGGCCCACACGCCGTCTCGGGCATGTTGCGGGGCCTCGGCGTCGCTGGCCGGCGGCTCGTCCTGAACCATCCGAGCGGCGGGGCGCTTTCCTACGAAGACGCCTCTGAGGCCATCGTCCGCCTCGGCGGGCGATTGGCGCGAGCCGGGTTGGTGGTGGGCGCCGGAGGCAACATCTCGGTGCGGACCGGCCCCGACCAGATCCTGGTCACCCCCAGCGGCGGCGCTCTCGACGAGATTGACCCCGGTGAGCTGGTGACGCTCGGCCTCGACGGCGACGTGCGATCGGGAGTGGCCAGCCCGTCGACCGAGTCGCCCACCCACCTGGCGGCCCACCGCGCCCGGCCCGACGCGCCCGTCGTCGTGCACGTGCACCCGCCCCATGCCAACCTGCTGGCCGCCGGCGGGCACCGCATTCGTCTCATTACCCTCGACCACGCCTACCACGTGCGGCGTGTCGCCCTGGTGCCCTACCTGCCGGCGGGCACGGTGGAGCTGGGCCAGGCGGTGGCGGACCGGCTGGCCGAGGTCGACGTGGTGGTGTTGACCCACCACGGCTGCGTGGTGGTGGCGCCCGACCCGGCGAGGGCGTTCGAGCGGGCCGTCAACCTGGAGGCGGCGGCCACCGCCACCTACCGGGCCCTCCTGTTGGGTGACACAACCACCGAATGCCCACCCGAGTACCTGGCACGCGTCCAGGCTCTGGAAGGGGGCTCTGGACCCCTAGCCGAACCGGGCCTCCGCATCGGCTGGGAGAGCCGGGGCCACGCCCCGTCCCACGCTCATGACGGCGTCGAAGAACAGTGACGGCCGACCCCACAGCGAGTTGACGAAGATGGTCGTGACGCTGAGGGCCATGGCCACCATTGCCCACACGGGGTAGACGAGGCCCGTGGTGGCGAGGGGGATGCCGATACCGTTGAACAGGAAGGCCAGCGTCACGTTCTGCTTGGTCTTGCGGTAGGCGTGACGGCTGATCTCCCGGGCGGTGAGGATGGCGCCCAGGCCGTTGCCCATGATGACGATGTCGGCCGCCTCGACGGCGATGTCGGTCCCCGCCCCCATGGCCACGCCGACGTCGGCCTGCATGAGGGAGGGGGCGTCGTTGATGCCGTCGCCCACCATGGCCACCCGACCATCCTGTTGGAGGCGGCGCACGATCTCCGCCTTCTCGTTGGGCAGCACCCCGGCGTGAAGCTCCTCGATCCCCAGTTCGGCGGCGACGCGCCGGCCAGCACGGTGGTTGTCGCCGGTGAGCAGGACCGTACGGATCCCGGCGCGCCTCATGGCTTCCACCGCTTCGGCGGCGTCGGGTCGCAGCCGGTCGTCGAAGGCGATGGCTCCCAACAGCTCACCGTCGCGGGCGGCGACGACCACGGTGCGTCCCGCCTCCTCCAACTCGGCGATGCGCGGCGCGAGGGCCGAGAGGTCGATCCCCTCGTCTTCGACCAAGCTCGGACGGCCGACCAGCATCCGCCGGCCATCGATGCGGGCCACCACGCCGCGCCCGGCGAGGGAATCGAAATCGTCGACGGCGGGAACGTCGAGGTCGCGCTCCACCGCGGCGGTGAGCACAGCCTGGGCCAGGGGGTGCTCCGACGTCGCCTCCGCTGCCGCCACCAGGGCCAACAGCTCGTCGGGACTGATCACCGTTTCGATCTCACGCACGGTAGGCCGCCCCTCGGTGAGCGTGCCCGTCTTGTCCAACACGATGGTGCGCACCAGCCGGAAGGCCTGAAAGGCCTCGCCAGTGCGCATGATGATCCCCTCATCGGCGGCATCGCCCGCCCCACGCACGATGGACAGGGGGGCAGCTATGCCCACGGCACAGGGGTAGCCCATGACCAGCACGCTGAGAGAGGCGAAGGCCGCCCGCTGGATGTCGACCGAGCCCCCGATGGCCCACGACCCGACGATCCAGCCGACGAACGACCCGAGAGACAGCAACAGCACGGTGGGGGCGTAGATGCGCAGGATGCGATCGACCAGGTGCAGGATGCCGGGCTTGAGGGCCCGGGCGTCCTCCACGTGGCGCACGACCTGGGCCAGGAAGCTCTCCTCGCCCACGGCCGACACCGCCACCAGCAGCGTGCCGCTGCCGTTGACGGAGCCGCCCATCACCGCGTCCCCGCGGGACATCTCGAGGGGAACCGGCTCACCGGTGACGAAGGACTGGTCCACCGCCGAGTGCCCGTCCACCACCTCACCGTCGACGGGGACCCGCTCACCGGGACGGATCCGCACCTCGTCGCCGACCACGACCGCAGCGATGGGGATCTCGCGCTCGACGCCGTCGCGAACCACCCGGGCCACGTCGGGCTGCAGGGCCAACAGCCGCTTGATGGCCTGCGAGCTACGCGTCTTGACCAGCAGCGACAGCCATTCGGAGAACAGGTGGTAGGTGGTGACAAGCACGGCCACCCCGAAGAAGGGCCCCGTGGGGTAGTTGTCGGGGCGGAACGCCACGCCGATCACCCCACCCACGAGACCGGCGAACGCCGCCACCTCGAGCATCACGTGCTGGTTCAGGATGCGCCGTCGGATCGACTGCAGCGACATGACCAGGATGCGCCGGGAGAGCCCGAAGACCATGCAGACGGCGAACGAGGCGACGATCCATGGCACGGCGGCGTCGATGGCCCCGCTGATCTCGACGGCCAACGTGGCCGCGGTGAGGACGGCCAGGCCGGCCGTCCCGGCCACCGCCGCCATCACACCCTTGGGGCGCAGGAGCAGGTAGGCGATGGCCAGGAAGCTGAGCCCGACCGCCGCGCACACGTACCAGAGCCCGGCGACCGACATGAGCACCGAGATGGTCTCCAGGCTGAAGGCGATCCCCCACAGCAGGCGGCGACCCTCGTCGACCAGTTCGGCCTCCTCCTCCTCATAGGGACGGACCTTGGCCGGGTCCCGGGCGCTGTAGCCGACGTCGCGAAGGGTGTCGACCAGGTCCTGGGGGCGCAGCCGGGCCGGGTCGTACTCCACCAGCGCCTGCTCGTGGGTGAGGCTCACGGCCACCTTCGCCACCCCTGGTTGGCGCCCCAGGGCCTTTTCCAGGGTCCCGGTGCACAAAGAGCAGTGCAGGCCGCCGATGCGGGCCCGGAACCGGGCCAGGCCGTCGGCGCCGACCTTCTCATCGAGCCAGGCGGGAGCATCCGACGGGTCGTCGGGGACAAGGGCGTTGCTCACAGGGATCTCTTCGCCTGGCCGGGCACAACCCCATCCAACAGCTTCCCGTCGATGGAAGGTCAAGGCTTCTAGCCGAATGGAACGTCTAGCATCGAGCCGATCGGCTGGAGGGAGCGCTTCATGATCACCAGGACGTTCAAGGTCGACGAGATCCACTGCGCCAGTTGTGAGAACACCATCCGCACCGCCCTGTCCCGTCTCCCGGGCGTGGCCGTCGTGCTTGCGTCAGCCGAGCGCCATGACGTGAGGGTCAGCTTCGACGACACCCAGGTCGCCGAGGACCAGCTGCGGGCCGCCTTGGTCGATGCCGGCTTCGAGCCCGTCGCCTGACCCGGTCCGCCTCCCGTGACGAGAGCAGGACGACGTGCGCATCGGTGAGGTGGCCGACCGGGTCGGTGTCAACACCAAGACCATCCGGTACTACGAGGGGATCGGGTTGCTCCCCGCACCCGCGCGCCTTCCGTCGGGCTACCGGGACTACTCCGACGACGACGTCGACCGTCTGAGGTTCATCAGGACGGCCCAACGCCTCGGCCTGTCGCTGGCGGAGATCGCCGAGATCCTCGCCTTCCGCCAGCGGGCGGAAAGACCCTGCGAGTACGTGCTGGGGGTGCTCGATCGCCAGGTGACCGATCTGGACCGGCGCATGGCCGAGATGGCCGACCTGCGCCAGGAGCTCATCGCCCTCAAGAAGCACGCCGACCGGCTGCCGACCGACCCCACCTGCTACTGCGCGGTGATCGAGCACAGCCAGGCCAAGCGACGGCTCCCGCCCCTCGCCGGCTAGGAGGGTCCTCCAGTGTCGCCCGCCTCGTTCCATCCCTTGACGCCCTCACCGGTGGCCAGGACGGCGACCACCGCCGCCGCCACCGGGTCCAACCACCACCATCCGAGGGCGAGGTCGGCCACCAGCGCGGTACACACTCCGGCCGCCAGGCAGCCATCGAGGAAGGTCATCCGGGCGTTGCCGAGCAACGGCCTGTTTCCCAGGCGGCGGCCGACCCGGCGCTTGGCCGTCGCCAGGACGAACATGACCACGACCGTCGCGGCCATGAACGTTGCCCCGACGGGAGAGGTGGAAGGTTCGTTGGCGTTCACGATGGCGTACACGGCGTTGGCAGCCAGATAGAGCCCGAGGATCACGAAGGCAGCGGCCATGAGGCGCAGGGCGCGGCGGGAGCGCCGGGCGCGGCGATGATCGCTTGCCCCTTTGTCCCCCCGCATGTGCCAGATGACGACGAGCGAGGCGAACACCTCGATCGACGAGTCCAAGCCGAAAGCGACGAGAGCGAGGGAGCCGGCGCTCACTCCGAGCGACACGGTCACGACCACCTCGAGGACGTTCCAGGCGGTCGTGGCGTACTCCAGCCGCAGACCGGCCTGTCGGCCGGCGGCGTCGGTTCCGTCGGGGGCGTCGTCGCCAGGCGGACCGGGCACCCCGGGGAAATCGGCTGCCGCTGCCATGTCCATCCTCCTCGCTTCTCTCCACGGCGGGGACTCCCCAACCCGGCGGGGCTAGGGCAAGGTCACCAGGTCGTCGCGGTGAACGACCTCGTGGGGGACCGAGTCGGGGAGGTCACGGGTGCGCCGGCCGGCCACCTGGCGCAGGGTGTCGGCGCTCAGGCGGACGAGGCCCTTGGCGAAGACCGTGGCGTTCACGTCGCAGATCTCGACAGCGGCCTCCGACTCGAAGGAGCCGGTGACGTCGACCACGCCGGCGGGCAACAGCGACGACCGGCGGTCCATCAGCGCCAGCCTGGCCCCGTCGTCGACGACCACCGTCCCCGACGCCTCCACCGCGAAGGCGATCCAAAGCTTGCGGGCCGACAGGCGACGATCGCGGGGGCGCACGGTGGTGCCCACGCCGGCTGTGCCGTCGACCGCTCCCTCGAGCACGCCGGGGCGGTTGGCAGCGGCAATCACCGCCCGGACACCCGACCACGCCGCCATCTTGGCCGCCGCCAGCTTGGAGGCCATTCCCCCACTGCCGCGCCGCGACCCCGTCCCACCGGCCAGGCCCTCGAGCTGGTGGTCGATCTCCACGATCTCCTCGATGAGCGAGGCGTCCTCGTGGAAGCGGGGGTCGCGGTCGAGCAGGCCGGGGGTGTCGGTGAGCAGCACGAGCACGTCGGCGCCCACCAGGTTGGCCACCAGGGCCGCCAGGCGGTCGTTGTCGCCGAAGCGGATCTCGTCGTCGGCCACGGCGTCGTTCTCGTTGACCACGGGCACGACCCCGAGATCGAGGAGGCGGCGCAGCGTTTCCCGGGCGTGCAGGTACTGGGAGCGGTGTACGAAATCGAGGGGGGCGAGCAGGACCTGGCCACCGACCAGGCCCCGCCGGCCCAGCAGGTCGTCATAGGTCCGCATGAGCCGGCTCTGGCCCACGGCCGAGACGGCCTGGAGGGTGGCGATGTCGGTGGCTGCGGTGGCCGACAACCCGAGGGCGGGTAGGCCGGCGGCGATGGCGCCCGAGGTGACCACCACCACACGGTCGCCCCGGCCCCGCAGGCCGGCGACTTCGGTGCACAGCTTGTCGATGGCGGGCACGGCGATCTCGCCGTGCTCGTCGGTGATCGACGACGTGCCGACCTTGACGACGACGATCAATGTCTGCTCTTGCCGTCCGCTCTGCTTCGCCCGGTGTTCCCCGGGCCGGCGCCGCCGCCACCCCGGCCCTGCTTTCTCGCCGCGCTGGTGCGGCGGCGGCCGGCCTCACCGTCGAGGCCCCCACCGGCGCGGTACTCGAACGACATCGACCCGATGCGGACCTCGTTGCCCTCCCGCGCCCCGGCACGGGCCAGGGCCCGGTCGACGCCCGCCCGCTCGAGGCGCTCGTGCACGAAGGCCAGGGCCTCGGCCGAGCTGAGGTCGCTCACCGCCACCGCCCGCTCGGCCGATGCCCCCCGCACCACGTAGGCCCCGTCGTCGGCCCGTTCGACGCGGACCCCTTCGGGCTCGGGACGGTGCACCACGTAGGCGGCGTGGGCCGGGCGCGACGCCCGGGCCTCGCCCACCAGCGCCGCCATCCGGTGCAACAGGTCGGCCAGCCCCTCACCGGTGACGGCCGAGATGCGCAGGCCGTCCCACCGACCTGCGCCCGGCCCGGCGGCGTCGGCCTTGGTGCCCACCACCACCCGGGGGCGCTCGAGCAGCTCGGGGCGGTAGCGGCCCAGCTCGGTCACCAGGGTGCGCTCCTGGTCGGCGGGCGCCGTGCCGTCCACCGAGACGAGATCGACCAGCACCACGAGCACCCGGGCCCGCTCCACGTGGCGGAGGAACTGGTGGCCGAGCCCTCGACCCTCGCTGGCCCCCTCGATGAGCCCGGGGATGTCGGCGACGACCAGTTCGGTCTCGTCGACACGGACCACGCCCAGGTGGGGCTCGAGGGTGGTGAAGGGGTAGTAGGCGATCCTGGGCCTGGCCGCCGAGATCCGCGAGATCAGGGTGCTCTTGCCGGCGTTGGGAAACCCCACCAGAGCCACGTCGGCCATGAGCTTGAGCTCGAGCTGCAGCCACCGCTCTTCGGCCACCTCGGCCTGCTCGGCGAAGGCCGGGGCCCGGCGGCGATTGGACAGGAAGCGGGCGTTGCCCTGGCCCCCCCTGCCACCGCGGGCGGCGAGAAACGAGTCACCGGCCCCCACCAGGTCGGCCAGCACCCGGCCGTCGGTGTCCTTGACCACCGTGCCCTCGGGCACGAACACCCGCAGGTCGGCGCCACCGGCGCCGTGGCGGGCCTTGCCCATGCCGTGGGTACCCTTGCCGGCCCGGCGGTGGGGGTGGTCGCGGAATGCCGCCAGGGAGGCCACCTCGGGGTCGGCCACCAGCCACACGTCGCCGCCGGTGCCTCCGTCGCCACCGTCGGGGCCACCCCTGGGGACATGGGCCTCACGGCGGAACGAGACGGCCCCGGCGCCGCCCGTGCCACCGATGGCGCACAGCGCAGCCTCGTCGACGAACCCGGACATGGCGAGAAGAGGCGACCGAGACGGGGTGGCGGCCCCGGGTCGGACGTGCCCTAGTTGTCGGTGGGGGGAGCCGTGGCCGAGGGAGCCGTGACCGGGGAGGCCGTGCTGGGAGCGGCTTCGGGTACCACGTTCACGAGCTTGCGGCCGCCCCGGCGCCCGAAGCGCACGGTGCCGACGGCCAGCGAGAACAGAGTGTCGTCGCCGCCCCGGCCCACCAGCTCGCCCGGGTGGAAGTGGGTTCCCCGCTGGCGGACGATGATCGTGCCGGCCTGCACCGCTCCCCCGTCGAACACCTTGACGCCGAGGCGCTGGGACGCCGAGTCACGCCCGTTGCGCGTCGAGCCGCCACCTTTGGTCTTGGACATGTCCTCCCCCTCAGGCGCCGGCGGTGATGCCGGTGATCTCGATGGTGGCGTAGTGCTGGCGGTGACCCCAGTGGCGGCGGCTGTTGCTCTTGGGCTTGTAGGTGAAGCCGTTGATCTTGGGACCGGCGGCCTCGCCCACCACCCGGGCGGTGACGCTGGCTCCCGACAGCTTGTCGGCGCCACTGTGGACAGTGTCGCCGTCGACCACCAGGACGGGGGTGAAGGTCACCTCGACCTCGCCGGTGCCCAGCTTCTCGACATCCAGCCGTTCACCCTGGGCCACGCGGTACTGCTTGCCACCGGTGGCGATCACTGCGTACATGGGCATCAGGTTAGCCGCTGACGGTCACAGCAAAGTCTCGTCGAGGATGAAGCCTCGCCCCCCGCACGCCGGACAGGTCGTGGAGAAGGACTCGACCAGACCCTCCGACACCCGCTTGCGGGTCATCTCCACCAGTCCGAGCTCGGAGATCTCGAAGACCTGTGTCCGGGTCTTGTCCCGCGACAGCGCCTCCTTGAAGCACCGCAGCACCTGCTCGCGGTTCTTGCGGATCTCCATGTCGATGAAGTCGATGACGATGATGCCGCCGATGTCGCGCAACCTGAGCTGGTGGGCGATCTCGACGGCGGCCTCGAGGTTGTTGCGGAAGACCGTCTCCTCCAGGCTCGACGTTCCCACGTTCTTGCCGGTGTTGACGTCGATGACGGTGAGGGCCTCGGTGCGCTCGATGATCAGGGAGCCCCCGGAGGGCAGCCACACCTTGCGGTCGAGGGCCTTGTGCAGCTGCTCGTGGATGTGCTGGCGCTCGAAGAGCGGCAGCGTGGGGTCGTCGTAGAGCTCGATGCGGTCGGCCAGCTCGGGGATGAGGGCGGCCACGTAGTCGTGGACCTCGCCATGGAGCTCGGGGTCGTCGATCACCACCCCGCGGTAGTCCTTGTTGAACTCCTCCCGGATGACCCGCACGGCCAGTGGAGGCTCGCGGTAGAGCAGGGCGGGAGCGCCCTTGCGCTTCGCCTTCTGCTCGATCTGGGCCCACTGGCGCTGGAGGCGCTCCACGTCGCGCCGGAGCTCCTCGGGCGTGGCCCCCTCGGCTGCGGTGCGCACGATCAGGCCGTTGCCCTCGGAGCGGACCTCGTCGAGGATGCGGCGGAGGCGCTTGCGCTCGTCGTCGGCCAGGCGCTTGGAGATGCCGTAGGTGCTGCTGCCGGGGAGCAGCACCATGAACCTCCCGGCCAGCGACACCTCCTGTGTGAGGCGGGCGCCCTTGGTGCCGATGGGGTTCTTGGTGACCTGGCACAGCACCGTCTGGCCCACCTTCAGGAGGTTCTCGATGCGCGCCCCGCCCATGTCGTTTCCTTTACCCTTGGAGCCGGTGGCTTCCACGTCCTCGGGGTCGTACTGGACGTCGCCCCGGTAGAGCACCGCGTTCTTGGGCGTACCGATGTCGACGAACGCCGCCTCCATGCCCGGCAATACGTTCTGGACCCTGCCCAGGTAGATGTTGCCGTGGATCTGGGTGGCGTCGTCGGCGGGGCGGGCCACGTAGTGCTCGATGAGCGAGCGCCCCTCGAGCACGGCGATCTGGGTGGCGTCGGGGCGGCTGTGCACGGCCATGAAGTAACGGCCTACCGGGCGCCCCTTGCGCTCCCGGCCCCGGCGTCGCTCGAGGGTCTCCTCGTCGAGGGCGACGGGCTCCTCGTGGGCACTGATGTCGTCGAGGGCCCGACCCTGGCCCGAACCGCGCCCGCGACCCCCCCGGCGTCGGCGGCGGCGGGCACCACCCCCGTCGTCGGCCCGGTCGCCGGCCTCGGGACCTTCCGACGGGCGACTTACATCGTCGCCGGGCGCCGGCCGGGTGTCACCGATCCTGGGGCGGCGGACCGTGGCCCGGTCGCCCGCCTCGGCCGACGGCCGTCCCTCGGCCAGGCGCTCGGGGAGGTCGGGACGGGCGTCGTCGGAGGCAGCGGGAAGGCCCCGCCTCGCCGAGGCCGCTCTGATGGGCGGCGCAGGCGCGGCGGCCGGCGGTGCCGTCGGCCCCTTCGGCCCCCCGGGACCGGCGCCGGGCGCCTTGCCGGCGGCATCGACAGGCCCGGCTCCGCCCGAGCGACCTCCGCCCCGGCCGCCACGCGATCCCCGCCGCCGTGGCCGCGACGCCTGCCCGTCCCCGTCGCCGGGCGCCTCGCCGGCGCCCTGGGAGGACGCCTTGTCGCGCGTCGGTGACTTGGTGGGGGCTGACTTGGTGGGGGTTGCCTCAGCGGCTGCGCTCGTCGCCGCCGGCGGCCCAGGGTGGGCGGTCGGGGCCGGGGCTGCACTGCCGGGGTCCGCCGGCGGTGTGGCGATGGGGTCGGTCATGGGGGTGTTCCCTTCGTCGGGCGCACGCTCGATGGCGTGCTGCGCGCCCGTCGCTGGCGGGGGGACCGAGGTCTCTCCGCGCGCCGTCGCGCCAGATCTGCGGTTGTGCTGCGGGGTGGTTCGTGGGTTCCGGGTCCTTGAACGTTCCCGGGGATTCGAGGGCCCCAGCCAGGCTCCTGGCCTCCGGCCTCGTCTTGTCCCTGAGCAGAGATGCCAGGGCCAGAAGTGGCCGGATTCGTGACCAGAAGGGTTTCATACGCCGGGTCAACTATAGCTCTCGGCCGGCCTCAGAGCCCTCAGGCGAAGCGACGCATGTGCACGTTGAGCACCAGGCCGATGCAGATGAAGCTGGCCACGGTCGACGAACCGCCATAGGACATGAGTGGTAGGGGGATGCCGGCCACCGGCGTGATGCCCATGGTCATGCCCACGTTCTCGAACACCTGGAACACGATCATGGCCAGGACCCCGACGCAGATGAGCGTGCCGAAGCGGTCGCGCGACACCACAGCTGACCGCCACGTCCTCCACACCACGATGGCGAACAGGGCCAGCAGCGTCACCGCCCCGATGAAGCCCAACTGCTCGCCGACGGCGGTGAAGATGAAGTCGGTGTGCTGCTCGGGCACGAACGACAGGTTGGTCTGGGACCCTTCGAACATCCCCTTGCCCTTGAGGCCACCGGCAGCGATGGTGGTCTGGGACTGGCGCAGGTTGTAGCTGGTTCCCTGGGCGTCGCCCTGGGGGTTGAAGAAGGCCGAGAGCCGGGCGACCTGGTACTCCTTGAGCACGCCCAGCTGGAGGACGGCTCCGGCGCCCAGCACGCCCAGCAGGACGAGGGCTCCGAGGTGGCGCGGCCGGGCTCCCCCCACCAGCAGCAGAGCCAGGAGGATGCCCGCGAACACCATGGCGGTACCGAAGTCGGGCTGGCGGTAGATGAGCACGAGGGGCACGGCGATCAGCCCGAGGACGGCGGCCAGGCGTCCTCCGTCGAGATCGGACCGGTGGCGGGCGATGAAGGCGCTGAGGCACACGATCATGGTGGCCTTGGCGAACTCGGAGGGCTCCAGCTGGAACCCTCCCAGCTGGAACCACGCCTGTGATCCCCGCTTGGTGGCGCCCAGGGGTGACACGACGAGCAGGAGCACGACCAGGGTGACCACGTAGAGGACGGGCGCAAACTCGGGCAGGGAGCGGTAGTCGATGAGGGCGACGACGGCCATGGCCGCCAGACCGACGCCGACGTAGATGGCCTGGCGCTCGAGGTAGTACCCACCCCCCAGGGCGGTGGCCGCCTGCTGGTTGCGGGTGGCCGAATAGATCATGACCAGGCTGAGGGCGGTGATCACCAGCACGGCGCCCAGCAGGACGAGGTCGATGTGGCGCCAGGGCGCGGCCAGTTCGCGCGTGGTGCCGCGACTGGCGGGGCGGACGCCCCGCAGCGTGGGTGCTGCCACTATTCGCTGCCGCCGGGCATCAGTCGCTGCCGCCGACCCGGTTGACGGGTTGGGGCGCCAGGCCGGCCAGCTGCTCGATGACCCGCCGGGCCACCGGGGCAGCGGCGGACGCGCCGAACCCCGACTGCTCCATCACCACCGTGACCTCGAACTTCGGGTTGTCGGCGGGGGCGAAGGCGCTGAACAGCGCGGTGTCCTGCTTACCCGACACCTCCGCCGTACCGGTCTTGCCTGCCACCGAGAACTGCGACAGAGGGAAGCCCTGGAAGGCGGCGAATGCCGTGCCTTTGGGGTCGGCGACGGCTCCCTCGAAGCCGGCCAGCATCGGGGCGCGCACCGAGGCGGGTAGGTCGACCTTGCGGGTGACCTGCGGCTCGATCTTGCGGACGACCTGGGAACTGGCGTCGAGGACGTTGGCGGCGACTCTGGGAGCGTAGACCGTGCCCCCGTTGGCGAAGGTGGCGTACGCGTCGGCCAGCTGCACCGGGCTCACCACCAGGTCGCCCTGGCCGACGCCCAGGATCATGTTGTCGCCGGTGAACCAGTCGCGGGTGGGGAACGCGGTGGGGTTGTCGTCGTGGGACTTCTTCCTGCTGGCCGGGTCGGGCACCCGCCCCTCGCTCTCGAAGGGCAAGTCGATGCCGGTGGGCCCGCCCAGGCCGAAGCTGTGGGCCACGTCCTGGATCGGGGTGGTGCCGAAGCGGTCCCTGGCCTCCCAGAACCTCTTGCCCAGGTCGTAGAAGAACACGTCGCTCGACACCGTCACGGCGCGGGGCAGGTCGATGCGCCCGTTGGCCTCGCTCAAGGCGTTGCGGAAGACCCGGCCTCCGACGGTGATCGACCCGGTGTCGGCGATGGTGTCCGTGGGGGCGATGAGGCCCTTCTCGAGAGCGGCGATGCCCGTCACCAGCTTGAACGTCGACCCCGGGGCGTACAGGCCCTGGAGGGCGCGGTTGTTCAGGGGGAAGAAGCCGGCCGGGTCCTGGAACTCGGCGAACTTGGCCTGGCTGATGCCGTCGACGAAGTCGCGGGGGTCGTAGGTGGGGTTGGACGCCATGGCCAGGACCGACCCGTTGTTGGGGTCGAGCACCACCGCTGCGCCGGCCGGGGCCTTGAAGCTCTCGCCGGTGACGCGGTCGTAGACGTTGCGGGCCTGATCCAGGCCGTTCTGCAGCGACTCCTCGGCCACCCTCTGCACGTCGAGGTCGATGGTGAGCTGCAGGTCGTGGCCCTGCACCGCCGGTTGGAAGCTGAGGGTGCGCAGGACGTGGCCCTTGGAGTCGACCTCGAGCTTCTCCACCGCAGGCTGGCCCCGCAGGTCAGCCTCGTAGGCCTGCTCGACCCCCGACTTGCCGATGGTGTCCCCCGCCTTGTAGCCGGCAGCCTTGCGGGAGGCCAGCTCCTTGTCGTTGATCTGGCCCACATAACCCAGCAGGTGGGCGGCCAGTGTGCCGTTGGGGTACTCCCGCTGGGTCAGCTGCACGGCGTCGACCCCGGGGAAGTCGGACTGGTGCTCTTTGATGTAGATCAACTTCTCCTTGGGCACGTCCTCTTTGATGGGCACGGGCTTGAAGGCGCTGAACTTGTCGTCGTGGACCCGCTTGGTCAGCTCGTCGGTGGTGGCTCCGAGAACAGGGGCGAGGCGGGCGAGGATGTCGGGGTGGCGGTCGGCGTCGGTGCGGGTCAGTGTGACCGCGTCCACCACCCGGTTGTCGACGAGGACCTTGCCGTTACGGTCGAGGATCCGGCCCCGGGGAGCTTCGGTGGTGACCAGGCGGACGCTGTTGTTCTGCGCCTCCACCGACAGGGCGGGCGCAGCCAGGACCTGGAGGTACCACAAGCGGACGAGCATGGCCGCGAACAGCGAGACGACGATCATGCCGAGGATCCCCATGCGCAGCCGGCTCGAGTCGGGGGTCACCCTCTGCTCATACCACGTAGCCGCGCCGGGTTGGGTCGCGGTCGAAGGCCCAGGCCATGGTGCGGACGGTCAGCGGGGCCAGCAGGGCGTTCATGGACGCGGCGATGAAGATGATCAACCAGAGGCGGCCGGTGAGCAGCTGGGAGTCGCCCACCACCGAGCCGATAACCGCGAAGGCCAGCTCGCCGGCGGCGCTGGCCACGAAGGCGGTGAGCACCGGGATCCACCACGAGGCGCGCAGGATGCCGGACTCGGCCGTGCCCACGCCGTAGCCGACGATGCTGAACACCAGGGCGGACAGCCCGAACGGCGTCTGCAGGAACAGGTCGACGGCAATGCCGGCGGTGAAGCCCACCACCGCCCCCCGCGAAGGACCGCCGGTGATCCCGGCGGCGACGGCCAGCAGCAGCATGAGGTCGGCCATGGTGCCCGCCACCCGGACCCGGCTCAGCACCGACATGTCGACGATGAGAGCGGTCAGTATGACCAGCGGTACCCGAAATCGGGCGTCGGCAGTCATGGCTGGCCCTTCCACAGGAGGACCTTCACGAACTCGATCCGGGTGAAGTCGACCACCGGGTCGATGGTGACGTCCTGGGACAGGGCGCCGGCCTGGACCTTGGACGCCCGCACCCTGCCGACGGGGATGTCGGGGGGGAACACGCTGTCCTGGAGCCCACTGGTGACGACCGCCTCGCCGGGCGCCACGGGGGTGTTCACGTCGACCAGGTCGACGGGCAGGGGCCGACCCGCGCCCGCGCCCCGGGCGATGGCCAGGCTGCCCGACGACTGGAACCGGATGCCCACGTTGGACGAGCGGTCGGTGACGAGAGTCACCGTCGCCCGTGAGCGCGACACGTCGACCACCCGGCCCACCAGGCCGGCGCCGGTGACCACGGGCATGCCCTTGTCCACCTTCTGGTCGCTGCCCTTGTCGATGGTGACGGTGAGCTGGAAGTTGGAGGGGCCGGTGGACACGACCCGCGCCGATTCGGCGGCCATGCCGGGAGCAAAGGCCAGGTCCTGCAGGGCGCGCAGGTTCTCGAGCTCGCGCTCTGCCCCGGCCTGGCGCAGGCTTTCGCCGCGGGCCTCGGACAGCTGGTCGCGCAGGCGGGCGTTCTCGGCCTTGAGGCTCCCGTAGCGGGTGACTCCCCCGAAGAAGTCCCCGACGGGGTTGAAGACCCTGTCGGCCGCCGACTGCACGGGGGCGAAGGCGTCGCGGGCGCTGTTGCGCACGCTGTCGAGGAGGCCACCGCTCTGGCCTCGGAAGTCGAGGGTGATGACGGTGATGGAGCTGAGCACCAACAGCACCAGCAAGAAACGGTGACGCCGCGAACGGCGGTAGACGGCCATGCGCCGCTAGGGCTCGCGACGCGCGGCGACCCGGTGCAGTTGCCGGGCGGTCAAGACGGGCCGGGCAAGCTCCGCTTGCGAGGAGAAACGATCATCGCTCGCCGGAGTTGGCCAGCACCTGCCGGAGGACGTTGAACTCCTCGAGACACTGACCCGAGCCGATGGCGACCGAGTGCAACGGGTCCCGGGCGATGACGATCGGCATGCCGGTCTCGTGCTGGAGGCGGACGTCGAGCCCGTGGAGTAGGGCACCGCCGCCGGTGAGCACGATCCCCTGCTCCATGATGTCGGCGGCCAGCTCGGGGGGCGTCTTGTCGAGGGTGGTCTTGACCGCGTCGACGATGGAGCTGACCGGCTCGGCCAGCGCCTCGCGCACCTCCTCGGTGCTGGTGACGATGGTCTTGGGCAGGCCGGTGACCAGGTCTCGGCCGCGGATCTCGGCTCTGACCTCTTCTTCGAGGTGGTAGGCCGACCCGAGGGCGATCTTGATCTCCTCGGCCGTGCTCTCGCCCAGGGCCAGGGAGTACTCCTTCTTGATGAAGGCGATGATGGCCTGGTCGAGCTTGTCGCCACCGATGCGCACCGACTGGCTGACGACGATGCCGCCCAGGGAGATGACGGCGACCTCGGTGGTGCCGCCGCCGATGTCGACCACCATGTTGCCGGTGGGCTCGTGGACGGGCAGCCCGGCGCCGATGGCCGCCGCCATGGGCTCTTCGATGATGAACGGCGTCTTGCGAGCGCCGGCGAACTCGGCGGCCTCCTGCACGGCCCGCTTCTCCACGCCGGTCACGCCCGACGGGACGCAGATCACCATCCGGGGCTTGGCGAAGCGCCGCTGGTGCACCCGGTGGATGAAGTAGCGCAGCATTTTCTCGGTGATCTCGAAGTTGTTGATGACCCCGTCTTTGAGGGGCCGGATGGCCTGGATGTGGCTCGGCGTGCGCCCGATCATGCGCTTGGCCTCGAGGCCCACGGCCAGGGGCCGGCCGTCCTTCACGTTGACGGCGACCACCGACGGCTCGTTGAGGACGATGCCCTTGCCCCGGATGTACACCAGGGTGTTGGCGGTGCCCAGGTCGACGGCCATGTCACGACCCAGGAAGGCGGCGAAGAAGTTGTCGGACATTCGAGCAGGCTCCACGCCGAGGGTGCGGTCGACGCCAGGCTAGGCCTTCGGGTAGCCCGCCACAACCCGCGGCACTCAGAGAGCCGGGAAGAACAGCTCGATCTCCCGCTCGGCGGACTCCGCGCTGTCGCTTCCGTGGACCAGGTTCTCTGTGGTCTCGGTGGCCAGGTCGCCGCGAATGGTGCCCATGTCGGCGTTGGCCGGGTTGGTGGCGCCCATCAGCTTGCGCACCATGGCGACGGTGGCCTCGGGCCCTTCGACGACCATCAGCAGTGACGGGCTGCGGGTGATGAAGCGCACCAGGTCGGCGAAGAACGGCTTGTCCCGGTGCTCGCGGTAATGCGTCTCGGCGGTGGCGGCGTCGATGGTGCGCAGCTCGACGGCCACCAGGCTCAAGCCCTTGGCCTCCAGGCGGCCGACGATCTCGCCCGCCAGGCGGCGTTCGACGGCGTCGGGTTTGGCGATGACGAGGGTTCGCTCCATGGGAGCCGCAGGCTACCGGGCCGGGAGGCCGTCGCCGACGAGGGCGGCCCGGGCCGCACCCACCACGTAGAGCGACCCGCTCACCACGACCATCTCCTCGGGTGCGGCCAGGCCGAGCGCCAGGGCAACCGCTTCGGGCACCGAGTCGGCCACCTCGGTGTCCACGCCCAGGCCCGCAGCGGCGGCGGCCACGACCTGGGGGTCGAGGGCCCGGGGCGACGGCGGCGGGCAGGCCACCACCAAGCGGCAGGTGGCGGCGCCCAGGGCCACCAGCATCTCCGCCGGCTCGCGACCGCCGAGCAGGCCGACCACCAGGATCCGTCCCTGGACGCCGGCGAAGGTCTCCTCGAGGGCGGCGAAGGAAGCCGCCGCCCCGGCCGGGTTGTGGGCCCCGTCGAGGACGCACAGGGGCGAGCGGGCCACCACCTCGAGGCGCCCCGGCAGGCGTACTCCGGCGAAGGCGTCGGCCACCACCTCGGCGTCGAGGGCGGAGCCGAAGAAGGCCTCGGCGGCGGTCAGGGCGGCGGCGGCGTTGTCGCCCTGGAAGGCACCGTGGACAGGGACCATGACCTCGTCGTAGCGGGCGCCCGGCGTCCACAGGTCGAGCACCCGGCCACCGTGGGCAAGGCGGTTGGCCGAGCAGCCGTAGTCGACGCCGCGCTCCCACACCGCCGAGGCGCCGGCGTCGGCGGCGGCAGCGTGAAAGATGGGCGTGAGCTCGGGATCGGTCTCGCCCAGCACCAGGGTCGTCCCCTGCTTGACGATGCCGGCCTTCTCGGCGGCGATGTCGCTCAGGAGCGGGCCGATGGTCTCGGCGTGGTCGAGGCTGACGTTGGTGACGACGGCCACGTCGGCATCGACCACGTTGGTGGCGTCCCAGCGCCCGCCCAGGCCGACCTCGACCACCGCGGCGTCGACGGCGATGTCGGCGAACCAGCGCAGGGCGGCGGCGGTGAGCACCTCGAAATGGGTGGGACGACCGTCGAGGAGGGGCTCGATGTCGGCGATGGCCGCCACCACCTCCGCCAGGTGGTCGTCGGAGATGGGCACGCCGTTCCACGACATGCGCTCGTTGACCCGCTGCAGGTGCGGGCTGGTGTAGGTGCCCACCGACAGGCCCCGCTCGACGAGCAGGGCGGTGAGCATCCGCGCCGTCGAGCCCTTGCCGTTGGTGCCCGTCAGGTGCAGGGCCGGGTAGGCCGACTGCGGGTCGCCGGTCAGCGCCACCAGACCACGGATGCCATCGAGGCGCCGCCGGGCCCCGGCCGCCGACGGGTCGCTCTCGAGGCTGATGTGGTCGGCCAGAAAGGCCATGGCGCCGTCGAGGTCCATGGGTACGGGGCGCGGAAGTCGGCCGGGGGGGAGTGCCGGGTCGCCGCCGCCCGGGTGGCTCAGCTGGCCAACCGGGTCGAGTCCGGCGCGCCGAAGCGCAACGCCTGGGCCCGCGCCACGTCGGCCGCCTGCTCGATGCGGGGCAGCGCCACCTCGGCGACCCGAGCCGCCTGCTCACGGGCCTTCTCGGCCGCCACACCCACGGTGGGGCGGGCGGCCTCGGCGGCGCGGCCGGCCTGCCGGCGGGCCGACGAGCCCGTCTTCACGGCTCGGGCACGGGCCACGCCCGCAGCCTTGCCGGCCCGCTTGCGAGCTACCTTGGCCGCCTTGTCGGCGCGCTTGCGGGCCGACTTGGACGCCTTGGCGGCAGCCTTGCGGGTGCGCTTGGAGGTGGCGTCGAAGGCGGGCCCCGCCGCTCGGGCCACCTCGGCCAGGCCGAGGGAGATGGCGGCCGACCGCTTGACTGCCTTGGCCGCCCTGCGACTCGCCCGCCGGCGACCGCGCCGGTCGAGCACCAGCCCGGTCAGGCCGCCGGCCACGGCCGCGGCACCGGCGGCGGTGGCCGCCTGGCGGGGCAAATCGGCGTTGGGCTCGGAGCTGCGCATCGACTTCACGACCACCACGCCACCGCCGACGACAGCAGCCACGACCGCGTACTTCACCGTTCTTCCCATTAGCGTCTCCTTCTCTGACGGCTCCCCGCGATAGGAGGACCGTTGTCGACTATGAGGCCGCCCGGCGGGGGCGCGTCGAACGCTCGGGTTCGGTGCGGGGCACCAGGGTGGGGTTGACCTTCTCCAGGACGACCGAGCGGTCGATGACGCATCTGCCGATGTCGCTGCGGCTGGGGAGGTCGTACATGACGTTGAGCAGGACCTCTTCGAGAATGGCCCGCAACCCCCGGGCCCCGGTGCCCCGCAGCAGGGCCTGCTCGGCCACCGCTTCGAGGGCGTCGTCGTTGAACTCCAGCTCCACGCCGTCGAACTCGAAGAACTTGCGGTACTGCTTCACCAGGGCGTTCTTGGGCTGGACGAGGATGCGCACGAGCGCCTCCTTGTCGAGGTTGGACACCGCCCCGATGACCGGCAACCGTCCGACGAACTCGGGGATGAGGCCGAACTTCAGCAGGTCTTCAGGAAGCACCTTCGACAGGATGACGCCGACGTTCTTTTCCGCCGTTCGCCGCAGGTCGGCGCCGAAACCGACACCCTTGTGACCGGTGCGGTTCTCGATGATCTTCTCGATGCCGGCGAAGGCGCCACCGCAGATGAACAACACGTTGGTGGTGTCGATCTGAATGAACTCCTGGTGGGGGTGCTTGCGCCCGCCCTGGGGAGGCACCGATGCGGTGGTGCCCTCGAGGATCTTCAGCAGTGCCTGCTGCACACCCTCGCCGGACACGTCGCGGGTGATCGACGGGTTCTCGCTCTTGCGGGCGATCTTGTCGATCTCGTCGATGTAGATGATGCCCGTCTCGGCCTTCTTGACGTCGTAGTCGGCCGCCTGGATGAGCTTGAGAAGGATGTTCTCGACGTCCTCACCCACGTAGCCGGCCTCGGTGAGGGCGGTGGCGTCGGCGATGGCGAACGGCACGTTGAGCAGGCGGGCCAGGGTCTGGGCCAGCAGCGTCTTGCCACAGCCGGTGGGGCCGAGCAGGAGGATGTTGGACTTGGCCAACTCGACGTCGGCGTCGGCGTGGCCCCCGACCTGCACCCGCTTGTAATGGTTGTACACGGCCACCGACAGGATCTTCTTGGCCTGGTCCTGGCCGATCACGTAGTCGTTGAGGAACTCGTAGATCTCCCGAGGCTTGGGGAGCTCGTCAAAGTGGACCTCGGAGGTCTCCGACAGCTCCTCTTCGATGATCTCGTTGCACAGATCGATGCACTCGTCGCAGATGTACACGCCGGGTCCGGCGATCAACTTCTTCACCTGCTTCTGCGATTTCCCGCAGAAGGAGCACTTCAGAAGGTCTCCACCGTCTCCGAACTTGGCCACCCGCTCCCCCTCAGCCTCAGCTGACGCCTGCGACCTGGGGAACCTCATCCAGCTCGCGCGTCAGGATCACTTCGTCGATGAGGCCGTACTCCTTCGCCTCGTCGGCGCTCATGATGAAGTCGCGGTCAGTGTCCTTGCCGACCTTCTCGATGGTCTGGCCGGTGTGGTGAGCCAGCACCCGCTCGAGGAGCTCGCGCATGCGCAAGATCTCCTTGGCCTGGATCTCGATGTCGGCCGCCTGGCCCCCGGCCCCCCCGTAGGGCTGGTGGATGAGGATGCGGGCGTGGGGCAGCGAGTGACGCTTGCCCTTGGTGCCCGCCGCCAGCAGCACCGCCGCCGCGGATGCGGCCTGGCCCATGCAGTAGGTGGCGATCTCGGGCTTGATGAACTGCATGGTGTCGTAGATGGCGAACAGCCCGGTGATCTCGCCGCCCGGGGAGTTGATGTAGAGGTTGATGTCCTTGTCGGCGTCCTCGGCCTCGAGGTGCAGCAGCTGGGCCATGACCAGGTTGGCCACGGTGTCGTCGATCGGCGTACCCAGGAAGATGATGCGCTCCTTGAGCAGCTTGGAGTAGATGTCGTAGGCCCGCTCGCCCCGGTTGGTCTGCTCGATGACGGTGGGGACGATGTAGTTGTACACGGGCTCGATCATGGGCTTCCCTGGGTCACTCGGGGGTCTCCGTCTCGTCTGATGTCGTCGACCTGGACTGTTCAAGCTCGGACCGATCGATCACCCGGCCCTCGTCATCGACATACTCAGTGTGGGCGATCAACCACTCCAGGGTCTTCGACTTCCGTATGCCCGAGCGTACCTCCGAGAGTCGGTCTTCGCGCTCGAGTCGCCGGCGCATGACCTCGGGAGTGACCTTCTGGCGCTCGGCCAGGTTGGCCATCTCGGCCTCGACATCGTCGTCGGTGACCTCGATCTCCTCGGTCTCGGCCACGTAGCGCAGGGCCAGGTCGGCCTTGACCGCCGAGATGGCCTCGGCCTGCAGATGGGCGAGGAGGTCCTCACGCGACTGGCCGGTGGCGCGCATGAACACGTCGAGGTCGATGCCCTGGTGACTGAGGCGGTGGGACAGCATCTCGATGCGGTGCTCGGTCTCAGAGGCGATCAGTGCCTCGGGCATCTCGTCGTCGACCAGCTCGACGAGGGCGTCGATGACCCGGTCGCGCACGGCCAGGGCGGCTTCCAGGCGCTTGACCGCCTCGCTCTGCTCGCGCAGGTTCTCGCGCAGCTCGGCCACGGTGTCGAACTCGGAGGCCTCGCCCGCCCACTCGTCGGTGAGCTCGGGCAGGATCTTCTCGCGCACCTCCTTCACCAGGATCTGAAAGGTGACCTCGCCCTCGCCGGCCACGGCGGCGTTGAACTTGAGGATGTCACCGGCCTTGGCCCCTCGCAGCTCGTCGTCGAGCTCGGCCACGATGGTGCCCTTGCCCACCTCGTAGAGCTCGTCGTCGGCGCTGAGGAGGACCTCGTCGTGACGGGTGACCTTGCGGTCCATGGAAACGTGGTCACCGGCGCGGGCCTGGCGGTCGACGGTGCGCAGCTCGCCGAACTGGTCGCGCAGGCGGTCGACCTGGGCGTCGACTTCTTCGTCGGTGACGGTGAGGCCGGGCAGGGCCACCCGCAGGCCTTCGTAGCCGACCACCCGGATGTGGGGCATGACCTCCACCACCGCGTCGAAGGTCACCGGACCGGCGTCGCGGCCGGCGGTGATCTCGATCTCGGGAGGCGCGATGGGCTCGACGTCGTTCTCCTGGAGCGCCTTCTCGTAGTAGTCGGGAAGCGCCTCGCGGATCGCCTCCTGCCGGGCCGTCTCGGTGCCCAGGCGGGCCTCGAGGAGGCGGCGGGGCGCCTTGCCCGGGCGGAATCCGGGAACGCGCACCTCGCGTGCCAGCTTGCGGAAGGCGGCGTCGACAGCCTTGTCGACCTCGCTCTCGTCGACTTCGACCGAGAGCTTGACCTTGTTGTCGTCGAGGGTTTCGAACGTGCTCTTCACCGGGTTTCGGAGTATAGGGGCGACTCGCCGGCCCGGAGACGGCGCCGCGTCGATGGGTCGCTGAGGCCCGGGGCGACGGTGGATTCCGCCGGTCGGTTCACTTCGAAAAAGGTCCGGCTATGAGCTGGACCCTCCCCCGCGGCTGGGTCACGGTGGCCCCGTCGCCGCCGGGGCAGGTGCCCGCTCCCCTCCTTTGCCATGTCGGGGGTGGCGGGCATCGCCGGGCGGCACGAACGCCCGCTTGCCCCGGCCCTCGACCAGGCCCCAGTTCTGCCGGGTCTTCAACCGGTGGTGGTGGGAGCACAATCGGTCGATCAACGACAACACGGTGACGTGGGTGGTCGCCCAGTCGTGGCGGTGGTCCATCTCCAGGCGGGCCACCGCACTGCAGCCCTCGACCGCACACGTCGGGTACAGCCACTCGAGTGCCGTCTGTTGGTGAGCGGTGGGCCGTCGCCCCAGATGGGCCACCCCCACCACGTCG
>DATAQC010000069.1:0-16194 GCA_036264885.1 Acidimicrobiales bacterium | reverse complement strand
ACGGCTGCCGCCGGGGCCGAGGAGGGCGCCCCGCAGGCTCCGGGCCAGTCGGTGAGGTGCACCGACTCCTCGCCGGTCAGGGCCACGTACAGCTCGTCGGCGAGGAAGGGACAGAAGGGGGCCAGGAGCTGGGCGGTGGTGACCAGGCACCGGTGCAGGGTGGCGTGGGCCGACCCACCGTCGGCCGCCGCACCCCAAAAGCGCGGTCGCGACCGCCGGACGTACCAGTTCGACAGGTCGTCGACGAACTCGGCGAGGGAGGTGGTGGCGCCCAGGGCGTCGAAGCCGTTCATGGTGTCGGTGACCGACTGCACGGTGGCGTCCAACCGGGCCAGCACCCAGCGGTCGAGCAGGTGCTCGGCCGGCGCTGGCGCCGCCTCCGGGGGCGGTGGCGTCCACCCGTCGATGTCGGCGTAGGTGGCGAAGAAGGAGAAGACGTTCCACAGGGTGACGAGGGTGCGGCGGGCGGCTTCGCGGATGCCGTCCTCGTAGACCCGCCGGCTGGTCCACGGCGACCCGGCCGAGAAGAAGTACCAGCGCAAGGCATCGGCACCGTGGGCCCCGATGACGTCCCACGGGTCGATGACGTTGCCCCTGCTCTTGGACATCTTCTGGCCGTCGGAGTCGACGATGTGGGCCAGGCACACCACATTGCGGAACGGCGTGCTGTCGAACACCAGTGTGTTGACGGCGAGGAGGGAGTAGAACCAGCCGCGCGTCTGGTCGATGGCCTCGCAGATGAAGTCGGCGGGGAAGGCCTGCGGTGTGTCGGGGCTGGCGCCGTCCCGGGAGGCGGCGAACGGGAAGTGGTGCTGGGCCGACGGCATGGAGCCCGAGTCGAACCAGGCATCGAGCACCGGCGGCAGGCGCCGGCCGACCGATGAGCACCCCGGTGCGGGGCAGGCGATCTTCACCTCATCGACGGCGGGACGGTGGAGGTCGACGGGGTCGAGGTCATGGCCGGCCAGGCGGCCGAGCTCGGCGGCCGAGCCCACGCAGGTGTCGTGGCCGGCGTCGCACCGCCAGATCGGCAGCGGTGTGCCCCAGTAGCGGTCGCGCGACAGGGCCCAGTCGACGTTGTTCTCCAACCAGTCGCCGAAGCGCCCGTGCTTGATGTGGTCGGGAAACCAGTTGACCCGCTCGTTCTCGCGCAGCAGGTCGGCGCGCCGCTGCGACGTGCGTACGAACCACGAGGTCTTGGCCCAGTAGAGCAGGGCGGTGCCGCAACGCCAGCAGTGGGGGTAGGCGTGCAGGTAGGGCTCTTCCTTCAGGAGCAGCCCCCGGGAGGCCAGGTCGGCGATGACCTCCTTGTCCGTCTCCTTCACCCGGCGCCCCGCCCAGGGAGTGATGCGTTCGTCGAAGGTGCCGTCGCCGACCACGGGGTTCACCACCGGCAGGTCCCATTCGCGGGCGGCGTCCATGTCGTCGGCCCCGAAGGCGGGGGCGAGGTGCACGATGCCCGTGCCCTCGTCGGTGGCCACGAAAGCGGCCGTCACCACCCGCTGGGCCCGCTCGTCAACGTCGACCAGCTCGAAGGGCCGCCGGTACCGGCGCCCGCTCAGTTCGGTTCCGGTGAACCGCGCTCGCACCTCGGTGCTCTGGCCCACCACGTCGGCCACCCGCGCCGCCGCCAGGATCAGGTCGCGGCCCCCGTCGGGGTCGGCGACCTGCACGTAGTCCACGTCGGGCCCCACGGCGGCGGCCACGTTGGACACCAGGGTCCACGGGGTGGTCGTCCACACCGCCAGGTCGACGTCGGCGTCGGTGAGCGGGAAGCGCACGTAGGCGGAGGCGTCGGTGACGTCGCGATAGGCGCCCGGCTGGCCCAGCTCGTGGGACGACAGGGCGGTGCCGCAGCGGGGGCAGTAGGGGCTGACCCGGTGGCCCTCGTAGAGCAGGCCCTCGTCGTGCAGGCGCTTGACCAGCCACCACACCGACTCGACGTAGTCGTCGGACAGCGTCCAGTAGGCGTCGTCGGTGTCGATCCACACGCCCGAGCGCTCGGTGAGGGCAGCCCAGTCCTGAACATAACGGCGGACCGATTCCCGGCACCGCTGGTTGAAACGGCCGATGCCATAGTCTTCGATCTGGCCCTTGCGGGTGAAGCCCAGCTCCTTTTCGACCTCGATCTCGACGGGTAACCCGTGGCAGTCCCACCCCCCTTTGCGGGGGACATCGAATCCCGACATGGTGCGAAACCGGGGGAAGACGTCCTTGAACGCCCGTGCCCATACGTGGTGAAGCCCGGGACGGCCATTGGCCGTCGGCGGGCCCTCGTAGAACACCCAGGGCGGCCCGCCGGCCCGCGAGGCGGCCACCGCCGCCGGCAGTCCCGACGCCCGCCAGCGGGCCAGGACGCGCTCTTCGAGGGCGACGAAGTCGGCCTGGCTGTCGATGGGTCCGAAGGGCACGGGGCCCTACGATACGGCCAGTCCCGCAGGTGGGTCATCGAGGCGGCTAGAAAGCGGTCCATGAGCCTCGACGAGCTGTACACGACGGCCGGAGACGATGCCGTCGTGCTCAACGTCCACCTGCAGCCTGGCGCCGGGCGCACGAGCGTGGTCGGCCGTCACGGATCGGCCCTGAAGGTGCGGGTGGCGGTGCCACCCGAGGCGGGACGGGCCAACGAGGCGTGCGCCAGCCTCCTGACCTCCTCGTTCGCCGCCACGTCGGTGGAGCTGGTCGGTGGGGCCAAGAGCCCGGACAAGCGCTTCAAGCTCGTCGGCGTCGACCTGGACGATTTCCGCCGGCAACTCGAGCGGGCGGTGGAGGACGGTGCCGGGGGACCGGGCCCGGAAAACCGTCAAACCGGGCGTAGATAAGAACGGCCTGCCTGCTAGGATCCGCGGCTCCGAGGCCCCGTTCGCGGGTGCCCTCCAGGACGTTCCGTCCCGCTCGTTCGCCGTTCCCCACATCCACCTCATCATCAAGCCGGTGCGCCATGGCGAAGCTACCCAAGACCGCAGTCGTCACCAAGAAGGCCCCCGTCGCCAGGTCCGGGGCGGCAAAGGCGCCTCGTCGACCACGGGCGTCGTCGGCCACCACCAAGGGTGGGAGCGCCACCACCGACCGCTTCCTCGACGAGCAGCGGGCCCTGCTGTTGAGCGAGAAGGAAGCGGTGCTGCGTCAAGCCGAGTCGCTGCGCGCCGAGGCCGAGCAGCTGGCCGAGGACATGGAGCCGGGAGACACCCAGTTCGACGAGGAGTCCGGAGAGGGCGCCACCCTCAACGTCGAGCGCGAGCGCGACCTGGCGCTGTCGGCCCAGGCTCGGGCCACCGCCGACGACATCGACCTGGCCCTGGCCAAGTTCGACAACGGCACCTACGGCACCTGTGAGCGGTGCGGACAGCCGATCCCGCGCGCCCGCCTCAAGGCCATGCCCTCGGCCGCCCTGTGCGTCGGCTGCAAGAGCGGGGGGCTTTCTCGTCGCTGAGGCCGACCAGGTCGACGGGCCCGAGCGGCCCCTCGAGCGGGGGACAGGGCCCGAGCGGCCCCTAGGTGGCGACCCGGGATCGTTGTGGAGGACGAGGCGCAACGCCCTGGTCGTCGGCGGCGCGCTGGCGGTCGTGGCCCTCGACCAGCTCACCAAGGCCTGGGCCATGCACGACCTGGCCGACGGGCCCGTCGACGTCGTCGGGCCTGTCCGGTTCGCCCTCACCCGCAACACCGCCGGCGCCTTCGGACTGGGCGGCGCGTTGGTGCCGTTCCTCGCCCTCGGGGCGTTGGTGCTGGTCGTGGCCCTCGTCACCCGCGCCGATGTGATCGCTCGCCCCGGCCTGGCCCTCGCCGCCGGTCTGGTGCTGGGCGGGGCACTGGGCAACCTCGTCGATCGCCTGGTTCGCTCGCCCGGCCTCCTGCGGGGTGCGGTCGTCGACTTCGTCGACCTGCGATGGTGGCCGGTGTTCAACCTTGCCGATGCCGCCATCACCTGTGGGTGCCTGCTGCTCCTGTGGTCGGGATGGAGGTCCCAACAGCCGTGACCGACCCACCGACCCCGGTGAGTGCGATGACCGCGACGCAGGCGACTGCCGAGGTGACGCGGACGCTGGCGGGCGAGCGCCTCGACCGCGTCATCGCCCTGCTCTGGGACATGCCTCGGCGTCAGGTGGCCGACCTGGTGACCTCCGGAGGTGTGCAGGTGAGCGGGCGGGTGGCCACCGTGCGAGCCCACCGGGTGGTCGAGGGCGAGGTGATCGAGGTCGACCTGGGCGACCGCAGCCAGCCGGCGACCATCGAGGCCGACCCGACCGTCGAGGTGAACGCGGTGGCCGTCGACGACGATGTGATCGTCGTCGACAAGCCCGCCGGTCTCATCGTCCACCCTGGGGCGGGTCATCCCACCGGCACCCTCGTCCACGGACTGGTGGCCCGGTGGCCGGAGATCGCCTTCGTCGGTCAGCCCATGCGGCCGGGCATCGTCCATCGCCTCGATTCGGGCACGTCAGGGCTGCTGGCCGTGGCCCGCACCCAGGCGGCCTACACCTCCCTCGTCGCCCAGCTGGCGGCCCGCACCGTCGAGCGCCGCTACCTGGCCCTGGTGTGGGGCACCGTCGAGGCGCCCGTCGGGCTCATCGACGCGCCCGTCGGCCGGTCGCAGCGGGACCGGACGCAGATGGCGGTGTCGGCCGACGGGCGGGCGGCCCGCACGCGATACGAGGTGGTGTCGCGCCATGTCGACCCCGCCCCGGTGACCGTCGTGGCCTGTGGGCTGGAGACGGGCCGCACCCACCAGGTGCGCGTCCACCTGGCCGCCATCGGTCACCCCGTGGTGGGGGACGTCCGGTATGGTGGGGCCCGCCCGCAGCTACGGGTGAGCCGGCCGTTCCTGCACGCCTTCGAGCTCGGGTTCGAGCACCCGGCCACTGGGGAGCTCCGCCGCTGGACCTCGCCGCTGCCGCCCGACCTCGAGGAAGTGCGTGAGCTTCTCCACTGATCCCCGGTTTCCCGTCGCCGACGACGAGGCGACCGCCCGGCGAGTCCTGCTGTTGTTCGCCGCCAGCCTGGTGGTGGTGGGACTCGGCGGTCTCCTCGCCATCACCGTCACCCACTGGCGGAGCGCCGAAAAGACCGGCGGCACCGTCTCGGTCAAGGCCACCGGCCCGCAGACAATCGGGCCCCAGCCCGGTGAAGACCTGCCCGCCTACCTGGCCGGACGCGTCACTGCCCTGGCCGCGGCCACCGGCGACCGCAGTGCCGTGGTGTCGCTTCCCGGATATGTCAACGAGGCCCAGGCCCGCGCCGCAGTGGGTCAGGCCAAGGTCGTCGGACTGCTGGCGGCCATCCCCGGCGGCCTCCCCAGTGTCGTCACCGGCACCATGAGCGACTGGGTGAACGCCCAGGTGGCCGACAAGCGCAGCGACCGTGACCAGATGCAACAGCTCGTGCCAACCGTGGACGACCCCCAGTTCAAGGCCTTCTACCAGGATGAGATCGCCCGCATCGACAAGCTCCTCGACGCCGTCAAGCCCGACGGCCCACTGGTGTTCGGCGTGGTCGTCCAGGCCCCGGCGCCCACCCTGCAGGCGGTGGCCGCATCGGGCCAGGTCCGCCTGGTCGACGTGGGCGCCGCCGCCGCCGTCCCGCCGACCGCCCAGCTCCGGGGGGTGCGCCCGGAGGAGACAGCCAAGGCCAACGACCCCCCGACCCGGCCTGCCTAGCTGGACGAGGCGACGGTCGCCGGGCTCACCGTGGGCTGATCCTCGGTGAGGACGGGCGACGACATCCGGGCCTGGGTGGTCTCCACCCGGCTGGTCATGTCGGCCAGGGTGAACGAGTCGAGGTGGTGGCGCATGTGCTCGCCCACGTCGGCCCACACGCTCAGCAGGACGCACTGCCCCTCATGGTCACAGGCCCCGTTCTGGTGGGGCTCGCCGAAGTCGCCGGCCACGATGGGCCCGTCGACGGCGCTGACGATTTGGCTGAGGGTGATCTCCGCCGGCGGCCGGGCCAGCACGTAGCCCCCGCCCACACCCCGCTTCGAGCGGACCAGCCCGGCGCCCTTGAGGGCCAGGAGGATCTGCTCCAGGTAGGGCTGGGGCAGACCCGTACGCTCGGCGATGTCGCGCACCGATGTGGGGGTGCCGTTGCCGGCGTGGAGGGCGAGGGAGAGGAGGGCCCGGCTGGCGTAGTCGCCCCTGGTCGAGACTCTCACCCCCTCCATGGTACGGCTTCACGCCCGATTGGGTGAGATGGTCGCCGGCGGTTTCCCGACGATGGCGCCGGTAGGGTGACGCGGATGGACGAGGGGGGGGAGCCGCTGGTTCCCGACTACGGAGGTGCGTGCCTCGACGGAGTCGTTCCCGCCATCCTGGGGCGCCGCCACTCTGCGCCGGCATGGCTGCCCTCCTCGGTGGCGGGCGCCGACCAGGTAGTGCTGCTGGTGCTCGACGGGCTGGGCTGGGACCAACTCACCGAGCGGGCGTCGCTGGCCCCCACCTTGTCGGCCATGGAGGGCGGCGCCGTCACCACCGTGGCGCCGTCGACCACCGCCACCGCCCTCACCTCGCTCACCACGGGTGCCCACCCGGCGGCCCACGGCGTGGTCGGCTACCGGATGCGGGTCATGGGCACCGACGTGCTCAACGTGCTGCGATGGCGGACGATGGCGGGCGACGACGCCCGGACCTCGGTGCCGCCCGAGGCCATGCAGCGCCTCGAGCCCTTTGGGGGCACCAAGCCTCCGGTCGTCACCCGGGCCGAGTTCGCCGAGACGGGGTTCACCCGTGCCCACCTTGCCGGCGTCCGCCTGTTCGGGTACCGGGTCCCCTCCACGCTGGTCACCAGGGTGGCCAGTGAGCTGGGCGAAGGAGCCGACTTCGTCTACGCCTACTACGACGGCGTCGACAAGGTCGCCCACGAGTACGGCCTGGGCCGCTACTACGAGGCCGAGATCGCCGCCGCCGACCACCTGGTGGCCGACATGCTGGCGGTGTTACCGCGCCGGGCCGCCCTGGTCGTGTGTGCTGACCACGGTCAGGTCGACGTCGGCGACAACGTGGTGGCCCTGCGGCGGGAGGTCATGGACCTGGCGTCGTTGCTGTCGGGCGAGGGCCGGTTCCGGTGGATCCACGCCCGGGCTGGCTGTCGAGATCGCCTGGAGGCGGCCGTGCGTCGTTGCCATGGCGACCAGGCGTGGGTGCGCACCCGGGACCAGGCGGTAGCCGAGGGGTGGTTCGGGGGTCGCCTGACCCCCGACATCGAATCCCGGCTGGGTGACGTGGTGCTGGCGGCACGGGGCCCGTTGGCCTTCCTCGACCCCGCCGACACCGGGCAGATCCGCCTGCGCAGCCGCCACGGCTCGTTGACGTCGGCCGAGATGTGGGTACCCCTCCTCGGCGCCGCCGCCTGATCGCCAGTGCCTGACACCCAAGAAAGGACTCCTCTCATGACCGAGCCCACGACCTCCACCGAACAGGCAGCGCCGCCCGACGAGCTGGCCCCTGCCGGCCCTGGCCCCGTCGCCGCCAACGACGCCACCTCGGACGACCAGGCCGGCCCCGCCGCCGGCGAGGTCGTCGACGGGCCGGACCGTCCTGGGGATGCCATCGAGTCGCCGGCCAAGGTCCTGCGCATCGGCACCATGACCAAGGAGTTGCTCGAGGAGGTGCGGCGGGCGCCCCTGGACGAGGCCGGCCGCAGCCGGCTGCGCGAGATCTACGAGACCTCGGTGCGAGAGCTGTCCGCCTGCCTCGGTGACGACCTGCGGGCCGAGCTGGACCGGCTCTCTTCGCCGTTCGAGAGCTCCTCCCCCTCCGAAGCCGAGCTGCGGGTGGCCCAGGCCCAGCTGGTGGGCTGGCTCGAAGGCCTGTTCCACGGCATCCAGGCCACACTGTTCTCCCAGCAGATGGCCGCCCGGGCCCAGCTCGAGGAGATGCGCGACCGTGCCCTGCCCCCTGCCCCCGATGCCCCCAGGCCGGGCACCTACCTGTAGTCAAAGCCTCATGCGCAACCGGCCTCGGCGTGGGATGCTGAGGTCGATCAGTGCTGATTGACCGACGAGGGGGCAACACGATGACTTACGAGCACAGTTGCAGGAAGGCCGGCGCCGAAGGGTGCAACTGGAAGATCCGGGCCGGCTCCGAGGAGGAGCTCAAGGCCAAGGTCATCGCTCACGCCCAGAAGAAGCACGGTGTGAAGAACATGACCGACACGATCTACAACTACCTGCGGGACACCGCCCGGCAGTAGTCCCCGGACAGCGGGACCAATCCCCACAGGCCGCTTCGTCGACGGGGCTGGGCCCCCGTCGACAGCGGCGGGCGCGGTCGAAGGACCCGGGTGCCCGCCGCAGAAACATGGCAGAATTACAGCGGTGTCGTTCTCCCCCAGGTTGTCAACAGGTCACGAGGACCGGTCAGGTGGCTGAGGGCAGTTTCTGCCACCTCCACACCCACACCGAGTTCTCGATGCTCGACGGCGCCTCGCGCGTCGACGAGGTCATCGCAGCCGCCGCCGCCGACGGCCAGCCTGCCATCGGCATCACCGACCACGGCAACATGTACGGGGTCCTCGACTTCTACCGGGCGGCGCGGGCCAGGGGCGTCACGCCCGTCATCGGCATCGAGGCCTACATGGCCCGCGGCAGCCGGCTCGACCGGCCCGTGCGCCGGGGCCGCGTCGACGACACCGGGGGAGAGGCGGGCGCCGGCGACAAGCTCTACTACCACCTGACCCTGCTGGCCGAGAGCACCGCCGGCTACAAGAACCTCCTCAAGCTGTCCTCGGCCGCCTATCTCAGCGGCTATTGGTACAAGCCCCGGGTCGACTGGGAGCTGCTCGAGGCCCATCACGAGGGCGTGATCGCCTCCACCGGGTGCCTCGGGGGAGTGGTGTGCCAGGCCCTGCTCCAGGGCGATGAGGCCGAGGCCACCAGGCTGGCGGGCCGGCTGCAGGACATCTTCGGGCGCGACAGCCTGTTCGTGGAGATCCAGGACCACGGCATCGCCGACCAGCTGCGCACCAACCCCCAGCTGATCTCCATCGCCCGCAACCTGGGCGCGCCCCTGCTGGCCACCAACGACAGCCATTACACCCACCGCGCCGACGCCGTCTCCCACGATGCCCTGCTCTGCGTGCAGACCGGCGCCTCGATCGACGACCCCAAGCGCTTCCGCTTCGAGGGCAACGAGCACTACCTGAAGTCGGCGGCGGAGATGCGCCACCTGTTCGCCGAGGTGCCCGACGCCTGTGACAACACCCTGCTGGTGGCCGAGCGTGCCCAGGTCGAGATCGAGTTCGGCAACCCCGAGCTGCCCCGGTTCGAACTGCCACCGGGGTTCGATGCCGCCACGCCCGAGGAGGCCGAGGAGAACTACCTGCGCCACCTCACCTGGGCCGGAGCGGTCGAGCGCTACGGCGACCCGGTGCCCGCCGAGGTGGCCCAGCGCGTCGAGGCCGAGCTGGGGGTGATCGCCGGCATGGGCCTGTCCGGCTACTTCATCGTGGTCTGGGACCTCATCCGCCACGCCCGCCAGGTGAACATCCGGGTCGGGCCCGGGCGGGGCTCGGCCGCCGGCTGCTGCGTCGCCTACTGCCTGCGCATCACCGACGTCGACCCCATCCGTTACGGGCTGCTCTTCGAACGCTTCCTCAACGCCGGGCGCAAGGAGATGCCCGACATCGACATGGACTTCGACGAGCGCTACCGGGGGGAGATGATCCGCTACGCAGCGGAGAAGTACGGGTCCGACCACGTGGCCCAGATCGTCACCTTCTCCACCATCAAGGCGCGTGCTGCGGTGCGCGACGCCGCCCGCGTGCTGGGCTACCCCTACGCCGTCGGAGACCGTATCGCCAAGGCCATGCCACCCCTCGTGATGGGCCGCGACACCCCCCTCGCCGCCTGCCTCGACGTCACGCCCGGCCACGAGGACGGTTACAAGGTGGCCACCGAGCTGCGGGGCATCTACCAGACCGACCCGGACGCAAAGAAGGTCATCGACGTGGCCCGCGGCCTCGAGGGACTGCGCCGTCAGGACGGCATCCACGCCGCCGCCGTGGTCATCACCCGCGAGCCGCTCACCGAGTACCTGCCCGTCCAGCGCAAGCCCGAGTCGGGCACCGACGCCGCCAACGCGCCCATCGTGACCCAGTACGAGATGAACGGCGTCGCCGACCTGGGTCTGCTGAAGATGGACTTCCTCGGCCTGCGCAACCTCACCATCATCGAGCGGGCGCTCGACCTGATCGAGCGGTCGACGCTGGCTGCCTGCCCGGAGGCACCGGCAGCCCGCCCCGACATCGACAACGTCGCCCTCGACGACGAGAAGGTCTACGAGATGCTGCGCCGGGGCGACTCCATCGGGGTGTTCCAGCTCGAGGGCGGGCCGATGCGGACCCTCATGCGGTCGCTGGCCCCGACCTCGTTCGACGACATCGGGGCCCTGATCGCCCTGTACCGGCCCGGGCCCATGGCGGCCAACATGCACAACGACTTCGCCGACCGCAAGAACGCTCGCAAGCCCATCGAGTGCCTGCACCCCGACCTGGCCGACGAGCTGGCCGACACCTACGGGCTCATGATCTACCAGGAGCTCCTCATGAAGGTGGCAGCCCGCTTCGCCGGGTACTCCCTGCAGGAGGCTGACAACCTGCGCAAGGCGTGCTCGAAGAAGATCCGGGCGCTCATCGCCAAGGAGCGGGAGAAGTTCGTGGCCGGCTGCGACGCCAACGGTTACGGCGCCGACCTCGGCACCAAGCTCTTCGACCTCATCGAGCCCTTCGCCGACTACGCCTTCAACAAGAGCCATGCCTACGCCTACGGCATGGTGACCTACCAGACCGCCTGGTTGAAGGCCAACTACCCGGTCGAGTACTTCGCCGCCCTGCTCACGTCCATCAAAGACGACAAGGACAAGAGCGCCGTCTACCTCTCCGAGTGCCGCACGCAGGGCATCCAGGTCCTCGTCCCCGACGTCAACGAGTCATCGTCGGACTTCACCACCGTCGACGGCACCATCCGCTTCGGGCTGTCGGCGGTGCGCAACGTGGGCGAGGGCCTTGTCGGCCTCATCGTGGCCGAGCGGGACACGAACGGGGCGTTCGCCGACTTCTACGACCTGTGTGAGCGGGTCGACCCCGGCGTCCTCAACAAGCGGTCGATCGAGTCGCTGATCAAGGCTGGGGCGTTCGACTCCTTCGGGCACCCCCGCCAGGGACTGCTCAACGCCTTCGAGCGCATCATCGATCGCACGCTGGCCCGCCGGCGTGAGCGCGAGGCCGGCGTGATGAGCCTGTTCGGCGATCCCACCGACGGCGGGGCCAGCCCCGTGCACGACGAGCGCGTGCCCATCGAGGCGGTGGAGTTCGACGACACCCGGCGCCTGGCCTTCGAGAAGGAGATGCTGGGGCTGTACGTGAGCAGTCACCCGTTGCTCAACATGGAGGGCTCGCTCAAGCGCCACGTGGAGTGCGTCATCAACGATCTGCGAGAGCTTCGTGACGGCGAGTGCAAATGGGTCGGGGGCGTAGTCACCGGCCTGTCGCGCAAGTACACCAAGCGGGGTGACCTCATGGCGGTGTTCACCCTGGAAGACCTCGATTCCGCCGTCGAGGTGATGGTCTTCCCGCGCACCATGGTCGAGTACGGCTCGCTACTGGCCGACGACGCCATCGTCTGCGTGAAGGGGAGGGTCGACCTCCGCGAGGAGCCGCCCAAGCTGGTGTGCCTCGAGATCAAGCGGCCCGAGCTCACCTCCGACGCCGACCCGCCCGTGCGCATCAAGCTCAGCTCCTCGAGCGTCACCGAGTCGCTGCTGAGCCGGCTCAAGTCGGTCCTCGTCGACCACCCGGGCGGGTCGCAGGTGCTGGTGCACTTCGACCGCACCGTGCTGCGGCTCCCCGACGAGTTCCGGGTCGACTCCCGCAACGGCCTGTGCGCCGAGTTGCGGGTCTTGCTCGGGCCCAACGCCCTGGTGACCTAGGCTAGAGGGGCTCGCCGTGGCCTATCCGTGGAACACTGGAGTGCAGGAACACCGATGCCGCTCAAGGTCGATACCAAAGACTGCACCGCTCTCAGCGACTCCGAGCTGTCGGAGATGGCTGACCTGTGCGCGCAGGCCGACGTCGGTTGGGACGTCGGGCTCCTGTCCAAGCAGTGCGAGGAATGGGTCCTGGTCACCCAGGTCAGCGACAACGGCAGGCTGGCGGGGTTCTCGTTTTGCACCCTGGAGCGCATCGGGGGCACGCCGAGCGTGCTGGTGGGCCTGGCGTCGGTCCAGCGGGGCCCACGCTGTCAGGCCGTCCTGAAGGCCTTGATGGGCGACCAGCTGCGCCGGGCGGTGCTCGCCTTCCCCGACGAGGACGTCCTGGTGGGCACCCGTTTCGCCACTCCCGCTGCCTTCGCCGCGTTCGCCGGCTTGGAAGACATCGTCCCCCGGCCCGGCCACAAGGCCACCGGTGAGGAGCGGGCGTGGGCCAGGCGACTGGCCAAGCGCTTCGGCGCCGAGGGACGGGTCGACGACCGCACCTCGGTGCTCGAGGGCACCGGCGACCGGGCCATCGTGCTCGACTTCGATTGCGACGGGGCGGCAGCCGTCGACGACGACGTGGCCGCCTTCTTCGCCTCGCTCGACCGCTCCCGGGGCGACGCGGTGGTTGCCTTCGGGTGGGCCATGGCCGAGAGCCTGGCCGCCCTCGCCGACTGAATCACCGGGCCGGTCAGGCGCCGGGGAGGAGGGCGGCGACCACCTTGTAGCAATAGCCCCCTTGCGGGGGGCTGAGGGCCACCAGCAGGCGCCGCACCCGGCAGCCCATCACCGAGGCGAGGTCCCGACTCGAGTACCAGGGCCAGCCCACGCCGTCGAGGCGTTTGATCAGGTCACGGTCGACGAGGGGCAGGTGGTAGCGCATCGACTGCCAGGTGAAGCGGCACTCGTACCGGTGAGGCTCGCGGTGCACCCGGGGGCCGGCGACGACGTCGACCAGACTGAGCGAGGGCTGGTCGCCGTTGAGGGTCCAGTAGGGCACGGCGGCGCCGGGGAAACCCAGGAGGTTGCGGCGGCGCGGGTGGTGGAGCGGCTCGAGCCAGCGCTCGGCCCGGCGCGGCGACAGCGTCCCGATCTGCTCCGGGGGCTGGTCGAGGTGGACGGTCTCGGGCCGGGAGGCGTCGATGGGATGGTTGACGTCGGCGATCTGGGCGCTCACCACGTCGAAGGTCGCCAGCGGGCCCGGCTCACCGTGATATCTGGCCCGAACGAACGCGCCGGAGTCGAGGTCGACCCCGAGGCATCCTCCGGCGTCAGCGACCAGAACAAGCATTCGCAATTCAGCTCCGACAACCGCGACCCGACACGAAACGGCTGCTCGCATACGCCAATCGTGGCGCTCCCGACGAGGGAAATGGTGGATGGTCGCGTGAGGGTCCAATGCCGAAGTGACGCCGAGGCCACCCCAGTCTGGCAATCATGGTCGCCATGGAGCTCAGGGAAGTGCTGCGGCGGCGACGGATGGTGAGAGATTTCGAACCCCGACCGGTCCCCGCCGATGTCGTCGAGCGCGTGCTGGCCAGCGCCGCCAGGGCCCCGTCGGCCGGGTTCACCCAGGGCTGGGACCTGATGGTGCTCGAAGGCCCGGAGCAGACCGGGAGCTTCTGGGCGGCGTCGGCCCCCGACGACGGCGGTCGGGCGCGCTCCGGCTGGCCGGGGGTCATGAGGGCACCGTTGTTGATCGTCGTCCTGTCGTCACAGGCCGCCTACCGGGCCCGCTACGCCGAGTCCGACAAGGCCCACCTCGACCTCGGCGCCGGCGAGTGGCCGGTGCCCTGGTGGCATGTCGACGCTGCCTTCGCCTCGCTACTGATGCTGCTCACCGCCGTCGACGAGGGACTGGGTGCCTTGTTCTTCGCCGTATCCGACGTCGATGGCCTGCGCGCCCGGTTCGCCATACCTTCCAGTCACGCACCCGTCGGGGCCATCGCCATGGGCTACGCCCGCCCCGACCGTCCGTCGTCGTCAGTGGCCCGCGGTCACCGCCGATTCGATCAGGTCGTGCACCGTGGCCACTGGTGAGGCTGCTATGACGAAGAGTCCAATTGGGCCAGCAAGTCGTCGACGTTCGCGGTGGGAGCCGAGCACGTGTAGTCCCGGCAGACATAGGCCAGGCCGTCGTCGCGATCGGTGAACAGAGGAGAGGGGTAGGGCTCACCCCAGGCCAGCACCGCGTCCGGGAGCCACCGGCGTTGCACCGCCGCCACCAGGTCGGGGCGGTCTCCCACCACTGCCACCTCCACGATCGGCGATGCCCCGAGGTCGACGGCCCAGAGCAGGTGGCACAGGGCGGCGGGGTGGTCGGCCAGCGTGTCGGCCATGAGGGCGACGACGGTCTCCGCCTGTTGGCGATAGCGGTCGTCGCCGACCAGGGCGGACAGGCGATGAAGGGAGACGGCGGCCACGGCATTGGCCGACGGGAGGGCGTTGTCGAGCACGTCCTTGGACCGGGTGATGAGCCGCTCGGCGTCGGCCCCGGTGGTGAAGAAGCCGCCGTTGGCCCCGTCGGCGAACAACTCGATGAGGGCGTCGGCCACCGACCGGGCCTCGGTCACCCACCGCGCCTCGCCTGTCGCCTCGCCCAGTCTGGTGAAGGCGTCGACCAGCGCCGCATAGTCGCCGGCGTAGGCCAGATGCTGCGCTTTGCCGCCGTGCCAGGAGCGCAGCCACCGGCCCTCGTCGCCACGCAGCGCCCGGAGGAGGAACTCCCCGGCGGTACGGGCGTCGGCCAGCCAGTCGGCTCGTCCGGTGGCCGCCGCCGCCTCGGCCAGGGCGGACACGAACAGGCCGTTCCACTCGGTGAGGACCTTGTCGTCGAGCCCGGGTCGGACCCGTTCGTCGCGTGCCGCCAAGAGCGCCCGGCGGGCTCGTTCGACCCCCTCGGGCCTGACCAGGTCACCCCGCACGGGACGGTGGAGGATGTTGGAGCCCGTCACTGCCGCACCGGCGGCTCCGCCGCCCGCGCCGGCGGGCTCGTGGAAGTTGCCGGCCTTGCTCACCCCCCACCACGTCGCCGCCTCGTCGGCGTCGCGTCCGGCCACTGCTGCCAGCTCGTCGGCCGACCACACGTAGAACTTGCCCTCGACACCCTCGGAGTCAGCGTCCTCGGAGGAGAAGAAGCCTCCCTCGGGATGGCGCAGCTGCCGCCGCACGTACTCGATGGTCTCGGTGAGGACCTGGAGATGGCGCTCCTCGCCCGTCAGCTGCCAGGCGTGCAGGTAGGCCTTCACCAGCAGGGCCTGGTCGTAGAGCATCTTCTCGAAGTGGGGGACGAGCCATTGCCGGTCGACCGAGTAGCGGTGAAATCCTCCGCCGAGATGGTCGTAGATGCCCCCGGCGGCCATGGCGTCGAGGGTGGTGGTGGCCATGGCCAGGGCCTGGGGGTCACCCGTGCGGGCGTGGAGGCGGAGCAGGGCCTCGATGGTGTCGGGCTGGGGGAACTTGGGCGAGCGACCGAAGCCGCCCCATTGCGAGTCGAACGAGCCGGCGAGGGCGTCTCGGGCGGCCACCGAAGCCTCGGGACCGGGGCGCTTCCCCCCGCTCGGGGCCAGGTCGCCGATTCGACCCAGGGCGGAGCTGAGCTCGGCCGCCTGCTCGGTGACGCGGTCCCGCCTGTCGGACCACGCCTCGGCCACCGCCCGGCAAACCTCGACGAAAGCGGGCAGCCCAGGGCGGGCGCGGGGCGGGAAGTACGTGCCGCCGAAGAAGGG
Source organism: Acidimicrobiales bacterium (assembly GCA_036264885.1). GTDB lineage: Bacteria > Actinomycetota > Acidimicrobiia > Acidimicrobiales > AC-14 > DATAQC01. The sequence goes on along the minus strand of DATAQC010000069.1, from coordinate 500 downwards.
CTTTCCCTCGGGGGTGAGGAACATGGTCATGGGCCAGCCGCCGTGGCCGCTCATGGCCTGGACCGCCTCCATGTACACGGCGTCGACGTCGGGCCGCTCCTCACGATCGACCTTGACGTTGACGAACAGCTCGTTCATGACCGCGGCGGTGGCGGGATCCTCGAAGGACTCGTGGGCCATCACGTGGCACCAGTGGCATGCCGCGTACCCGACCGACAACAGCACCGGCCGGTCCTCGGCCCGGGCCCGGGCGAGGGCCTCGTCACCCCATGGGTACCAGTCGACGGGGTTGTCCTTGTGCTGCTGCAGGTACGGGCTCGTCTCGCCGGCCAGACGGTTCATGGTCCGAGGCTAGGACCCCTCAGCTCTGCTCATCGCACCAGGGACAGCGGGCGTAGGCGCGCGAGATGGGACGCCGGCACGCCCCACAGCGCACGACGCCGATGCGACCCCGGCGGAGGCGGGCCACCGCTGACCACAGCATGCCGCCCACCGCCACC
>DATAQC010000003.1:0-31802 GCA_036264885.1 Acidimicrobiales bacterium | reverse complement strand
GGGTCCTCAGGACGGCGAGGTCCCTCCGGCGTCGCCGGATCGGGCTCACCAGCAGGTAGGCCAGGGCGGCGGCCGCCACCACTCCCAGCAGCCCGGCGAGGATCTGGGGAAGGTTGCGGACCTGGCCGAAGTTGGCCACGTCGGCGGGCTCGGTGTGGGCATCACCCGGAACGGGCTCGTCGTTCCGAGTCGGCTCTGCAGGTCGGCTAAGGCACCGCGACTCCTCCGACTGGAACAGCACGGGACGCGCTGACGGCGATGGCCGTGTCCTCGGCTACAAGGTCGGCATTGATCTGCGCGCCAGCGAGCGCACCGGCGGCGGCGGCTCCGCCGACTTGAGCGGCGACATCGGTGACGTTCCCTGCCGCCCAGACACCCGGCAAACTTGTGCGCCCGGTCGCGTCCACGGGGATGTGCTCACCGAGGCCGGAGGGATGTTCGCTCGTCGCCAGCCCGAGGTCGCGCAGGAAGGTGGCGCGGGCGACCATGTGCGGGAGCACCACGAGGGCATCGAGGTCGACGGTGGTGCCGTCGGCAAGGCGCACGCCGGCCAGGCGGTCGTTCCCGAGCTCCAGGGAGACGACCGGCGAGTCGAGAACGGCGATTCCGCGAGCTGCGAGTTGTTCTGCGTCGTCCTCGCCGGGCGGCGCACCGTGGGCGAGGTAGGTGATGTCGGCGCTCAGCTGACGGAACAGGAGAGCGACGTGCATCGCCCTCGGTCCGGTGGCAAGGATCCCGATTGCCTTGTCTCGCACCTCCCAGCCATGGCAATAGGGACAGTGAAGAACGTCGCCGCCCCACAGGGCTTTGACACCGGGCACATCGGGCAGCTCATCCACCAGACCGGTCGTTACCAGTAGACGGCGGGTCAGCGCGGTACGACCGTCAGACAACGTAACGGTGAAGCCGTCGTCGGCGCGGGCAGCACTGCTTACCTCTCCGTCGACGACGTGGCCTCCGTAGCTGCGGACTTCGTTTCGTCCGCGTTCGAGTAGTTCGAGGGGTGGGAGGCCGTCGTGGCCGAGGAGGCCGTGCACTCCGTCGGCAGGTGCGTTGCGGGGCTGTCCGGAGTCGATGACCGCGACCGCACGCCGGGACCTGGCAAGCATCAATGCTCCGTTGAGTCCGGCGGCGCCGCCGCCGATCACGATCACGTCGTAGCTCGCCATCAGTTCGTCCATCAGAACCACCTCCGTTCGAAGGGTACGAGCGGCCCCTTGCAATAGCAACTGGTCTTGCCAATATGGCAAACTTCCGATCGTGACTGGTGACCTCGGGAACGCGCTCTCGAGCGTGGGGCAACGGCTTCGGGGGCTGCGGACGGAACGAGACACGACGTTGGCCGACGTGTCGGCGCAGACCGGCATCTCGGTCAGCACGCTGTCGCGGCTGGAGTCCGGGGCTCGCCGGCCCACGCTCGAACTGCTGCTACCGCTGGCCAGAGCGTACGGAGTCACGCTCGACGAGCTCGTCGATGCGCCGACCACCGGCGACCCGCGGATCCATCTCCGACCGATCAAAGCTGAAGGCATGACGATGCTGCCTTTGACGCGGCGAGGGGAGGGCATACAGGCTTACAAGTTCGTGATCCCGGCAGGCCGCCGCCGGCGTTCGCCCGAGCTCAAGGTCCACGATGGCTACGAGTGGCTCTACGTGCTCGACGGACGGCTCCGCCTGGCTGTCGCCGATCGGGACCTCGTCCTCACGGCGGGAGAAGCGGCCGAGTTCGACACTCGAACACCGCACTGGTTCGGGGCCGCAGACGAACAGGCGGTCGAGTTCCTCAGCCTGTTTGGCAAGCAAGGCGAGCGGGCCCACCTCAGAGCCAGACCGGCCAAGGGCGCCCGATGAACAGCCAGAGCGGGTTGCTCCCGCCTCGGTTGCTCACGACGAAGCTCCACGTGCCCGTGCACCGAGCTCGCATGCCTCGGGAGCGTCTGACCAAGCGACTCGGGCTCGCTGACAGGTTCCCTCTCACGCTCGTGTCTGCTCCCGCCGGGTTCGGCAAGACCACCGCGGTCGTCGACTGGCTCGATGGCGCCGTCACAGACGGGAAGGCGTTGGCATGGCTGTCGCTCGACAAGCGCGACAACGACGCCGTCTTGTTCTGGGAGTACGTAGTGGCCGCGCTGCACACGATCCGAGAGCACCTTGCCCCCAACGCCATGGCGCTGCTCCGGGCACCCGAGCCAGCGGTCTCCGCGATCGTGCCCGCCTTGATCAACGACCTGTCCGCCGGGCCCGAGGACGTCGTCTTGGTGCTCGACGACTACCACTTCATCGACTCGCAGGAGATCCACGACTCTGTGGCGTTTCTGGTCGAGCACCTGCCGGCGCAGCTCCGGCTCGTGATCACGAGCCGCGTGGACCCTCCGCTCCCCCTCGCTCGGCTCCGCGCCGCAGGCCAGCTGCTGGAGATACGCGCCGCCGACCTGCGCTTCACCCTCGACGAGGCGGGCAGCTACCTTCACCACGAGCTCGGCGACTCGCTCACCGCCCAGGACGTTGCCACGCTCGCAGGACGCACCGAGGGCTGGATCGCTGCACTCCAGCTCGCGTCGCTGTCGATGCGAGGTCGCGACGACCTCTCGTCGTTCGTGGCCGGGTTCGCCGGTGACGATCGCTACGTCGTCGACTACCTCGTAGAGGAGGTGCTCGACCGCATACCGCCCGAGATCAACCGGTTCCTGCTCGAGACGTCGATCCTCTACCGGTTGAGCGGACCACTGTGCGATGCGGTGACCGGCCGTGACGGGTCGAAGGCCACGCTGGAGCGGCTGGAGCGGTCGAACATGTTCCTCGTCCCGCTCGATCCCCGGCGCCAGTGGTACCGGTACCACCACCTCTTCCGCGACGTCCTCCATGCGCACCTCCTCGACGAGCACGCGAGTGCGCTTCCAGAGCTCCATGCGCGAGCGAGCGCCTGGCTCGCGTCCAACGGCGACTTGACCGACGCCATCCGCCATGCGCTGGAGGCAGGTGACCCCGAGCTCGCCGCCGACGTAACCGAAACTGCGATCCCCACCTGGCGTCGCGGTCGACAGGAATCGGTCCTTCGCAACTGGCTCGAGCGGATCCCGGACCAGGTCATCCGCCGGCGGCCTGTGCTCATGGTGGCCCGGATCGGTGCGCTCGCGGCCATCGGCCAATTCGACTCTGACGCCGAGGCCACCCTCGACGAGGCGGAACGGCTGTTGAGGCTCAGGACAGAAGGTGGTCCCCGAGGGGCTGAAGTCGTCGTTGCCGACGAGGACCAGCTGCCGGCGTTGCCGACGGCGATCGAGATGTATCGCGCCGCGTTGGCGTTGACACGTGGCGACCTGGACGCCACCGACGAGCACGGGCGTCGAGCACTCGACATCGCGCCCGACGACAACCACCTCGAGCGGGCCGGGGCGGCTGCGCTCGTCGGCCTTGCCTCTTGGACGCGGGGCGACATCGGCGGAGCCGTCGACGGCTACTCCCGATCCGTCGCCGGCCTGAAGCGCGCCGGCCATTTCGCCGACGTCCTCGGTTGCTCGATCACGCTCGCCGACCTCGCGCTGGCGCAGGGCCGGCTCCGAGACGCCTTTGGCGTCTACGCAGACGCCTTGGAGCTCAGCACGAGCCAGAGCGGCCCGCCGCTGCGCGGCACGGCCGACATGCACGTCGGACTGAGCGAGATCCACCGCGAGCGCAACGAGCTCGTTGCGGCCAGAGAGCACCTTCAGAAGAGCCGTGAAATCGGAGAGCACAACGGGCTTCCCCAGAACCCATACCGATGGCGACTGGCGATGGCTCGCCTGCTCGAAGCCGACGGTGACCTCGCCGCAGCCGTCGAACTGCTCGATGAGTCCGAACGGGTCTACAGCACGGATTTCTCGCCCAGTGTCCGACCGGTCCCTGCCGTGCGGGCCGGATTGCTGGCCACGCACGGCCGCGTCGGTGACGCCATGGCATGGGTGCGCGAGAGCGGCGTCGCCGCCGACGACGACCTCGACTACCTGTGCGAGTTCGAACACCTCACCCTGGCACGGGTGCTGTTGGCGCGGTTCCGAGCCGAACGATCCGACGCCTTCCTCGACGACGCGGTCGGCCTCCTCGAACGGCTTTTGGAAGCGGCGGATGCCGGCGGACGGGCAGGCGCCTCCATGCAGATCCTCGTGCTCCTCGCTCTCGCCCGCGATGCCGGCGGGGATCGAGTCGAAGCCCTCGCCCAGCTCGAGCGAGCGCTGCAACTTGGCGAACCCCAGGGCTACGTGAGGGTCTTCCTCGACGAGGGGCCGCCATTGCGCGCCCTCTTGGATGCCGTGGACAAGCGAAGTCCGTCGGCGGGCTACGCCAAGCGGCTGTCGGCGCCGCCAAAGGACCCAGCGCCACGCGCCGCAACCCCGCTACCTCTCGTCGACCGGCTGAGCGATCGCGAACTTGATGTGCTCCGCCTGCTCGGCACCGACCTCAGCGGGCCGGAGATCGCCCGCGAACTGACCGTATCGCTGAACACCGTGCGCACGCACACAAAGAACATCTACGCCAAGCTCGGCGTGAGCAGCCGCCGGGCCGCCGTGCGACAAGCCGATACGCTTCAGCTGCTGTCGCATCGCAACAGGCGCTGACGCCCGCGGCGCGTTGACGCCCGCCGTCGACGGCGACAATCACCACGCAAATCACATCATGTGGTGATCCCCGCTCACCAGGTTCCTTCGTACGGTCCACTCGTGAGCAAGACGAACCCCAGCGACGCCGGCGGGCGCTACGAGATCCGGCTTCAGGGCCGCCTCCAGGCCCGGTGGGCGGCATGGTTCGACGGCCTGAGCGTCATCGACGCAGGCGACGGCACGACCCTCTTGAGAGGCGACATCGTCGACCAAGCCGCGCTGCACGGCCTCTTGCGCAAGTTGGCCGACCTGGGCTTGCCCCTGCTGGCGGTAGCGGCCGTCGAACCTGACCCGCACGAGACGCCCACCAGCGACATCCGATAACCGACATCCAGAAGGGGAGACCGACATGACCACCACCACCCGACCCGCGGCGACGACACGTGCGCCGATGGACCGAATGCGCAAGACGGCACTTGTCGCCGGCGTCTTCTACCTGGTGACGTTCGTCTCGATCCCGACGCTGAAGCTCTACCACGGGATCCTGAACGACCATCAGTTCATCACCCACGCCGGCAGCAACGCCGGGGTGCTCTCGGGTGCCTTCCTCGAGCTCATCGTCGCGTTGGCCGGCATCGGCACCGCGGTCACGCTGTTCCCTGTCGTCAAGCGGCAGAACGAGGCCGCCGCACTGGGATTCGTTACCACCCGTGTCATCGAAGGCGCCATGATCTTCGTCGGCGTCCTGAGCGTCCTGTCGATCGTGGCCCTCCGCCATGACATGGCCGGTGCCTCCGGGACCGATGCCGCGTCGCTTGTCACCACCGGCACCGCACTGGCCGCCATCTACAAGTGGACGTTCCTGCTCGGACAGACCCTCATGCCAGCCCTCAACGCCCTGTTGCTGGGCTCGTTGCTGTACCGGTCCCGGCTCGTACCCCGCATCCTCCCGACGCTCGGTCTGGTCGGGGCTCCCATCCTGATCGCGTCCGTCATCACGGCCATGTTCCGCATCAACCACCCCGTCACCGTGCTGGCGGCGGTCGGCACCCTCCCCATCGCTGCCTGGGAGTTCTCCCTCGGCGTCTGGCTGGTCGTCAAAGGCTTCAACCCGTCTCCCCTCATCGCCGGCGACGGATCCCACCCCGTCCGGGATCGCCAATACGAACCGGTCTCGGCCGGCGCATAGGCACCTCCGTCCATCACACCCTTACCTGCAAAGGAGACACGTCATGGCCACCGCCACCGTCTACGCAGCCACCGTCAACCTCGATTCCGACCGACACATCGCCCGCTGGCGGCCGTTCGTCCAGTGGATCCTGGCGATTCCCCACCTGATCGTCGTCAACGCCCTCACCACCCTCCGAGGGATCCTGTCCCTGATCAGCGCAGTCGCCGTCGTCTTCACCCGCCGGACCCCGCGCCCACTGTTCGACGCCATCACCATGACGTACCGCTACGAGTGGCGAGCGCTCAGCTACGCCGCCTTCCTGACCGACGACTACCCGCCCTTCGAGTTCATGCCCGACGCGGAGGACGACGGTCACCAGCCGGACACGGTCCTCGCCATCGCCTACCCCGACCAGCTCAACCGCTGGAAGCCGCTCTACAAGTGGTTCCTCGCCATCCCCCACTACGTCGTCTGCATCGCTCTCGCCGTCGCCAGCGTCGTCACCGTCCTGTGGAGCGGCCTCGCCGTCGTCGCCACCGGAAGCTACCCGCAGCGCAGCCAGCGGTTCCTCGTCGGCGCCTACCGGTACGGCCTTCGCGTGCAGGCCTACGTCGGCCCCCTCACCGACCAGTACCCGCCGTTCCGGCTGGCGTCGTGACCCTGTGGTGATCGCAGCCGAGCACGCTGATGCACCCGCGCCGCGGCCTGCCCCGCGTCTCTTTAGTGCCCGGGATCTCACCTCATCCGAGGCGAGGTCCCCGCCGCGTACGCGACCGGGAAGGTTCCGGGCGCACCGGCCACCGAGCCGGCGTTCGGAACGCTGGGTCCTCAGAGGCCCGGCGCGGTTAGGGGGCAGCGGCCCTGCGCGCCATCCAGGTTCGGTGTGCTACTTGGTAGGGCCCTGGCGCTGCTGGGTGCGCGAGACGGAGCCAACTCATCCCGTGCCCGTTTAGGTTCGCCGACAGTTCTAAGTCAACTTGGCGAAGATCCATTTGCTCACGCGGCTTGAACAAGGGGCTCACCCACCAAGCCCCTTACATGCACTTTTCTCGCAGCCCCAACGGGATTCGAACCCGTGTCGCCACCTTGAGAGGGTGGTGTCCTAGGCCTCTAGACGATGGGGCCGGGGTGGCCCCCAGTGGGAGCCGGATCGGCGTGGAGCTCGGGGGGGAGGACTCGAACCCCCAATAGCAGGACCAGAACCTGTCGTGTTGCCGATTACACCACCCCCGAATGGGCGACCCCAGCGTAGCCGCTCGTCGGGGCGCTCCCGCGGTTGACCACACCGTGGACGCCGGCCTCCCGCCGGAAGCCGATCACCCGCCCGAGGGCGACCGCCGCGGTCTCGCGCAACAGGTAGCGGACCTCGGTGATACCCCCGATGGGGCTGGTGCGGGTGGGCGAGGGCCGCCCGTCGAGGCCCAGCTCGTCGGCGATGGCCCGGATCCGGTACGAGTGGAACGGATCGGAGACGAGGAGCACCTGGGTGATCTTTCGATCGCCCAGAAACGTGGCGGTGGCGGCCAACGACTGCCAGGACGACTGCCCCGAGACCTCCCGCAGCAGGTCCTCGTCGGGGACGCCCTTGGAGATCAGGTAGTTCGCCGAGGCGGTGGCCTCAGTGAACTTGTCGCCGGTCTGGCGCCCACCCGTGACCACGATGACCGGCGCCAGCTTCCGCCGCCACAGGTCGGCGGCGTGGTCGAGCCGGGCCCTGAGCACCGACGACGGCCTGCCGTTGTACTGGGCCGCCCCCAGCACCACGATGGCCTGGGCCGCACGGGCGTCATCGCGCCGGGACGCCATCCACACCTGCACGAAGGTGACCCCCAGGTACAGGATCACCACCGCCACCACGGCGAGGACCACTTTGACGAGGAGTCTCACGGCGATGGGGTCGGTGACTGCTCCGAGGCCCAACGCCTGCGGGCAGCCCGCAGGCGTTCCAGCGTGGGCGCCCGTCCGAGCGCCTGCAGGGACTCGAACAGCGGTGGTCCCACCCTGCGGCCGGTGACGGCCACCCGGATCGGCGCCTGGGCCTTGGCCAGCTTGAGGCCGTGGCCCACGGCCACGTCCGAGGTGGCCTGGTGGATGGCCTCGGCCTCCCACGGGCACGACTCGAAGGCGGCGATGGCGTCGTCGAGCACGGCCCCGGCCTCGGGCAGACCGGTCACCGCCTTGGCCCAGGATTCGTCGTCGATGCACGGCTCTTCGAGGAACAGGAAGTCGACCATGGCCGGCACCTCACCGAGGGTCTGCACCCGCTCCTGCACGAGGGGGGCGACGGCCTCGAAGACGGCCGGGTCGAGGCGCTCGGGGGGCCACGGCGGGTCTTGCATGAGCCAAGGGAGCGATTCCCGCACGAACGTGGCCACCGGCAGCGCCCGCAGGTAGCGGGCGTTCACGTGGGCCAGCTTCACCGTGTCGAAGAACGCCGGCGCCTTGTTCACCGCCTCCACCTCGAACGCCTCCACCATCTCGTCGAGGGGGACGATCTCGCGCCCGTCCGGGGGCGCCCAGCCGAGCAGGGCCAGGTAGTTGCGCAGGGCCTCGGGCAAGTAACCCTGGTCCCGGTAGTCCTCGACGGCGATGGCATGACGCCGCTTGGACAGCTTGGCGCGCTTGTCGTCGACGAGCAGGGGGAGATGGGCGAAGATCGGGACCTCGAGGTTGCCGAGGGCCTGGCGCAACAACAGCACCTTGGGCGTGGAGGGAAGCAGGTCTTCTCCGCGGATGACGTGGGAGATGGCCATGTCGGCGTCGTCGACGGCGTTGGCCAACAAGAAGGTGGGCGTGCCGTCCCGGCGCTGGATGACGACGTCTTCGAGGGTGGCGTGGTCGAAGTGGACGTCACCCCGAATGAGGTCGTGCACGACGGTTTCGCCCTCGTCGGGCAGGTGCAGGCGCAGGGCCGTCTCCGCGCTGCGCTCCAGGCCCCGCTCCCGACAGAACCCGTCGTAGCCCGGGGGGGCACCGGGCGGGGTGCGGGCGTCGATGGCCTCTCTCGAGCAGTCGCACCAGTAGGCGCGGCCCTCGGCCAGCAGGCGGGCGGCGGCCTCGGCGTACAGGTGCATGCGCGTCGACTGGCGGTAGGGGCCCTCGTCCCAGTCGAGGCCCAGCCAGTGCAGGGTGCGCTCGATACCCTCGACCAGCTCGTCGCGCGAGCGGGCCGGGTCGGTGTCCTCGATGCGCAGGACGAACGTGCCGCCGGTGTGGCGGGCGAACATCCAGTTGAACAGGGCCGCCCGGGCGCTGCCCACGTGCAGGAAGCCGGTGGGTGCCGGGGCGAAGCGGACTCGCGGGGCGCTCACGCCTGTGAGGCTAGTGGTGGGTTCTACCGGTACTGTCGCCACTCATGGCTCGCAGCGTGTTGACCCCCCGGGCGGACAACTTCCCCCAGTGGTACCAGGACGTCGTGGCCAAGGCCGAGATGGCCGACAACGGGCCCGTCCGGGGCACCATGGTGATCCGCCCCTACGGCTATGCCATCTGGGAGCGCATGCAGCGCGAGCTCGACGATCGCATCAAGGCCGCCGGCGCTCGCAACGCCTACTTCCCCCTGTTCATCCCCGAGTCGTACCTGCGCCGGGAGGCCGAGCACGTCGAGGGCTTCAGCCCCGAGCTGGCGGTGGTCACCCACGGTGGCGGCAAGCAACTCGAGGAGCCGGTCGTCGTCCGTCCGACCAGCGAGACCATCATCAACGTCTTCATCGCCAAGTGGGTGCAGAGCCACCGCGACCTGCCCATGCTGTTGAACCAGTGGGCCAACGTGGTGCGATGGGAGCTTCGTCCCCGCGTCTTCCTGCGCACCACCGAGTTCCTGTGGCAGGAGGGCCACACCGCCCACGCCACCAGCGCCGAGGCCCGGGCCTACGCCGTGCGCATCCTGCGCCACGTCTACGAGGAGTTCGCCGTCGAGGTGCTCGGGTTGCCGGTGCTGGTGGGGCGCAAGACCGAGCGGGAGCGTTTCGCCGGGGCCGAGGCCACCTTCACCATCGAGGCCATGATGGGCGACGGCAAGGCCCTGCAGATGGGCACCAGCCACGAGTTGGGGCAGAACTTCGCCAGAGCCTTCGGCATCGAGTTCCAGACCGACACCGGCACCAACGAGTACGCCTGGCAGACCTCGTGGGGTGTGTCCACCCGGCTGGTGGGTGCTTTGATCATGGGCCACGGCGACGACGCCGGCCTGCGGGTGCCACCCCGGATCGCGCCCGTCCAGGTCGTGGTGGTCCTGGTCAAGGCGGCCGACGGCAGCGGTGAGGCCGCCGCCGCCTTGGTGGCCGAACTGGCCGGGCGGGGCCTGCGGGTGGAGCTCGACGAGCGGGTCGACACCAGCTTCGGGCGGCGGGCGGTCGAGTGGGAGCTCAAGGGTGTGCCCGTCCGCATCGAGGTCGGCCCCCGCGACCTGGCCGCCGGCAACGTCACCCTGGTGCGGCGCGACACCGGTGACAAGGTGCCTGTGGCCATCACCGCCGCCGCCCAGGAGGCGGCCCAGTCCCTCGACGTCATCCAGGCGGCCCTGCACCACCAGGCCGCAGAGATGCGCCAGGCCCGTACCGCCGAGGTGTCGTCGGTGGAGGAAGCCCAGGAGGCGGCTCAGACCGGCTTCGCCCGCGTGCCGTGGGACCTGGCGCGCGACGACGAAGTCCGCCTGGCCCAGGCCGGCGTCACCGTCCGCTGCCTCCAACGCGACGATGGCGACCTGCCCATGTCCTCGGCCGAGCCCGGCCTCGTGGCCACGGTGGCCAAGGCCTACTGACGCTCACCCCGGCGTTCTGGTCACGCCGGCTGGCTCGGGATCAGACGGCCAGGAGGCTGCGCCAGTCGGCGCTGCGGGCCTTCACCTGGGCGGGCGTCATGCGCAGGGTCGCCTCGGGGACCAGGTCGGTGACGTTGCGCTGGTCCCAGTACCCGTGGGCGGCACCGGCGAAGTGGGAGCGGCGGAACTCCACCAGGTCGGCGGGGGCGTCGCCGAGGAAGCCCCACAGGGCCAGAGCCAGCTCGAGGTCGTGGACCACCGGGGCCCGTCCGAACAGCGAGGCGCGCCGCAGGGCCACCGCCGTGCATCCGGCCAGGACGTCGTCGACGTGCTCGCCCTTCACCGTCTGCACCCGGTCGGCAAACCGCTTGGCCAGGTTGAAGGCGTAGCCCTGGTCGGGGCCGGGGCTGCCCAGGCGGGGCCCCCGCGGCTGGCCCTTTTCGAGGTCGCCGGGACGGTCGGCCGCCCATCGCCGGGCAGGGGGCAGGGGCAGCGACCGGCGGGGCTGCTCGGCGAGGGTGACGGGGACGTTGTCCGGTGCGGTCATCTGGGGCCCTGCTCCTCCCGGTCCTGCCCGTGGAGCAGGCCGAACACGATCGAATCCGACAAGGCCTGCCAGGAGGCCTCGATGATGTTGTGCGACACGCCGATGGTGGACCACGTGCGATCGCCGTCGGTGGAGTCGATGAGCACGCGGGTGACAGCGCCCGTGCCCCTGTCGGTGTCGAGCACCCGCACCTTGTAATCGGTGAGGTGGAGATGGGCGAGGCCGGGGTGGGCCTGGCCGATGGCCTGGCGCAGCGCCTGGTCGAGGGCGTTGACGGGCCCGTTGCCCTCGGCGGTTGCGATGATGCGCCGCTCGACACCCTCGCCGTCGTCGCAGCGCACCTTGATGGTGGCCTCGGTGACGAAAGCGCCGTTCTCTCGTTGCTCGGTGATGACCCGGAATGACTCGAGGGCGAAGAACGACTGCTCCCAGCCGGTGGCCTTGCGCATGAGCAACTCGAGAGACCCGTCGGCCACCTCGAAGTGGTACCCCTGGTACTCGAGCTCCTTGAGGCGTTCGACGATGCCGGCCAGCGACGCCGACCCGAGGTCGAGCCCCAGCTCGGTGGCCTTGAGGGCCAAGGTGGAGCGGCCGGCCAGCTCGCTGACCACGAATCGGGTGCCGTTGCCGACCAGGTCGGGGGTGATGTGCTCGTAGAGGTCACGGCTGCGGGCGATGGCCGAGGTGTGCAACCCCGCCTTGTGGGCGAACGCCGACTGGCCCACGTAGGGCTGCTGGGGGTTGGGGGCGATGTTGGCCAGCTCGGCGATGTGGTGGGCCACGGGTGCGAGCCGTTCGAGGCGATCGGCGTCGATGGTGCGCACTCCCATCTTCAGCGACAGGTTGGGGATGGCGGCACACAGGTCGGCATTGCCGGCCCGCTCGCCGTAACCGTTGACACACCCCTGGACCTGGGTGGCGCCGTGGCGAACGCCGGTGAGGGTGTTGGCCACCGCACAGCCACCGTCGTTGTGGAAATGGACGCCGAGCTGAGCCGACACGTGGGGGCGGACCTCGCTCAGCACCCGCTCGACGTCGTCGGGTAGCGTGCTGCCGTTGGTGTCACACAGCACCAGGGTCTCGGCTCCGGCCTCCTCGGCGGCCCGCAGCACCCGCAGGCTGAACCCGGGGTTGCGCCGGTAGCCGTCGAAGAAGTGCTCGGCGTCGAAGAACACCCGCAGGCCGGCGTTGCGCAGGAACTCCACCGAGTCGTAGGCCATGGCCACCGCCTCGTCCAGGTCGGCGCGCAGGGCCTCGACCACGTGGCGGTCCCATGACTTGGCCACGATGCACACGGCCGCGGTGTTGGCCTTCACCAGGTGGGCCAGGGTGTCGTCGGAACCGGCGTCGGAGCGGGGGCGACGGGTGGAGCCGAAGGCCACCAGCGTGGCGGTGCCGAGGGTGAGCTCGGATGGCGCCCGAGCGAAGAACTCGTCGTCTTTGGGGTTGGCGCCCGGCCATCCGCCTTCGATGTAGGCCACACCCAGGTGGTCGAGCTGGGAGGCGACCCGGAGCTTGTCGTCGACGGTCAGCGACAGGCCCTCCTGCTGGCTGCCGTCGCGCAGGGTGGTGTCGTAGATGTCGACCGAGGCGGGCAGCGGCGGCAACGGGGGGTGGGCGACCCCGTCAGCTGTCGACATGTTCGAGCCAGTCCTTGTAGCGGTCGACCTCGCCCCGAACGGTGGCGAAATAGGTCTCCTGCACGGCCTTGGTGATGGGACCCGGTGCCCCGATCTCGCGGTCGTCGACGGAACGGATGGGCACCACCTCGGCTGCCGTCCCCGTGAGGAAGGCCTCCTCGGCCAGGTAGAGGTCGGTGCGCAAGAGGTTGGCCTCGGCCACCTCGTACCCCAGGTCGCGGGCGATGGTGACGACGGTGTCCTGGGTTATGCCCTCCAGGGCGCCGGCCGACACCGGTGGGGTGAGGAGCCGGCCGTGCTTGACCACGAACAGGTTCTCGCCCGTGCACTCGCTGACATAGCCCTGGGGCGACAGCAGGATCGCCTCGTCGTAGCCGGCCTTGAGGGCCTCGACCTTGGCCAGCGAGGAGTTGACGTACATGCCGGTGCCCTTGGCCGCCACCGGCACGGCATTGGGGTCGTGGCGCTGCCAGCTGGAGACCTTCATGCGCACGCCCCGCAGCAGTCCCTCGTCGCCCAGATACGTGCCCCAGGGCCACACCGCGATGGACACGTTGACGGGGCAGGGCAGCGGGTTGAGACCCATCTCGCCATAGCCGAGATAGGCGATGGGACGGATGTAGCAGGCGTCGAGGCCGTTGACCCGGACGGTCTCCTTCACCGCCTCCACCAGCTCGGCAGGCGTGAAGGGGATGTCGATCATGAAGATGCCGGCACTGGCGAACAGGCGGTTGATGTGCTCGGTGAGGCGGAACACGGCGCCGCCCCGGTCGGTGGCGTAGGCCCGGATGCCCTCGAACACGCCGCTTCCGTAATGCAGCGAATGGGTCAGGACGTGGACCTTGGCCTCGTCCCATGCCACCAGCTCTCCGTCCATCCAGATCTTGTCAACCATCTGAAGTGGCATCTTCGCTACACCCTTTCTGCGATTTCGTCGCCGATCCCGGCGGTTGTCGTTTCCCCGACGGGGGCGGTACAAGCTTGTTCGATACGAGCGGCGGCGTCGGACTCACCCAGGAACTCCAGCATCATTGCCGCAGATCGGATGGCGGCCACCGGATTTGCCGTTCCTGTCCCCGCGATATCGGGGGCCGATCCGTGCACGGGCTCGAACATCGACGGGCCCGTGCGGTCGGGATTGAGATTGGCCGAGGCGGCCGTGCCGATGCCCCCGGTGACGGCTCCTCCGAGGTCGGTGAGGATGTCGCCGAACAGGTTGTCGGTGACGATCGTGTCGTACCGGTCCGGGGACGACACCAGGTGGATACAGGCGGCGTCGACGTGGTCGTAGCTCGTGGTCACGCCGGGGTGGTCGGCTCCCACCTCGTCGAACGTGCGCTGCCACAGCCCACCGGCGAAGGTGAGGACGTTGGTCTTGTGCACCAGGGTCAGGTGCCGCCGGGGCCGGGTACCGGCCAGATCGAAGGCGAAGCGCACGCAGCGCTCCACCCCCATCCGGGTGTTCACCGAGCCCTGAGTTGCGACTTCATGTGGCGTGCCCGAGCGCAACGACCCGCCCTCGCCCGCATAGACGCCCTCGGTGTTCTCTCGGACGACAACGAAGTCGCGGTCGGCGGACGGGGCGCCCGAGGGGCCCTCTGAGCGGGGAGATCTGAAGGGACGGAGGTTGACGTACAGGTCGAGCTCGAATCGCAGGCGCAGCAGCAGGCCCCGCTCCAAGATGCCGGGGGCCACGTCGGGCGACCCCACCGCTCCGAGAAGGATGGCGTCGGTGGCCCGCAGCTCGTCGAGGACGTCATCAGGCAGGATCTCCCCAGTCCGCAGGTAACGCACACCACCGAGGTCGTGTTCGACGGTGTCGAGGTCGACGCCCGCGGCGCGCACGACCTTCAGGGCCTCGGCCACCACCTCGGGGCCGATCCCGTCACCACCGATGACACCGACTTTGTGACCCACGTGCTCCTCGAAACAAGAAAACCGCCCACCAGGGTGGACGGTCGACAGCACACGCCGGGGCCCGGCGCGCGCTCAGGAAATTACGGAGATCGAAGACGTTGACACTTCTCCACAGTGTCGTTGGCCGCGCACTTCCCGTCAACCCGGCGACGCCGACAGAGCCGGTTAGCCTTTCACCCATGGCCGAAACCCGACTCTCACGTGCCGCTCACGACCGCCTCAAGGCGGAGCTCGACGACCTTATGACCCGGGGCCGCATCGACATCGCCGGCACCATCCAGCGGGCCCGGGAGCTGGGTGATCTCAAGGAGAACGCCGACTACCACGCCGCCCGGGAGGACCAGGGCCGCATGGAGGCGCGCATCCGCCAGCTCCAGGCCCTCACCGAGCACGCCGAGATCGTCGAGGAGGGCGAGGGCGACGGCACGGTGGCCACCGGCAGCATCGTGTCCCTTCGTTACGAGGGCGACGAAGACGTCGAGCGCTACCTGGTCGGCTCGATCGAGGAGCGCCGCGACGATCTTCCCGTCATCTCCCCCCAGTCGCCGCTGGGCATGGCCCTGTTGGGGCACGGCAGGGGTGAATCGGTGAAGTTCGAGGCGCCCAGCGGCACGCTCACCGTCGAGATCGTCGAGATCTCCGGCTAGGTCGCGCCACCGCGTTGCCGGCGCCGGCGCCGGGCCCCGAAGTGCCGTGCTCCCCGCCCGAAGAACCACGCGGGCCCGACCTTCCGCCCGGCCGCACAGTCGACCTGCCGGGCCGGGGGCCGGCGTTCATCCGCCAGGCCGACGGTCCTCCCGGGGCACCCACGGTGATGCTCCTGCACGGGCTCACCGCCAGCACCGACCTCAACTGGTTCGAGTCGTTCACCGCCCTGGCCGCTCGGTTCCGGGTGGTCGCCCTCGACCACCGGGGGTACGGACGGGGCCTGCCGGCGCCGGCCGGCGGTGGGTTCAGCCTCGAGGACTGCGCCGACGAGGCGGTGGCGGTGGCCGATGCCGTGGGTGTCGGGTCATTCGTCCCCGTGGGCTACTCGTTGGGCGGCGCCGTCGCCCAACTCATGTGGCGACGGCACCCGGCGCGGGTGCAGGGGCTCGTGCTGTGCGCGACCAGTCGTGTGTTCCTGGTCACCGTCCGCGAGCACCTCCTCTGGCGGGCGCTGCCGGCCTGGATCCGGCTGGTGCGCCGGGTGCCGGGCCTGGGCGACCGGTACGTGGGATCCACCCTGGTGGCCCGCTTCGACGGCTCGCCGTGGCGGGACTGGGCCCAGGCCGAACTGCGCCGGGCCGAGCCGGCGCACATGCTGGCGGGGGCCCGGGCCCTGGGCGGGTTCTCGTCGGCGTCCTGGATCGGCGCCGTCGACGTGCCGGTGGCGGTGATCGTCACGACCGACGACGTGCTGGTGCCGCCAGCCCGCCAGCGGGCGCTGGCCGCCGCCATCGGCGGGGCCACCGTGCATGAGGTGGAGGCCGACCACGGCGCACCGGTGAGCGCCCCAGACCGGTTCGTCCCTGCGCTGGTCGAGGCCTGCCGATCGGTGACCGAACGAACCCGGGGCCAAGGCTGAAAGCGGGCGGTGGGGTCCTCGGTGGCGACCCTGGCCCGACGGCCAGATCACACCGGGCAAGTGGTCGTCGACGTGGCACCTGGTGAGGAGGGCGGCACCCTCTCCGGGCTTCGCTGACCAGGCGCCCCCCGAAATCCACACGCCTCTTGGACCGACGCAGCCGCCCTGGTCACCGCCGACGAGTACTTGCGGCCGGGTGACCTGGTGGTGCGGCCGATGGGCCCGGACACCGACACGGCGGCGACGACTGCCCCGGCGGCGTCGCGCACCGGCGCGCTCACCGAGGCCACGCCCGGCTCCCGCTCCTCGACGCTCTGGGCCCATCCCCGGCGCAGGGTCTCCGGGTCGCCGCGCAACACCTTGCCCGCCGACCCGACGTTCAAGGGCAGTGACGCGCCCACGGCCACGATGGTGCGCAGGCCATGGGGGGACTCCAACGAAGCCACGCACAGGCGGCGGTCGCCTCGGCGCACGTAGAGCTGCACGCTCTCGCCGGTCTCCTCGCGCAGCCGCTCCAGGGCGGGACGGGCGACGGCGGGCAGGTTCGAACCCGTCAGTCGGGGGCCGAGGCCGAAGCGCCCGTCATCGGTGCGCGCCACCATGCCGTGGGCAGCCAGGGCCACGGCCAGGCGGTGGACCGTGGGCCGCGACAGGCCGGTCGCCTCGACCAGTCCCCCGAGGGACAACGGTCCGGGTTCCAGGGCGCCGACGACGGCAAAGGCCTTGTCGAGTACGCCCACACCGCTTACACTGTCCACACAGCAAGACTAGCGTCTCATATATTGGAACGCAATCGTTCTCTGGAAGGCGAGGGAGCCATCGATGACCGCAGCCAGAACCCTGAGCGACAAGGTGTGGGACGACCACGTCGTTCACCGGGCCGAGGGCGAGCCCGACCTGCTCTACATCGACCTGCACCTGGTGCACGAGGTCACCTCACCCCAGGCGTTCGAGGGCCTGCGCCTCGAAGGGCGCACGGTGAGGCGTCCCGACCTCACCGTGGCCACCGCCGACCACAACGTGCCCACCACCGGCCTCGAACAACCGCTCGCCGACCCCGTCTCCGCCCGCCAGCTGCAGGCCCTGGCGGCGAACTGCGAGCAGTTCGGCGTCCCCCTCTACCCGATGGGCCACGCCAACCAGGGCATCGTGCACATCATCGGTCCCGAGCTGGGCCTCACCCAGCCCGGGCTGACCATCGTCTGTGGCGACAGCCACACCTCCACCCACGGCGCATTCGGGGCGCTGGCCTTCGGCATCGGCACCAGTGAGGTCGAACACGTCCTGGCCACCCAGACCCTGTCAGCGCGCCGGCCCGGCACCATGGCCGTCAAGGTCGAGGGCGAGTTGCCCGCCGGGGTCACGGCCAAGGACGTGATCCTCGCCGTCATCGGCCGCATCGGCACCGGCTGCGGCATCGGCCACATCGTCGAGTACTGCGGCTCCACCATCCGGGCGCTGTCCATGGAGGGCCGCATGACGGTGTGCAACATGTCGATCGAGGCCGGGGCGCGGGCCGGCATGATCGCCCCCGACGACACCACCTACGCCTGGCTGGAGGGCCGGCCAGGGGCCCCGAAGGGCAAGGACTGGGAGGCGGCGCTCGTCTACTGGCAGTCCCTGGCGACTGACAACGGCGCTGTCTTCGACCGGGAGGTGACGATCGACGCCACCGCCCTGATGCCCCATGTCTCGTGGGGCACGAACCCGGGACAGGTCGTCGGCATCGACGGCGCCGTCCCCGACCCCGACGCCTTCACCGATCCCGGCCAGAACGAAGCCGCCCGGCGGGCCCTGTCGTACATGGGCCTGCGGCCGGGGACGGCGATGCGCGACATCGCCGTCGACACGGTGTTCATCGGTTCCTGCACCAACTCCCGCATGGAAGACCTGCGGGCGGCGGCGGCGGTGGCCGCCGGGCGCCACGTCAGCGCCGGGATGCGGGCCCTGGTCGTCCCCGGGTCGATGCGGGTCAAGGCCGAGGCCGAGGCCGAGGGCCTCGACCGGGTCTTCACCGCCGCCGGCTTCGAGTGGCGCTCGGCGGGCTGCTCCATGTGCCTGGCCATGAACCCCGACAAGTTGAGCCCCGGTGAACGCTGCGCCTCCACCTCGAACCGCAACTTCGAGGGACGCCAGGGCGCCGGCGGGCGCACCCACCTGGTGTCCCCCGCCGTCGCCGCCGCCACCGCCGTCGCCGGCCACTTCGCCACCCCCGAGGAGCTCTGAACCGACCCATGGAAGCCATCCACACCATCACCGGCACCGCCGCGCCCCTCGACCGGGCCGACGTCGACACCGACCAGATCATCCCGAGCGACTGGCTGAAGCGGGTGGAGCGCACCGGCTACGGCCAGGGCCTCTTCTCGGCCTGGCGCGACGATCCCGACTTCGTCCTCAACCAACCCCGCTACGACGGGGCATCCATCCTCGTCACCGGGCCCAACTTTGGCACCGGCTCCTCGCGTGAGCACGCGGTGTGGGCGCTGCAGGACTACGGGTTCCGGGCGGTGGTCTCCTCCGGCTTCGCCGACATCTTCCGCACCAACTGCACCAAGGTCGGCCTCCTGCCCGTCGAGGTCGACGAAGCCACCGGCCGAACTCTGCTCGTCGCCGTGGCGGCCGAGCCCACCACCGAGATCACCGTCGACGTCGAGACCCGTCGCCTGCAGGCGCCGGGGGCGGGCGTCGACACCACCTTCCCCCTCGACGACTTCACCCAGTGGCGGTTTCTCGAAGGCCTCGACGACGTGGGCCTCACCCTGCGCAACATCGACGCCATCGCCACCTACGAGGGATCCCGACCACCCTGGCGACCGACAACCGTCGGATGAGCCCCCCTCGGGAGTGGGACGCAGCCAGCTACGACCGCATCTCGACTCCCCAGCAGCGCTGGGCCACGCCCGTCCTCGAGCACCTGATACCCGACGGCGTCACCCGGGTGCTCGACGCCGGCTGCGGGAGCGGACGGGTGACCCAGGCCATCCTCGACCGCCTCCCGCAGGCCCACGTGGTGGCTCTCGACGGCTCGCAACAGATGCTCGACGAGGCCGCTCGGCGCCTCAGCGCAGCCGTCGCCGCCGGGCGGGTCTCGTTCGTCCATGCCGACCTCGGCCTTCCGTTGCCGATCGACGAGCCTGTCGACGCCGTCGTGTCGACCGCTGCGTTCCACTGGGTGAGCGACCACGACGCCCTGTTCGCCAACCTGGCTGCCGTCCTGCGGCCTGGGGGCCAGATGGTGGCCCAGTGCGGCGGCGCCGGCAATGTCGCTTCGGTCATACGGGCGATGGCCACGCTCGGTATGACCTGGAACCCCTGGCAGTTCGCCACCCCGGCCGAGGCCACTCGCCGGATGGAGGCCGCCGGCTTCGAGTCGGTGCGAGCCTGGCTCCACGACGAGCCCACCGCCTTCGAGCCCGGCGCCCCCCTGGAGGAGTTCCTGAGCACCGTGGTCCTGGGGGCCCACCTCGAACGCCTCCCGCCCGCCGAACGCCACCCGTTCGTACGTTCGGTGGCCGCCGCCCTCCCCGGGCCGGTCATCGACTACGTGCGCCTCAACCTGGTGGCCGTCCGCTCCGACGATTGACCCGCACCGGCCAGGGGTAGGCCGCGGGCATGGGCGCGACGGACAGCGTCGTGGAGGTCGCCACCATCACCGCCGAGCAGACCCGGCCACTGCGCCACCTGATCCTGCGGCCGACCCAGCCCGCCGAGAACACCGAGTACCCAGGTGATCACGACCCCGACACCCGCCATTTCGGCGCCTTCGACGAGCGGCGACTCGTCGGCATCGCCTCGCTCTACAAGGAACCTCGCCGCGGCGGTCCGGGCGACGGCTGGCGCATCCGCGGCATGGCCACCGCCACCGAGGCCCGGCGGCGGGGGGCGGGACGAGCCCTCCTCGTCGCTTGTCGCGACCATGTGGCGGTGGCCGGTGGCGGCGAGCTGTGGTGCAACGCCAGGATCGCCGCCCTCGAGTTCTACGTCAGCGCCGGCTTCGAAGCGGTGGGCGACGAGTTCGACGTCGAGGACATCGGCCCCCACGTGGTCATGCGCACCGACGTGGCGCCGGCTGTCTGAGGCAGCGGGGCGCGTCCGGCAGCCGCGAGGCGGGCGGTAGCCTCCGGAGGTGGAAGATCCCGAGGTCCTGGCTGCGTTCATCGACGCGGGGGCCCGGCGCGCCTTCGGTCCCACGTTGCACATCGAGGGCGATTTCCTGCTCTTCGACGGGTGGTGGCAGGCGGCCCTGCGGGTGTCGCCCCGGACCGTCGCCATCCGCGCCGAACAGCCCGACACCAAGACCGACGCCCTCGAGCGGGCCGCCGATCGCCTGGTGGCCCGGGGCCTCACCGACCTGGGCACCGACTTCCCGCTCGTGGGAGCGATCACTTACGCCGAGATCGCCCTGCCCCCGGTGGCCTGGAACGTCTGGTCGCTCGACCAGGCGACGGCCATCGCCGATCTCGAGGCGCGCGCCGGTGAGGACAACTTCTTGGGCGACGGCACCCGGGAACCGGACGAGGCCGATTACAGCGCCGAGTTGGGCGGCGCCCGGCGCCTCTCAGGGCTACCTGCGTCGCTCATCCTCACCCTCGGGGTCGACCAGGGCGTCGTCGAGTCCATGACCGCCGTCCTCCCCGACTGCCGGTTCGTCTCCAAGCCGCTCGACGCCGTCACCCCCGACGCGTGCGGTTCCCTACTGCCCACCATGATGGTGATCGACGCCACCACCCCGGTCGGTCGGGAGTTCATCATGGAGTTGCGAGCGGCCGCCTGCGGGCGCACCGTTCCCGTCGTGGCTCTGACCGACGAGACGGCCCTGCCCCTCGGGGCCGACCTGGCGTTCGCACCGGAGTCGGCCCCCATCAACTGGGTCCAGCCCATCCGCGCCCTGCTCCCCTGAGCCGCCCGGCGCCGGCCCCCGCGCTACGGGCCCACCTCGGCGTGGCGCACCTCGGCCCGGGCCCGCACCCGCACCACTTTGTTGACGGCGTTGAGGAAGGCCCGGGCCGACGCCTCGACCACGTCGGTCGACACGCCCCGCCCCGACACCCTCGCTCCGTCGGCCTCCACCTGGATGATGACGTCACCCAGGGCGTCGACGCCCCCGGTGACGGCCGACACGTTGAATCCGGTGAGGGTGGCGTCGATGCCGGTGGCCGCCTTGATGGCCTGGCAGGCGGCGTCGATCATCCCGTCGCCGTCGGCTGACGCGTCGAGCTTCTCGCCCTGGCGGATGAGCACCACCCGCGCCCGGGGGATGCCGACGGTTCCCCCCACCACCTCCAGGGCTTCCAGGGTGAACTCGGGGGTGACGCTCGTACCCAGCTCCTCGGCCACGATGGCCTCGAGGTCGGCGTCGGTGATCTCCACCTTGCGGTCGGCCAGCTCCTTGAACCGGGTGAAGGCAGAGTTGAGGGCGGCACCGGAGATGGTGATGCCCATCTTGTCGAGCGTGTCAGCGAAGGCGTGGCGCCCCGAGTGCTTGCCCAACACGATCTGGCTGCCCACCTGGCCCACGGCGCCGGCGTCGATGATCTCGTAAGTGGACCGGTCGGCCAGCACCCCGTGCTGGTGGATCCCGGACTCGTGGGCGAAGGCGTTGCGACCCACGACGGCCTTGTTGTACTGGACCGGATAGCCGGTGAGACGACTGACCAGACGACTGGTCCGAGCCAGCTCCTCGGTGTGCACGGCCGTGGCCAGGCCGGGGAACTGGTCGGGGCGGGTGGCCAGGGCCATCACCACCTCCTCGAGGGCGGCGTTGCCGGCCCGCTCTCCCAGGCCGTTCACACAGACCTCTACCTGGCGTGCCCCCGCCTGGACGCCGGCCAACGAGTTGGCGGTGGCCAGCCCCAGGTCGTTGTGGCAGTGCACCGAAGTGACGTAGTTGCCGGTCACCTGGTTGCGGATGTACTGGATCAGCGCGCCGAAGTCCCAGGGGATGCCGTAGCCCACGGTGTCGGGGATGTTCAACGTGGTGGCGCCGGCGTCGACGGCCGCCTGCAGTACCTCCAACATGAAGTCGAGCGGCGTGCGGGTGGCGTCCTGGGGACTGAACTCCACGTCGTCGGTGTGCTCCCGGGCCCGGGCCACCCCGGAGCGCGTCACGTCGACCACCTGGGCCGGTGTCATGTGCAACATGTGCTCCATGTGGTTGGGGCTGGTCGAGATGAAGAGGTGGATACGGGCGTGGGGCGCGTCACGAAGGGCGTCCCAGCAACGGTCGACATCGGCCAGCTGCGTGCGCGACAGGGCGGCGATGACGGGACCCTCGACCGTCCGGGCGATCGCCTGGACGGCTTCGAAGTCACCGTCGCTGGCCACCGGGAACCCGGCCTCGATGTAGTCGACGCCGAGCCGGGCCAGCTGCTCGGCGATCTCCAACTTCTCCCCGGCATCGAGCGAGATCCCCGGCGACTGCTCCCCGTCGCGCAGGGTGGTGTCGAAGATGGTCAGGCGTTCACCCGGTGTCGGGGGGACGGAGCCGTCGATCTCGGTCATCGTGGTGCCTCCATGCCGGTTGGATGTCCGGTTGCTGGTCGAAACGGGGCTGGTCAGGAAAAGAAAAAACCTCCCGGCCCGAGGGCACGAGAGGTTGGGGCGAGCACGCCAGGGCGCTCGCCTTACAGAAGGAGCAGGTCCGTGAACAGGGCGATGGTGATCGTCGTCATGGCCATTGCATGCTGACAGCCTGCCGGAGATCCGTCAAGTAGGCTTCGGGCCCTTTCCGCAACCCGCCGGGAGTGCTGGTGATCCGCCGCTCGTTACGCATCGGAATCCGCCTGGGCATGTTGGCCGGGCTGGTGTTCGCTCTGTTCAAGATCATCGAGGCTCGCCGACCGTTACCCCCACTGCCAGGTGACGATCCCTGGGCCCCGACCCACCCACCGGACCCGGCGGCGGGGCCGGCCCCCGCGCCGGCTCGACCGGCGCCGGCCGACGACGCTCCGGCGCTGGTGGAGCCCACCATGCTGCAGTCCACCTCGCTGAGGCGGCCGGCGACCGGGGCAGACGACCGGGCCTTCGACGCGGCGTCGACCGCGCCCCCCGTCGTGTCGCCCGCCGACCCCTTCGCCCCACCGGCCGTGGCCACCCCCTCGCCGTCGCCCCCGGTCGCCGCCGAGATCCAGCCCGACGACGACGAGATCGTCATCTTGTCGACGGGCGGGCCCGAGCCGACCCCGACTGCGGCACCGGTGTCCGAGCGGCCGACCCAGGTCTCCCCCGAGAAGGCGGCGGTGAAGAAGGCCCCTGCCAAGAAGGCACCTGCCAAGAAGGCGGGGGCGAAGAAGGCGGGGGCGAAGAAGGCGGCCCCGGCGGCCGGGAAGAAGGCGGCCTCGAAGAAGGCGGTCACGGCGGCGTGGGTCGAACCCGATGGTGGCGTCTGCCCGACCACGCACCCGGTGAAGGCCAAACTCCGCAGCGCCATCTTCCACCTGCCGGGCATGGCCGCCTACGCCCGCACCAGTCCCGACCGCTGCTACCGCGACGAGGCGGCCGCACTCGGCGACGGGCTGCGCAAAGCCGCTCGCTGACTGCTGACAGGGCCTTCGGAGCCTCGCCCCGCCGTTGACGTCAGGCGAGGCCCCTCAGCCTGTACAGGCGACCTCGGGCCGCCGCGCTACCAATTGCACCGACACAGAGCGTGCCCAAGGTCGGGAAATACCTCACATGTCACCAGGTCCTCTCACCGGTAGCATGCGGGGTTGTGGACGATTCGGACGGGACGGTCGACGCCGCCCAACCCCGGCTCGCAGTGCTCAAGGCCCTGGGCGACAACACCCGCTACGCCATCTATCTCGAGCTGGCCAGGGCCCGCTCCCCCCGGTCCACCGCCGAGGTCGCCGACCTGCTCGGCCTGCACCCCAACACCGTGCGCCCCCATCTCGAGCAGATGCGAGCCGTCGGTCTCCTCGCCGTCGAAGCCGATGCCCGGGGCTCGGTGGGCCGCCCCCTCCACCGCTACGCCCTGGCGCCGGACGCGCCCTCCCTGGGCCTCGAAGCGCCGGCGTTCCCCCTCCTGGCGGCCATGCTCACCCGACTGGCGGCCCGCGCTGCTATCGCTCCCGACGACGCCGCCGCCGCCGGCGCCGAGCAGGGCCGGGCCCTGGCTGCGGCCACGCAAGGCCTGGCTGCGGCCACGCCGGCCGCCGGGGCTCCGGAGGGCCGGCGCTGCGTGGCCGCCCTGTCCTCCACCCTCGCCGACCTGGGCTTCGACCCGGCCACCGGCGACGGTGGCACCGCCGTCACCATCGCTTTCACCCATTGCCCGTTCCGGGAGCTGGCCGAGGCCCATCCCGAGGTCGTCTGCCACCTTCACCGGGGCCTCATCGAGGGCTTCGTGGAACAATTGGGCGGCGCCAGCGTTGACCGTTTTGCGACGTTGGCCGACCGTGATCCGTGCCAGGTCGAGCTGTCCGTCAGGTAGACTTGTTATCGAACGCAGACCGTTCAGGAGGACTTCGCCCATGATCACCACCACTCCCGTGCTCGATGTCACCTCGCCGGCCACGGCCAAGGTGAAGGAGCTGCTCGCAGCCGAGGGCAACGACGAGCTGGCCCTGCGCGTAGCCGTTCGGCCCGGCGGGTGCTCCGGGTTCAGCTACGAGATGTTCTTCGACTCCGAGTTCGCCGACGACGACAGCCTCTCCGAGGCCGACGGCGTCAAGGTTGTGGTCGACGCCGCCAGCGCTCCCTACCTCAAGGGCGCCTCGCTCGACTACAAGGACGGCCTCCAGGGTGCGGGGTTCGCCATCAACAACCCCAACGCCACCAAGTCCTGCGGTTGCGGCCAGTCCTTCAGCTGAGCCAGCCCTGACCGCCTCACCCCCGGTCGGGCCCTATACCCCCGTCGTCCGGGCCGGCGACTGGCTGGTGGTGTCGGGCCAGTTGGGTCTGGCCGACGGCAACCTCGTCCACGGCGGAGTCGTCGCGGAGACGACCCAGGCCCTGGCCAACCTGGCCGGCCTACTGGGTGAACACGACGCGTCGCTGGCCCAGGTGACCAAGACCACCGTGTTCCTGCGCCATATCACCGACTACCCGCCCATGAACCAGGCCTACCTGGCCGCCTTCGGCGACCACCGTCCGGCCCGCTCGGCGGTCGCCGTAGCCGCCATCCCCCTCGACGCCCTGGTGGAGATCGAGGCTTGGGCGTGGCTGGGGTGAACGCAGATGCGGAGCCGCCGCAGGCGCACGGCTAGGGAGCGGCGGCGAAGAAGGCGGTGACGTCGGCCCGATCGCGGGTGCGGCGCATGGGCGGCAGCGCCGCCAGGATGGTCGGTCGGTAGGACGACTCCGCCAATCGGGGGTCGAGGACGGCGACGACGCCCCGGTCGGTGCCGGAGCGGATGAGGCGCCCGGCACCCTGGGCCAGCCGAGTGGCGACGTGGGGCAGGTCGACCGTGGCGAACGCCGCCCCGCCGGCGCGCTCGCGGCGGGCGGCGACCACCGGATCGTCGGGCCGGGGGAAGGGGAGGCGGTCGATGACGACCAGCGTGCACGCCCGTCCCGGGACATCGACGCCCTGCCAGAAACCCATGGTGGCGAACAGGCACGACGTCTCGTCGGCGCGGAACAGGTCGAGCAGCGCCGGTTTGGGCAGGTCGTCCTGGGCGAGGACCCGGTAGGGCAGGCGTTCACTCAGGGCGGCATGGGCGGCTCGCATGGCCCGCCACGAGGTGAACAGGGCCAGGGTGCGCCCACCGGCGGCGGTGGCCAGGAACTCCAGCTCGGCGTGGGCGGCGGCCTCGTGGTCGGGGTGGCGGGGGTCGACGAGGCGGGGGACGTAGAGCAGGGCGCAGCGGCGGTAGTCGAACGGGCTGCCCACGTCGAGATCGACGGCGTCGCCTCCCAACCCGAGTCGCTGCCCGAGCCCCGGGGGAATGGTCGCCGAGGTCAGGATCGGGGTGGCCGCCGACCACGCCACTCTGGCCAGCGCCGCGCCCACATCGACGGGCGCCACCCGCAGCGCCGGTTGGGAACCCGACTGCTCGACCCAGGTGACCATGTCGTCGTCGCCGTGCAGAACGGTCTCGATGTCGGTGGCCAGGGAGTCGACCGCCTTGGCCGCCCGCTCCCGCCGGGCCTTGTGGGCGGGATCGGCCTCCAGATCCCTGAGCGCACTCCGCTGTCGCCGCAGCTCCTGGCTCAGGTTGCCCAGCGCCTCCGCCACCGAGGCGTCACCGCTGGCAGAGGCGGCCAGCCGGCTTCCCATCAACGGGGTGAGCACACGGTCGATGGTGGCCCCGTGGCCGACGAGGCCGGGAGCCGAAGTCAACCGTGCCACCGCCGCCACCCGACCGGGCGTGAGGGTGACGCCCAGGGCGCTGCCCATCACCTCGGGCGCCTCGTGGGCCTCGTCGACGATGAGCACGTCGTGGTCGGGAAGGACGTAGCCACCCGAGGCAACGTGGGCGCCGAGGAGGTGGAGGTTCACGATGATCACGTCGGCGTCCCTGGCCCGCTGGTAGGCCGCCTCGGCGAAGCACGTCTGTCCACTCGGGCATTGCTGGGCGCCCGGGCACTGATCGGACCCCACGCTCACCGACGACCACGCCGCCGGGCCGGGCTCGAAGTCCAACTCGGCGCGGTCACCGCTCTCGCTTTTCTCGGCCCAGACGAGGAGGTCGGCGACCTCCCGCCCGACGCGGTTGGTCCGGCCTCCCTCGGCCCCCTCGAGCGCCAGGCTGGGTGCGTCGTCCTCCCGGGCCACCTCCGCCGCCGCCTGACGGCAGAGATAGTTGCTGCGGCCCTTGAGCACTGCCCAGGTCAGGTCTGGCCGGATCCCCGCGGCGGCCACCGCCGGGAGATCCTTGCCCGCCAGCTGGTCTTGCAGGGCCTTGGTGGCGGTGGCCACCACCACCCTGGACTCGTCGCTTCCGAGGAGGGCGCCGACCAGGTACGCCCACGTCTTGCCCGTGCCCGTGCCCGCCCGTACCACCAGCGGCCGCTCGTCGCGCACCGCCCGTCCCACCGCCTGGGCCATGGCGATCTGGCCGGCCCGGACCTCGCCGCCGCCGTCGTCGAGGGCCGCCGCCAACCTCTCCAGCGCCGCCTCCTCGGTGTGCACCCGTCCTACTTCAGCACGCCCGCGGCCCTCGCCACGACGACGGCGCAGATGGCGGTGCCATCACCGATGGCTCAGCCGGTCACCCAGACCAGACCTCGGGGATGGCGACGGTGGCGCTCATGACTCGGTCACCTCGACGCGGTCGGCGAAGAACGCCAGGTGTCCCCGGATCTCCTCGACGCCGGGCAGCGGCTCCGGGTAGCCCCACACCACGCAGTCGGCCCGTTGATCGCCCACCGTCACCGTCCAATACGACGCCTCACCCTTGAACGGGCAGCGGGTGTGCAGGTCGGTGGGGCTGAGCAGGTCGGCGCGCACGTCGGCGGGTGGGAAGTAGTACACCGGCGGCAATCCCGTCTCGCGCAGGACGAGAGGACGCTCGCTGTCGGCGACCGTCTCTCCAGCAAAAGCCACCCGTACGGGTCCCGGCGCCGGTTCGATGGTGATGGTGTGAGCTGTTGTCATCGGCTGTGTCCAACCACTGCAGCCCGCCGGCGATTCCATGGGCCAGGAATCGCCCGGTGGCCGGCGAGGTTGAACTCCACATGAGCCAACGACAGTTCGCCGTCACCTGGGACTACAGATGCCCCTTCGCCCGCAACTTCTGGGAGCACGTGCTCGACGGCCTGGCCGCCGGAGCCGACTGGGACGTCACCTACGCGCCCTTCTCCCTCGACCAGGCCCACGTGGAGGAGGGTGAGCCCGACGTCTGGGACCGGCCCGAGCCCGCTCCCGGGCTGCTGGCCTTAGAAGCCGGCATCGCCGTGCGCGACCACTTCCCCGACCAGCTGACCACTGCCCACCGGGCCCTGTTCGACGCCCGTCACGACCGGGGCCTCGACCTGCGTGACCCTGACGTCGTCGGCCAGGTGCTCGCCGACGCCGGCCTCGATGCCGCCGCCGTGCTGGCCGAGGTGGCCACGGGCTCGGCGCGGGAGACCATCCGCAAGGAGCACGACCGCGTCGTCGCCGACCATGCCGTGTTCGGCGTGCCCACGGTGATCGTGGGCGACCGGGCCGTGTTCGTCCGGGTGATGAACCGACCCGGCGGCGACGCCGACGTGGCCGTGAACACCGTGGAGCGGGCCCTCGACCTGGTCGCCTCCTGGCCCGAGCTGAACGAGTTCAAGCACACCTCGATCCCGCGCTGAGGGTCCGGTCGCCCGCCCCGGCCACCAGGCGCGCCCGGCCCCCTCAGAGGCTCCAGCGGGACTGGCCGAAGCGGTAGCCCACCGAGCGCACGGTCTGGATCAGGTGGGCGTGCTCCTCGGTGAGCTTGGCCCGCAGACGGCGGATGTGCACGTCGACGGTGCGAGCCCCGCCGTAGTACTCATAGCCCCACACCCGCGACAACAGCGTCTCGCGGGTGAACACCTTGCCGGGATGGGTGGCGAGGAACTTCAGGAGCTCGTACTCCATGAAGGTCAGGTCGAGGGGGCGCCCGTCGATCGCCGCCTGGTAGGTCTCCAGGTTCAACATGAGCTGGCCGTACTCGATCAGCTCGGGCCGGGTGCCGGTTCCCGTCCGCCAGAACAGGTGCTTGACCCGGGCCTGCAGCTCGCGCCCGTCGACAGGGCTCACGCAGAAATCGTCGAAGAGGTCCTCACGTAGCTCCAGGTCGTCGAGCTGGGCGGCGGCGACCACGAGGAGCAACGGGCTGAGGGGCACGTCGCGCTTGCGCAGCGTCCGGCACGTGGCGAATGCTCCCTCGCCATCCGCCTCGGCGCTCACGATGGCCCCGGCCCAGCCGTCCTGGGGCTCAACGCGCGTGGCCTCGTCGGCGCCGCCGGCGGCCAGCCACGGATAGCCCATGTGGTCGAGGACGTTGGTCAGCCCGGGCGGAGCCGGCTTGGGGTGGACGAGGAGAGGTTCCATGGGTCAGGTGGTCGAGTCGGTGATCACAGATCGAGATAGCGGTCGATCTCGAACGGCGTCACCTGGGTCTTGTAGTCACGCCATTCGGCCCGCTTGCTGCGGATGAACCACTCGAAGACGTGCTCACCCAGGGCTTCGGCCACCAGCTCGGATTTCTCCATGCACGCCACCGCCTCCTCCAGCGACCCCGGGAGCTCCTCCACTCCCTCCGCCGATCGCTCCTCGGCGGTCATCTCGTAGAGGTTCGAGGTGAGTTCGGGCGGCAGCTCGTAGGACTTCTCGATCCCCCGCAGGCCGGCGGCGAGGACGACGGCGAATCCCAGGTAGGGGTTGCAGGCCGGGTCGGGCGAGCGAAACTCGATGCGGGCGGAGGAGTTCTTGCCCTTCTTCGACCCCGGAACCCGCACCAGAGCCGAGCGGTTGTTGCGCGCCCACGCCACGTACACCGGTGCCTCGAAGCCGGTGACCAGGCGCTTGTAAGAGTTGACCCACTGGTTGGTGACGGCCGTGATCTCCCGGGCGTGGAACAGCAGCCCGGCGATGAAGCCTTTGGCCACTGCCGAAAGGTTGGCCTCGTCGTTGGGGTCGTGGAAGGCGTTCTGGTCGCCCTCGAACAGCGAGAAGTGGGTGTGCATACCCGATCCCTGGACGCCGGCCATGGGCTTGGGCATGAACGACGCGTGCACCCCCTTCTCGTGGGCGATCTCCTTCACGACCAGCTTGAAGGTGGTGACGTTGTCGGCCATGGTGAGGGCGTCGGTGTAGCGCAGGTCGATCTCGTGCTGGCTGGGGCTGTCCTCGTGGTGGCTGTAGCGCACGGGGATGCCGATGCCCTCGAGAGCCAGGATCGTGCGCCGGCGCAGGTCGGTGGCCACGTCGACGGTGGTGAGATCGAAGTAGGAGCCGTGGTCGAGCGGCGTGGGAGGAGCCGACCCGTCCTGGCGGGCGAAGTAGAAGAACTCCATGTCAGGTCCCACGTAGAAGGAGAAGCCGCGCTCGCGCGCCCGGTCGAGGTTGCGCCGCAGGACGTGGCGGGAGTCACCCTCGAACGGGGTGCCGTCGAGGTTGGTGACGTCGCAGAACATACGGGCTACCGGAGTCTCCTCGCCCCGCCACGGAAGGAGCTCGAAGGTGTTGGGGTCGGGCTGGAGGAGCATGTCGCTCTCCTGCACGCGGGTGAAGCCGTCGACGGCCGACCCGTCGAAGGTCATGCCTTCCTCGAAGGCGTTCTCCAGCTCCCCGGGGACGATGGCGATCGACTTGAGTTGGCCCAGCACGTCGGTGAACCACAGCCGGATGAACCGGATGTTCCGCTCCTCCACCGACCGCAGCACGTAGTCCTGCTGCCGCTCCATGATGTCCTCCTCGGGGCGCCGGACTGTCGCCCCACCTGTCTGTTCGCTATCTTCGCAGGCGTCGAGGCGGTTCCCACTCAGTTCACACACGGTTCATCAAGACGCAACTGTCGGGAAACCACCCAGACGACATGCTGAAGCCGTTCTCACACCTCAAGGGGGACCAGTGGAGGATCGCAGCCCGGCCGAAGTCCTGACCCTGATCGAAGAAGAGGGGGTCGAGATCGTCGACTTCCGGTTCTGCGACCTCCCCGGCCTCATGCAGCACTTCTCCGCCCCCGTCCACCAGCTCACGGCCGAGAGCTTCGAGGACGGGTTCGGCTTCGACGGCTCGTCGATCCGCGGCTTCCAGGAGATCCAGGAATCGGACATGCTCCTCATGCCCGACCCCGCCACCGCGGTGGTCGACCCCTTCCGCGAGCACAAGACGCTGAACATCAACTGCTTCGTGCGCGACCCGGTGACCGGCGAGCCCTACAGCCGTGACCCGCGCTACGTGGCCAAGAAGGCCGAGGACTACCTGGTGTCGACCGGTCTGGCCGACACCGTGTACTTCGGCCCCGAGGCCGAGTTCTACATCTTCAACGACGTGCGCTTCTCCCAGGACCAGCACTCGTCGTTCCACTCGGTCGACTCCGTCGAAGGCATCTGGAACTCGGCCCGCGACGAGAAGCCCAATCTCGGATTCAAGCCCCGCTACAAAGAGGGGTACTTCCCGGTTCCCCCCATGGACCACTTCCAGGACCTGCGCTCGGAGATGATCCTGGTGATGGAGCGCCTCGGCATCGAAATCGAGATCCAGCACCACGAGGTGGGCACCGCCGGGCAGGCCGAGATCGACATGCGCTTCGACACCCTGTTGCACATGGCCGACAAGCTGATGCTCTACAAGTACGTCACCAAGTCCGTGGCCTGGCAGCACGACTTGTCGGTGACTTTCATGCCCAAACCCATCTTCCAGGACAACGGCTCGGGCATGCACTGCCACCAGTCGCTGTGGAAGGCGGGTGAGCCCCTCTTCTTCTCCGAGACCGGGTACGCCGGCCTGTCCGACATGGCCCGCTGGTACATCGGCGGCCTCCTCAAGCACGCGGCGTCGATCCTCGCCTTCGCCGCCCCCACCACCAACTCCTACAAGCGCCTGGTGCCGGGCTACGAGGCGCCCGTCAACCTCGTCTACTCCCAGCGCAACCGGTCGGCGGCGGTGCGCATCCCCATCTACTCCAAGAGCCCCAAGGCCAAGCGTCTCGAGTTCCGCTGCCCCGACCCTTCGTGCAACCCGTACCTGGCCTTCTCGGCCATGCTCATGGCCGGGCTCGA
>DATAQC010000112.1:0-2947 GCA_036264885.1 Acidimicrobiales bacterium | reverse complement strand
ACGGGCCACCGACGCCACCGAGACCGTCACCAAGGAGGCCAAGGGGGCGACCACCAGGGTGAAGCGCCAGGCCAAGGGCTCGACCGAGGCGGTCAAGGGCGAGGCCAAGCAGGCCGCCGGTCGGGTCAAGCGCCAGGCTGCGCCGCCGCGCCCGGCCGCCGGGCCTTCCCGCGCCCGGCCCGCCACCCGTAGTACCGCCCGGGCGCGCTGACCGCCCGCCAACCAGAGGCAGCCACAGCCGCAGATTCCCAGGCGAACCCGTAGGCTTTCCCGCATCTGCGGGGAAGTTGACCTGAAATGGCGGTAGGTACGGGTTAGGCTGGGCGCCCATGGCTGCCTATCGCATCGGGCAGGCGGCCGAGCTGCTCGGGGTCAGCGCCGACACGGTGCGGCGGTGGGCGGATTCGGGAAAGCTGGCTACGACCCGCACCGGGGGCGGCCGGCGGGTCGTCGACGGCGAGGTGCTGGCCCGGTTCGCCTCGGCCCAGGCATCCGAGCCCGACTCGGGCCTGGTCGTGTCGGGATCGGCACGGAACCGCTTTGCCGGGATCGTCACCGCGGTGGTGAAGGACAAGGTGATGGCCCAGGTGGAGATCTACGCCGGGCGCCACCGGGTGGTGTCGCTGATGAGCCGGGAGGCAGCTGACGAGCTGGGCCTGGCGCCGGGCATGTTGGCCGTGGCCGTCATCAAGGCCACCAACGTGGTCATCGAGGTGGCGGCTCAGGAGTGAGGGCGAACCCGCGCCCTTCCTGCCGCGGAGCGGTGGTGGCGACGACGATGGTCGCGGCGATGGCGCTGGCCGCCGCCGGCTGCGGCGGGGACACCTCGCCGCCATCGCGCCCCGGCCCGACCGGCTCGCTCACCGTCTTGGCCGCTGCCTCGCTCACCGAGGCGTTTGCCGACGCCGCCTGGCGACGGGCGACCGACCACCTCGGCGTGGCCGTCACCTACAGCTTCGCCGGGTCGCAGCAGGTGGCGGCCCAGGTCACCGCCGGCGCCCCGGCCGACGTGGTGGCCACCGCCGACGAGGCCAGCATGGCCCCGCTGGTGGCGGCCGGGCTGGTCGACGCCCCCCGGATCTTCGCCACCAACAAGCTGGCCATCGTGGTGCCCAGAGGAAACCCGAAGGGCGTGTCCTCCCTGGGTGACCTGAGTGACGGTGCCCTGGCAGTGGTCCTCGCCGACCCTGCCGTGCCGGTGGGACGGTCTGCCGCCGAGGCGTTGCGACGCGCCGGTGTGACGGTGCATCCAGTGTCGCGGGAGCTGGACGTGAAAGCGGTGCTGCGCCGGGTGGCTTCCGGCGAGGCCGACGCCGGCATCGTCTACGTGACCGACGTGGCCGCGGCCGGCGCCGAGGTGACAGGAGTCGAGATCCCCGACGATGCCAACGTGGTGACCCGCTACCCGGCTGCCGTCGTGCGGGCCACCAACAACGACCGTGGCGCTCAGGCGTTTGTCGACGACCTGGTGGGCGGCGCCGGTGAGGCCGCGCTGGTGGCCCACGGGTTCGGCGCCCCGTGAGAGAGGCCCGCCCACCCCTGGGGCTCATCGTGCCCGCAGTGGGGGCGGTGGCCCTTGTCACCCTGCCCCTGATCGGCCTGCTGCAACGGGCGCCGTGGTCGCAGCTGGGCTCGGAGTTGTCCACTCCCGAGGTCGGCCAGGCCCTGCGTCTCTCCCTGGAATGCTCGCTGGGGGCGCTGGCCGTGGCCATCGTGCTCGGGGTGCCCCTGGCGTGGGTTCTGGCCCGGTTGTCGTTCCCCGGCCGCTGGCTGGTGCGGGCCCTGGTCCTTCTGCCCATGGTGCTGCCGCCCGTGGTGGGCGGCGTCGCCCTGCTGTCGGCGTTCGGACGGGCTGGCTGGCTCGGACGCCACTTCGGGTCGCTGCCCGGGTTCCCGCTGCCGTTCACCACCAGCGGGGTGATCCTGGCCGAGGCGTTCGTGGCCATGCCGTTTCTGGTCATCACCGCCGAGGCCGGCTTGCGCCAGGCCGACCGCCGCTACGACGACGCCGCCGCCACCCTGGGGGCCGGCCCCTGGCGGAGGTTCCGAACCGTCACCCTTCCCCTCGCCGCCCCCTCCGTGGCCGCCGGCGCGGCGTTGTGCTGGGCGCGCGCTCTGGGCGAGTTCGGCGCCACCATCACCTTCGCCGGCAACCTCCCGGGACGCACCCAGACCATGCCCAGTGCCATCTACGTCACCCTCCAGACCAGGCCGGAGGGTGACATCGCCCTGTCGCTGGTCCTGCTGGCCGTCTCCCTGATCGTGCTGGTGGCCCTGCGGGGGAGGTTGGTGGGCGGAGATGGGTCTTCGCGCTGATCTGTCCGTCCGGCTGGGATCGCTCGACCTCTCGGTCGCCATCGATGCCACGCCCGCCGAGATCGTTGCCGTGGTCGGCCCCAACGGAGCGGGCAAGACGACTCTGCTGCGGGCCCTGGCGGGACTGATCGCCATCGACCGGGGGCAGGTCGTCCTCGACGACGTGGTGCTCGACGACCCCGGGAGCGGCATCCACGTACCGCCCGAGCGGCGCCCGGTCGCCGTGGTGTTCCAGGACTACCTCCTGTTCCCCCACCTGAGCGCCCTCGACAACGTCGCCTACGGCCTGCGGGCCAGGGGCCACCGGCGGTCCGGCGCCCGCCGGTCGGCCCGGGAGTGGCTCGACCGCATGGGCGTCGGCGAGCTCGCTGCCCGCCGGCCCTCCGCCCTGTCGGGGGGCGAGGCCCAGCGGGTGGCCCTGGCCCGGGCCCTGGCTACGGGGCCCGCGCTCCTGTTGCTCGACGAGCCCCTCGCGGCGGTGGACGCCGACGCCAAGGGCCGGCTGCGACGTCTTCTGCGGGCCCAGCTGGCGGGGTCGGCCGGCGTCCGGGTCATGGTCACCCACGACCCCGTCGACGCCATGGCCATCGCTGACCGCCTCGTCGTCGTCGAGAACGGCCGGGTCACCCAG
>DATAQC010000098.1:0-4937 GCA_036264885.1 Acidimicrobiales bacterium | reverse complement strand
CAGGA
The DNA here is from genome assembly GCA_036264885.1 of Acidimicrobiales bacterium. Classification (GTDB taxonomy): domain Bacteria; phylum Actinomycetota; class Acidimicrobiia; order Acidimicrobiales; family AC-14; genus DATAQC01. The sequence goes on along the minus strand of DATAQC010000098.1, from coordinate 4,932 downwards.
ACACGCCCTCGGTGAGCGTGTTGGCCCGCAGGAACGTGGCGATGGCGCCCAGGTTGGTCGAACCGGTGGCGCCGTAGGTGAGGGCCACGCCGTACAGGAAGAAGGCCGACGAGAACGCCCCCAGGACGAAGTACTTGATGGCCGCTTCCTGGGACTGGGCCCGGCGGCGGTGGTAGCCGGCCATGACGTACAGGGCGATGGAGAGGATCTCCAGCCCGAGGAAGACCACGATGAGGTCGTTCGCCGCTGCCATGAGGAGGCCGCCGGAGGCGGACAGCAACATGAGGACGTAGAACTCCGGGCCTTCCAGGCCTTCCCGCCGCAGGTAGTCGTCGGACAGCAGGGCGCCCAGGACCACCGCGGCGCAGATGATCACCGCGAAAAAGACGCTGTAGCCGTCGACGACGATGGCATCGGCCACCCCGAGGACGGCATGGCCGTGGCCACCGCTCACCCGGTGCCAGAGGAAGGCGGTCGACACCAGGGCGGCGACGGCGGTGAGCACGGTGAAGATGGCATATGCGCTGCCCACCCGCCGCCGGCGCAGGAACGTGCCGCCGGTGAGCAGGAGCAAGGCGCCGACGACCAGGATCAGCTCCGGGGCAAAGTTGGCGTAGTCGATCGACGGGGTTTCGATGAGCGGGGGCATCGGCCTCTAACGCCCCGTTCCGATGCCGGTGGCGCCCTCGGCGCCGGCCGCTCCCTTGCCGCCGTCGGCGGGGCGGGCGTCGACTCGGCCGCGGTTCACGGCCGGCTCCCGGTAGTCGGAATGGTCCTCCACGTGGCGGACGAGGGCGTCCACCGTCGGCTGGATGCGGTCGAGGACGGGCTTCGGGTAGACGCCCAGGAACACGATGAACCCCAGCAGGGGGGCCATCACCGCCCACTCCCGCCACGACATCTCGGCGAACACGGTGTTGGCCCCCTCGGGCCTGCCCTGGAAGACCCGTTGGTAGGCCCACAGCATGTAGATGGCGGCGAGGATGACCCCGGCGGTGGCCACCACCGTCCACCACCGATGGGTGACGAACGTGCCGATGAGCACCAGGAACTCGCCCACGAAGCCGTTGAGCCCGGGAAGTCCGATCGACGACAGCATGACCAGCATGAACACGCCGGCGAACACCGGGGCCACCTTCTGGATGCCTCCCAGCTCGGCGATCTGGCGGGTGTGCCGGCGCTCGTAGATCATGCCCACCAGGAGGAAGAGGGCGCCCGTGGAAAGCCCGTGGTTGACCATTTGCAGCACCCCGCCCTGCAGGCCCTGGGTGCTGAGGCCGAAGATGCCGACGACGATGAACCCGAGGTGGGCCACCGACGAGTAGGCCACCAGCCGCTTGAGGTCACGCTGGACGATGGCCACCACCGCCCCGTAGATGATGCCGATGACCCCGAGGGTGAGGAACAGCGGTGCCAGGTCGACCACCGCCTGGGGGAACAGGTAGAGCCCGAAGCGCAGGAACCCGTAGGTGCCCAGCTTCAACAAGATGCCGGCCAGGATCACCGAACCGCCGGTGGGCGCCTCGGTGTGGGCGTCGGGCAACCAGGTGTGAAGCGGGAAGATCGGCACCTTGATGGCGAAGGACGCGGCGAAGGCCAGGAACACCCACTTGGCCGTCGTCTGGGCCAGCGACTGGTCACGGGCCAGGGTGACCAGGTCGAAGGTGAGCACGCCCGTGGCCCGCTCATGCAGGAAGACCAGCACCAGGATGCCCACGAGCATGAGCCCCGACCCGACCATGGTGAAGAGGAAGAACTTCAGGGCGGCGTAGACCCGGCGGTCGTAGCCCCAACCTCCGATGAGGAAGTACATGGGGACGAGCACGATCTCCCAGAACAAGAAGAACAGGAACAGGTCGAGAGACAGGAAGACCCCGATGCATCCCGCCTCGAGGAGGAGCATCCAGGCCACGTAGCCCTTGTAGTCGCGGTGCACGGTAGGCCCGGCTATGGCGATGGGGAACAGCAGGGTGCTGAGCAGGACCAGGAAGACGGAGATGCCGTCGATTCCCAGGGTGAACGAGATCCCCCAGTCGGGGATCCACTGATGATGGCTCACCATCTGGAAGGAGCCGAGCCCGCCGTCGAACTGGACGAGCATGGCCACGCCGATGACCAGGGCGGCCAGAGACGCCACTAGGCCGACGGCACGGACCACGTCGTCGCGGTCGCGGGGCACGACGGCCACCGCCGCCGCCCCCACCGCGGGCACCACGACGAGCGACGTCAGGTAGGGGAAGCCGGCCACCGTCTACCCGCCCCCCCGCACCACGACATAGCCGACGAGCAGCACCGCACCCGAGGCCACGGCGAGGGCGTAGTTGCGCACGTAGCCGGACTGCACGGCCCGCAGCCGGGTGCCGCCACCGCGCACCAGGGAGGCCACGCCGTTGACGGCTCCGTCGATCACCTTGGCGTCGAGGAAGAAGGCCGACCACGACGCCAGGAGCCGCCCCGGCCGTTCGATGACGGCGGCGTACAGCGGATCGACGTACCACGCCCGGCGGAGGACCTTGGGCTCGACCGACTCCTCCCGCACCCGGTGGCCGAGGTAGATCAGGTAGGCGATGGCGATTCCGACCAGGGCCAGCACCACAGTGCCCAGGGCATAGGCGACCTGGGTCGAGCCCGACAGGGACAGCTTGTGCAGGCGGTCGCCCACAACCGGCTCCAGCCAGGTCTCGAGAGGGCGGAAGCTGCCGAAGGGCAGGCTGAGGGCGCCACCGACGGCGGCCAGGGCGGCGAGGACGACGAGCGGGAGGGTCATGGTCGGCGGTGACTCGTGCGGCGTGAACTCCCGATGGTCTCCGTGGCTGGCGGCCGCCACATCTCTGCCTCCGACGGCCGCCGCCAAATCTCCGCCTCCGGCGGCCGCCGCCGGCTCGTGCTCGGGCTCGGCTTCGGCTTCGGGCTCGCTGCGGGCGTGCGCCGACTCCTTCCAACGCTCTTTGCCGAAGAACACGAGGAAGACCTGGCGGCTCATGTAGTACGCCGTCAGCCCGGCGGTGACCACTCCCACCAGCCACAGGATCGGGGACTTGTCCCAGGCGTTGGCCAAGATGTCGTCTTTGGACCAGAACCCGGAGAACGGCGGGATCCCGGCGATGGCCAGCCAGGCCACGATAAAGGTGACCGAGGTGATCGGCATCCACGTGCGCAGGCCGCCCATGCGCTTCATGTCCTGCTCGTCGTGCATGCCGTGGATCACCGATCCCGCCCCCAGGAACAGCAGGGCCTTGAAGAAGGCGTGGGTGATCATGTGGAAGATGGCGGCCACGTAGGCGCCCGAGCCCACGGCCAGGAACATGTAGCCCAGCTGGGAGATGGTGGAGTAGGCCAGGACCTTCTTGATGTCGTCCTGGGCACAGGCGATGGTGGCCGCGAACAGGGCGGTGGCCGCCCCCACCACGGCGATGAGGGTGGCCACTCCCCCCGCCTCGGCGAGGATCGGGTTGATCCGCACCATCAGGAACACTCCTGCGGTCACCATGGTGGCAGCGTGGATCAACGCCGAGACGGGGGTGGGGCCCTCCATGGCGTCGGGGAGCCACACGTAGAGCGGGAGTTGCGCCGACTTGCCGGCGGCGCCCAGGAACAACAACAAGGCGATGGCCATCGCCGTGGCATGGGTGAGGGTGCCGGCGTGGCCGAGGACGTCGGTGTACTGCAACGACCCGAAGGTGGTGAAGATCAAGAACATGCCGAGCATGAAGCCGAAGTCGCCCACCCTGTTGGTGACGAACGCCTTCTTGCCGGCCGAGGGCGCCGCCGGTCGCTCGAACCAGAAGGAGATGAGGAAGTACGAGCACGCGCCCACGCCCTCCCAACCCAGGAAGGTGCCGAGGAAGCTGCTCGACAGGACCAGCATGAGCATGGAGAAGATGAACAGGTTCAGGTAGACGAAGAAGCGGTGGTAGCCGTCGTCGCCGTGCATGTAGCCGATCGAGTAGAGGTGGATGAGGGTGCCGACGCCGGTGACGAACAGGGCCATGGTCACCGACAGCGGGTCGACCAGGAACCCGGTCTTCACCTGGAGCCCACCGGCCGGGATCCAGGTGAACAGGTCCTGCACGAAGAGGCGGTTGTCGCCGCCGCGGCCCAGCAGGCCGCTGAACACCACCAGGGTGGTGACGAAGGCGCCGGCCACCATCAAGGTCGCCAGCCAGCCCGCCGCCGGGTCGCCCAGGCGGCGACCGGCCAGGAGCAGGACGACGAATCCCAGCAGTGGCAGGGCAGGTATGAGCCAGGCGGCGTGGAGCATGCGGGGGGCTCAGCCCCTCAACAGCGAGGCGTCGTCGGCGGTGGCGTCGGTGCGACGCCTGAAGATCGACACGATGATGCCGAGGCCGACCACCACTTCGGCGGCGGCCACGACGAGCACGAAGAACACGACCGATTGCCCGCCGATGTCGTCGAGCATCCGGGCGTAGGTGACGAAGGTGAGGTTGACGGCGTTCAGCATCAGCTCCACGCACATGAACATCACCAGCACGTTGCGGCGAACGAGCAGCCCGACGGCGCCGATGGTGAACAGCACGGCCGCCAGGGTGAGGTACCAGGCCCCCGGGACCGTCATGCCGCTCCCGCTGCCGGTTGACCGACCGTGCGTTCGGACGTGGGCTCGGCTGACGGCCTCGGCTCGGGTGACGGCTCCGGCTCGGGTGATGGCTCGGTGATGGCCGAGGTCCCGAGCGAGGCGTCGTCGGCCCGGTTGCGCTGGGCCAGCACCACCGCACCCACGACGGCGATCACCAGCAGGACCGAGGTGGCTTCGAAGGCCAACAGGTAACGGGTGAACAGCGACTGGGCCAGCTTCTCCACGTTGGAACCAGGACCGCTCGCCGCCCCAGCCGCCGAACGGGCGCCGGTCGCCCACCTGCTCCCGGCCAGGAACAGCACCTCGATGAGAGCGAGGGCCCCGGCGATGGCGGC
>DATAQC010000093.1:0-3637 GCA_036264885.1 Acidimicrobiales bacterium | reverse complement strand
CCCCCACGCGGCGTTGCTGCGTCAGGCTTTCGCCCATTGCGCAAGATTCCCCACTGCTGCCTCCCGTAGGAGTCTGGGCCGTGTCTCAGTCCCAGTGTGGCTGGTCGTCCTCTCAGACCAGCTAGCCGTCGTCGCCTTGGTAGGCCGTTACCCTACCAACAAGCTGATAGCCCGCGAGCCCCTCCCGAAGCGAAATTCGTTTCCTCACCTGGTCATGCGGCCTGGTGGGGGTATCCGGTATTAGCACCGGTTTCCCGGTGTTATCCCAGTCTTCGGGGCAGGTTGCTCACGTGTTACTCACCCGTTCGCCGCTCGATCTTCCCCAGTGTTGCCACTGGTTGAATCTCGCTCGACTTGCATGTGTTAAGCACGCCGCCAGCGTTCGTCCTGAGCCAGGATCAAACTCTCCGTCGAGATCAATAGGTCGGTTGCATCCGTGAAGATGCGCACGGCCCGAAGATCAGGAGAGCCGGCTCCGGGGTGACTAGAACCCCATTGCCGACTTCATTGACAGATGACGATCACCTCGGTGATCGCCCGCACTGGCTGATGGAAACTGCGGAGCCGACACACGAGGCGTCGACAACCAGTCTCCGTGGCTCTCTGTTCCGTTTTCAAGGAGCGACCGAGGCACGTGCCTCGTAGGAGACAGAGGTGCACTCATTGTTGTTGCTGAGGGTTGTAGAGCGTACTCCACACTTCCTCGATCCGGTCCCGGCGCAAGCCTGGTTCCGTTTGTGGCTCCGTTCGGCGGTGGCCCCTGAGGGCTTCCGGCGATCGGCGCAAGAGGGAACTCTATCAGCTCTCGCGGCACTTCTCAACCCCGCAGCGCCAGCCTGCGCTGCTGCTAGGCGAAGTGCACGAGATGATAGCTGCGCTTGCCCTTGCGTACAACGATGTGGCCCCCCGCCAGCAGGTCGGCCTCTTCCACCCGCAGGTCGGCGTCGGTGACGCGCCGGCCGTTCAGATAGGCGCCTCCCCCCGAGATCGTCGCCCGGGCGGCCGATCGCGACGAATCCAGACCGGTGTCGACCAGCAGGTCGACCAGGCCCACACCTGCGCCCGCCAGGTCGCCGCGGCTGCGCCGGGTCGACTCGGCCTCGGCGAACACGTCGAGCAGGGTGGCCTCGTCGAGGCCGCCCAGGTCCCCCCCGAACAGGGCCTGGGCGGCCCGTTCCGCCCCTGCCGCGGCCTCGGTTCCGTGGACCGCCGTCGTCAGCTCCCGGGCCAGCACGTGCTGGGCCCGCCGGGCCTGGGGCTGCAGCGCCACCTCGGCCTCCAGCTCGGCCACCTCGGGCGGCCCCAGGTCGGTCAGCAGCCGGAGATAGGCCAGCACGTCGCGGTCGTCGGTGCGGACCCAGAACTGGAAGAACTGGTACGGGCTGGTGCGCGACGGGTCGAGCCACACCGTCCCGGCGGCGGTCTTGCCGAACTTGGCGCCGTCGGCGGTGGTGATCAACGGCCAGGTGAGGCCGTAGGCCCGGGCCCCCCGGGCCCGGCGGATGAGGTCGATCCCGGAGGTGATGTTGCCCCACTGGTCGCTCCCGCCGGCCTGCAACCGGCACCCGTGGGTGTCGTAGAGATGGAGGAAGTCGTAGGCCTGCAGGAGCATGTAGCTGAACTCGGTGTAGGAGATGCCCTGCTCGCGCTCGGTGAGGCGGGCCCGTACCGACTCCTTGGCCACCATGGCGTTGACGGTGAAGTGCTTGCCCACGTCCCTGAGGAAGTCGGTGAGGCCCAGGGCGCCCAACCAGGTGGAGTTGTCGACGAGGACGCCGCCACCGGGCCCGGGGCCGAAGTCGATGAAGGCCTCGAGCTGGGCCCGGATGCCCGCCGCATTCGCGTCGGTCTCGGCCACCGAGAGCAGGGGTCGCTCGGTCTGCTTGCCGCTGGGATCGCCGATGAGGGCGGTGCCCCCGCCCACCAGGGCGATGGGGCGGTGCCCGGCCCGCTGCAACCGGGCCAGACCGATCACACCCACCAGGTGGCCCACGTGGAGGCTGTCGGCGGTGGCGTCGAAGCCGGCATAGGCCGTGAACCGCTCGGCCGCCAGCATCGCCCCCAGGTTCTCGTCGGTCACCTGGTGGACCATCCCCCGCCAGGTCAGCTCGGACATGACGTCGCTCACCGGCCTGGGAGAAGGAGCGCCGGACACCCGACGCACGCTACCGGAGCGCCGCGACCGCGCCGCGGGGATGGTATGTCATGGCCGCCTACCTGTGCTCGTCGTCGACGCTCCGGGCGCCGGTGCGCACGGCATGTGCGGCCGGTGGGCGGACCGGTGCGCCCTCCGCCACCTGGCCTGAGCCGGACCCATGGCCGGCACCGGGTACGGTCGGGATCGTGCGCTGCCCGGGGTGTTCGAGCCTCGAGGACAAGGTCGTCGACTCCCGGACGGCCGACGAGGGGGCGGCCATCCGGCGCCGGCGCGAGTGCCTCGACTGCGGGCGGCGGTTCACCACCTACGAGCGCCTCGAGGAGGCTCTGGTCGTGGTGCTCAAACAATCAGGCGGGCGGGAGCCGTTCTCGCGGGCCAAGATCGCCGCCGGCGTGCTGGCGGCGGCCAAGAACCGCCCGGTCAGCCCGGCCGACGTCGAGGCCCTGGTCGTCGAGGTCGAGGAGTCGTTGCGCCTCGAGGGTCCCGAGCTCACCAGCGCCCGTATCGGCCTCACCGTCCTGGAACGCCTCCGTGCCCTCGACCAGGTCGCCTACCTGCGCTTCGCCAGCGTGTACAAGGGCTTCGAGGGCCCCGGCGACTTCGAGCGGGAGATGGGCCTGCTGATGAAACACGAGCCGCCGCCGCCGGGAGATTTCTGACCTTTTTTGTCCACAGCCCCTGACGTGCACCTTCGCGGGAGCGAACCCTTGCGGCTGTAGTTACGGTGCTGTAATTTGTATCTGCATCTCGTAGCCGGGCGGCACCCACCCACAAGATGTTGTGGTTGACAGTGTTGTAGTCGACATGGTTGTGGTGACGACGGACGCGACAGAACTCACGACAGCCCTCGAGGGAGGCGCCCCGCATGGCCATGGCCCCGGAGCAGACAGGCATCGGCATCCGCCGCCACTTCACCACCGAGGGCGTCGAGCCCTACGACGAGGTGGTCTGGGAGCGGCGCGATGCCCGCATCACCAACTACCGCGACGGCAAGGTGGCCTTCGAGCAGCGCGACGTCGAGTTCCCCGTGGCCTGGTCACAGAACGCGACCAACATCGTGGCTCAGAAGTACTTCCGGGGGGGCTTGGGCTCGCCCGAGCGCGAGTCGTCGCTGCGCGAGGTCATCGACCGGGTGGCCGACACCATCACCCGGTGGGGCGCCAAGGACGGCTACTTCGTGGACGAGGCCGAGACCGAGGCCTTCGGCGCCGAGCTCAAGCACCTGATCCTCCACCAGAAGGCGGCCTTCAACTCGCCGGTATGGTTCAACATCGGCGTGGCCGGTCGCCCCCAGCAGGCGTCGGCCTGCTACATCCTGGCCGTCGACGACACCATGAAGTCCATCCTCAACTGGTACGTCGAGGAGGGCATCATCTTCCAGGGCGGCTCCGGCGCCGGCATCAACCTGTCCACCATCCGCTCCTCCAAAGAGCAGCTCCGGGGCGGGGGCACGGCGTCAGGCCCGGTGAGCTTCATGCG
>DATAQC010000063.1:0-7960 GCA_036264885.1 Acidimicrobiales bacterium | reverse complement strand
CGCCGTTCGCTGCAGGAGGATGACGGCCACGGCTACCACTGCGATCACGATGATGAGCGTGAAAGTGGCCTGGCCACGCTCGTCATCCGTGGAGTGCCTCCACGGTTGCAACATGTGCATCCCCCCTGGGGTTTTGGTTGGGCCGGAGACAGTAGAGCGACACTGCAGCGAAGCGTGGTGCGGGTGTCTGTTGGTCCGGTACGTATACCACCGACGTGAAGCGGGCGCACTCTATTGCATGATCGCCCCGGTGGCAACAGTTGTCGTGCTCCGATCACCACAGTGGGTGGTGGGACCGACAGGACGTCGGGCGCGACCGTGGCCCCCGGAGGGGCCACGTCAACAGCGCGGTTTGGCGGACGATGTGGCCTGCACGCCGGTGGGCCCGCCAGCGGTGTGCCGTCGGCGGGGCGAGCGCCAGCCAGGCGTCAGCGCCGGGCGGAACGCCGTGCCGGAGTCGTACCGAGCACGCCGCCGAGGTCGTCCTCGATGCCGCGTATGTCGTTCAGGATGTCACGTACCACTGGACCCAGCGGCGCCGTCTGGGCGGCGATGGACCGGACGCCGATGAGCACCGTTCCCACGGTGAAGCTCACGTCTCTCAGGATCACCGCGATGGTGATGAGGTAGAGAGCGAGAGCGGCGACGATGGCGAAGACGCCGACCAGGGTCACAACGGTGGCCGCACCCAGGTGAATCGCTGCCAGAGTCAGTTGCACGGTGCCTCAGCTTTCGTTTTGGTCTTTGATGTCGACTGGCGAACGGCGGACGATGTGCCGGGCCGTTGCTACAGCAGTTGCTGGAGCGCGGCTCCGTAGCGCTGCACTCCCCCGCGAGCGGTACCGGTGAGCTGCTTGGTCTCCACCAGCTTGGGGACGGCGTCGAGGGTGCCGGTGAGGAGCACCCCGTGCTCGAGGATGTCGTGGGCGTACGCCAGGATCTCCTTGGCGGGCCGGAGGACCCTGTTCAAGAAGAGGATGCAGACGGGCGCGACCACGAGGATCAGGAGCAGGTTTGCGATCCACCACAGAGCCACGACGTACCTCCTTGTCACCGGCGAGGCGCCGGCACGGAGCCATTGTATGTCGTGAACCTATAGATGAAAAGCCCCGAACACCGAAAAAAGGCCGGCCTCCGCCGGCCGGGCGCCGAGGACGGCTCAGGCCGTGCTCACCAGGGCATCTTCGACGAACGCCAGGATGCGGTCCACCGCTTGGCGGACCGGTGCTCCCCGCCCGGGCGGCAGCGGCACGCCGCTGCGATCGGCCTCCACGACATCGGGATCGATGGGGATGATGCCGGCCAGCGGCACGTTGTACTCGGCCGACACCGTCTCGAAGAACTCTGCGTCGTCAGGCAGGTCGGCCTTGTTGCCCACCCCGTAGACCCTGGGGATCCCCAGCTCGGTGGCCAGCACGATCGTGCGGCCGGCGGTGAGGATCGACTTGCGGCTCGGCTCCATGATGACGAGCAGGACGTCGGCGTAGGCCAGGGTGCCACCGGAACGGCTGAGGTGCTCGAGGCCCGCCTCCATGTCGACGAGCGTGACGTCGGCCTCCTCCTCGATGGCTGCACCCAGGATGCTTCGCACGGAAGCATGGCTACCGCACGTTCAGCCGGCCCCCGCCTGGGTGACGCGCATGGCGTGCAGCAGTGTGACGTTCGACGGAGTTGCCGCGCCATAGGTATGGAGCAGATCGGCTGCGGTCATGGCGCCGTCGCCCGTCCCGACGACCAGGGCACGAGGTAGCAAGGGCACCTCGTCGGCCGCCTGCGTGCCCAGGCCCAGGCTGTAGGCCAGGTTGGGGTTGGAATCGGTGTCGATGGCCAGCACCCGTTTGCCCTGCTGGGCGTAGGCCTGGGAGATCAGGGCGGAGATGGTGGTCTTGCCGACGCCACCCTTGCCGACGATGCCCAACTTCATGCGGTCGCTCCTCGTGCGCCAATCGGTACGTGCCAAGTCTCCCACAGCCGACTATTCTCTACAGGAGCTGAACACCTAGGCAATCGACTGGGAGGATGTACGACAGATGGCAATCAACGGTGTGCGCGACTACCGGCCGTGGAGCCACGAGGACGAGATCTGCTTCATGATGCCCGGCGAGGTGCACGAGCCCTACTCGCCGATGCCGCCCGGCTTCTCGCCTGAGCTCGAGGGTGCCCTGAACCGCATCGCCCAGCAGGACGTGAGCCTCACCGGTGGCCCTCGCGGCAAGCTGCCCCGCGACGGCGGCCGACAGCTCAACCGCTAGCTGCTTTCCCGGATCGGGTAGTCGGAAGCACCCGGACCACATGGTCCGGGTGCTTCGTTCGTCTCGAGGCTCAGACGACGGTGAGCTCCATCAACTGGTCGATGCCGATGCGCTCGGCCATGCCCGTCGGTGACGCGATCTCCAGGCGGGCCGAGCGGTCGATGCTGCGCACCGTCCCCCGAGTCTCCCCCTTGGGCCGCAGCCTCACCTTCAGCCGCTTGCCGATGATCGAACACCGGGCCTCGTAGGCGGCGGCCACTGCCGCCGCCCCCTCGGTGAGCAGGCCCGACACTTCGTCGACGGCGCCCACGACCCGCTCCAGCAGCTCGTCGCGCCGCTCACCGCCGAGACCGAGCTTCACCAGGTCGAAGCGCATGGTGGCCACCACGCTCTTGACCCTTCCGGGACCGAGCTGGATCTCCGCCTTCACCGAGGCCAGAAGGTCGCGCTCCGGGCCCTCGACGACCTGGGCCGGCCACCACAGGCTGAGCTCGTGGCCACTGGCCGCTTCGGCCGCCCCGATGGCGACCAGCCCGACGGCCAGCCAGCTGGCATCGGCTTCCTCGACGGCAAGGGTGGGGCGCAGGATGACCGAACAGGCCAACGAGTCGGCCGGCGGCGTCCCCCAGATGACGCCGTGATAGCCCCGCGGCCCGATCTCGTGATCGACCACCACGACGGCGCCGGCGGGGCCGTCCTCTCGATTGGCCCAGGCCAGGGCCATGGCCTCGGTGGACACCGCCACCGGGAAATGGCGCATGGGACGCCCGAAGCGCTCGATCGTCTCGGGGGCCGCTCCCGACGAGGCGGGCACGCCCGAAGGAAACGGAGACGCCCCGCTCAGGGGGCCGCTCGGGCCCGCCTTCCCGCTCAGGGGGCCGCTCGGGCCCGCGGCCTCGCTCAGGGGGCCGGCATCCTCGCCCGGGTCATCGCTCATCCCGAGGTGAGGGGAACGAGGCGCTCGACCTTCCACTGCCCGGCATCATTGGACAGCTCCACCGAGGCCGCCGGTAGGAAACCGCCGAGGATCGGGTTGAGTGGCGCCTGGATCACGACCCGTGACCGGCCCGGCTCGGTCGCCGTCTTGTCGAGCTCGTACTCGAGGGCGTCGAGGTCGTTGCCCGCCAGGTCGGCCCGCAGACCGTTGACCAGGTCGGCGAGGAACTCCTCGCGCTCGGGGCCCGACGCGGTGCCGTCGCGCAGGCGGGCGACCAGCACCTCGTCCATTCCCCGCTTGGCGGCCACCTTCAACACCGTGGTGCGGCCCTCGAGTCCCAGGAGCTCCCAGACCCGGTTGTGCTCCCCCCAGACCACAGCGTCGACGAAGGCGCGCGCCGTTCGGTCGGGGGCCATCGGCTCCTCGGGAGATATGGCCTCGTCGGAAGACATGGCCTTGTCGGAAGATGCGCCCGGATCGGCATCGGTGCTCATGGGCAGATCATCGCCTTTCGCGCGAGTCTCGAACCACTGGGGCCACGCCACTCATGGGCGCTCCCAACCCAGGCCGAGGAGGTGGTCGCGGACGAAGATCCGCTGAGGGCCGCCGAGAGCATCACCGATGGCCTGGTCGAGCTCGCGGTCGGCCGTCTCCCGTTCGTCGCCCTCCAGGATGCGGTGGGCCGCCCAGATGGCGTCGAGCGTAACCTCCTGGACGTCGCGGGGCATCTCCATGATCGTGACGAGGATGGTCTCGTCCACCACCCGCCCCCGCTGGTCACCCAGCTTGGAGGCGGCAATGGCGAAGTCGATGAGCTGGGGCCTTCCCAATTCGGGAAGGGCGAAGAAGCGGGTCAGGCGGTCCTTCACCAGCGCCGCCCGGTCGGCACGGTTCAGGTCGGCGGCCAGGTTCACGAAGTGGTCCGTGCGGCTCATGCCCGGGTGCAATTCGTTCAGCTGCTTCTCGGTGCGCTCCAGGCTGGCATAGGCCTGGCGCCACCCGTCGGAGTGGAGACGCGGGTCGAGGATGGCCACCGCTTCCTCGAAACACGCCAGCGCCCGCCGCAGGTTGGTGAGGCCTCCGAGCGAGGCATAGGCCAGACCGAGGTTGTGCATGGCCAGCGCATGCTGGTAGGGGAAGGCGGTCCGGCTGAAGATTTCCAGCGACTCGGTGAAGGCGCGCACCGCCTCGAGCAGGAAGTCACGGCGTTGCTCGGGGTTGAGCGTGGCCAGGGCGCTGCAGGTGGTACCGATGCTGTGGTGCACCAGGCCGTAGTGGTACGGCGCGTCGTCGGGATCGAGATCGGCCCTGGCCTCCTCGTAGTCGGCCAACGCCGCCTCCAACCCGGCGGCGGTGCCCTGGGCGGCATGGGCCTGGCCACGATTGTGCAGTGTCGCCGCCCGGCCCCGGCGGCCCTCCGGGGTCTGCGGGTCGAAGGCCTCGGCGGCCACATCGAAGGCTTCGATGGCTCCTTCGAGGTCACCCAGCTCGCTGCGGACCAGCCCGAGGTTGTTCTGAGCGGCGGCCCGTTCGGCATGGCGGTCGCTGTCGGCGAAGTAGCCCGCGGCCTGGGCGAACAGCTCGGCCGCCTTGGCCCGGTTCCCGAGGCCGCGATGCGCGGCTCCGGCGGCGTTGAGCACGCGGGCGTGCTCGACGGGCTCGTACCGGGGGTCGAATATGGCCGCCGCGTCGTCGAAGTGGGCGAGGGCCTTGCGTAGGCCGTCCTGCGGGCTGCCGAACGGCGACTCGGCGTGGGCCAGGCCCAATCGGTAGGCCAGCACGGCGTGCTCGTGGGGCCGACTGGTACGGGGGACGAGTCGCAGTTGCTTCTCGAGGTCGGCAATGACCGCCTTGCGGTCGGGAGCAGGGGTCGAACCGCGCAGTGCCTGGTTGGACATCTCAGGCCTCCGGCTCGAGGACGGGTGGCGGGCCCGACACCAGATCGGCCAACGCCGGCGGCGGTGGTGAGGCGGCGATCACGCCCGCGGGGCCGGGCTCGGCCGGCGACGCCGTGCGCGGCTCCGGGGAACCGGCATCTTCGGCCAGAAGGTCGCCGACGTGGCGGACGATCTCGTCGATGGCGATGTTCACGCCCGCGGTCACCGGCTCCGATAGGCCCTGGCCGATGGCGTCGGGGTCGACAGGCTGGCACCCGACCATGAGCAACTTGGCGGGCAGGACCCCGAGGGCACGGGCCAGCATCATGGCCCGCTCGGGGGTGGCCAGGTGCATGTCGGCGAGGATGTCGTGGCGCTCGGTCCAGGTGAGCGCATCGACGTCGATCACCTCAGGCTCGATGAGCATGACCTGTCCCGGGGGCCGGCCCAGGTCGACGCAGTCGACGATGACCAGGGCGTCGTAGCCCGACTGGAGCTCCTGCACCAACGCGATTCCTCCGATTCCCGTCTCGACGACCGACACCTCGGCCGGAAGGTCCATGGCCGCCATGCGTTGGGCCACCTCCACGCCGAAGCCATCGTCGGCGCGCAGCAGGTTGCCAACCCCGGCGATCAGCACCTTCACCGCGACAGTACCGGGAGCGGCGTCACACCAGGGCTCCCGTCATGGTCTCGGCCACCCGCAGCGCGTACCCCTTGACGACCCACCAGGTGATGTACTCCTCCATCTCGGCCCAGGCATTGTCGTCGATCGTGTCCCGCCAGTGACCGAGGCGGTTGCTCACTTCGGACGAGATGATGCGGTCGAGGGCGTCGAACACGGCGTCGTCGCCGAGGAGGTGGCTGGTGCCGGTGTCCGAACGGAGCTCGGCGGCGACCCTCGTGGCCACCTCATCGAGCTCGTCGAGGTCGGGGAACGCCGCTGGGTCTTCGGCCGTCACCAGACGGATGTCGACGTCGTTCTCCTCCACGCAGCGCAGGCAGTACCCGTTGAGCAACGAGGCCCCGGCCCAGATGCCGATCTCGGGGATGGGCTGGTTCAGTCGCTGTTGGGCGACGGCCCGGTCGAGGTAGCGCTTGGCCAGGGCGGTGAGGGGGTGGGCCTGAGCCAGGGCGCGGGCCCGATAGGACAGCTCCTCGGCTGTCAGCTTCACGTCTTCTTGCGCCCGATCTGCAGGAGTTGCACCGGCTCGGCCGGGGCCTGAGCCGCCGGGGCCTCGGCCTCGGCGTTGGGGTCGACCACTTCGAGCCGGCGGAAGTTGGGCCAGTGCTCGCGCAGCGAGCGCTCGACACCACCGGTGAGGGTTGCGGTGGAGCTCGGGCACCCGTCACAGGAGCCGAGCATCTGCACCTTGACCACGCCGTCGACCACGCTGTCGACGGCGATGGTGCCACCGTGGGACTCCACGAAGGGCCGGATCTCCTCGAGGGCCTCGGCCACCGCGTCCTCGGCCGAGGTGTCGGTGCCCGGAGCCACGCCCAGGTCGTAGGTGGACAGCAGGGTGCCGGCGACGTCGTCGCGAGCAACCGAATCGAGGAAGATCTCGCCGCGCCAGTTTCGGACGAGCTCGACCAGACGCCCGAGCCCCTCGCGGTGGAAGGCGTCGATCCAGTCGAGCATCTCCTCGGTCTGGTCACGCACGGTGTGATCGGGATGGCTCAGCAGCTCCTCGGCTATCTGGCCGACCACCACCATCACCTGCGGGTACGAGACCTGGTCGACAGCCTGGTAGTCGCTCATGACTGGCTCCCCTGACCGATGACCGACTCGAGAGCATCGGCGCCGAGGTCGTAGGTGGAAAGAAGGGTGCCGGCGATGTCGTCCTGGGTCACCGTCTCCAGGAACAGCTCGCCCCGCCAGCTGATGATCAGACCGACCAGGCGCGACAGGCCCTCCCGGTGGAAGGTGTCGATCCAGTCGAGCATCTCCTCGGCGCGCGCCGCCACCTTGGGGTCGGGGTTGTTCAACAGCGCGTCGGCCAGTTCGCCGACCCGCTCCATGACCTCACCGTAGGGCTTGTGCTCGATGTCACTCATCACGTCGTCTCCTCGGGCCCGGTCTCGGCTCGCACCAGGGCCAGCACTTCGTCGACCTTGGCCTCGACCTCGGCGGAGAATCCCAGTCCGAAGCCCCGATCGTTCGGTTCCACCTCTATGACAACGGTGCCGGGGGGGAAACCCTTCCAATACCTCACCACGGCAAGGGTGTGATCGAGGTCGATGATGCCGCCGATGGCCTCGCTCAGGCGGTCGGCCACCTCCTTGTCACCGGGCGGGGTGAGATCGAGGGTGTAGCGGCGGATGGTGCCAGGCGGGTCGATGTCACGAGGCATGGCCCCGACGAGCACCACCTTCTCGGGCTGCAGCTCCTTCAACCTGTGCAACACCCGGTGGGCGGCATAGGAGAGGTCTTCGACCACGACGTCGTCGGGCCACTCCAGCCCCTCCACCCGCCGGATGAACTGCGTGCCGAAATCGAGATCGCGCAGCCAGGGCAACCCGATGCCGCCGACCAGCACCCGGGCGCTGGTGCGGTGCACGGGCGCTGGTGCCGATCCGGTGGATTTTTCCTCCGTGAAGACGGCGAACGGTCCGGGAGGAGGACCGACGTTCTCGCCGGCCATGTCCGGCGCCGCAGGCGCCCCCCCCGGCTGGCCCCCATCGCCGCCTCCGAAGGAGGCGGCGATCTCAGGGGGGGAGCTTCGAGGGGGGGCCTGCCCCCCTTCGATCATTCCAGCGTGCAGCCGCAGGAGTTGACCTCCCGCACGATGACGCCCTTGCCCGTGTCCATGTGGGTGGTGCAGGGCATGCAGGGGTCGAAGCTGCGGATGGCCCGCAGGACGTCGATGCCCTTGACCTGGTCGTCGGGGACG
>DATAQC010000018.1:0-29215 GCA_036264885.1 Acidimicrobiales bacterium | reverse complement strand
GTGTCGCCGTCGACCGCGGTCGCCCTGGGTTCCGTGGGCGACGAGGTCGTCGTCCACACCCACCTCCACGTGCGGGAGGACGCCCTGACCCTCTTCGGCTTCGCCACCGCCGAGGCGCGCGACTGCTTCGAGTCGCTCCTCGGCGCCCGCGGGGTCGGCCCCGGGCTGGCGCTGGCCATCCTCTCCGTCCACGGCCCGGCCGAGCTGCGCCGGGTGGTGTTCGAGGGGGACCTGGACGCGCTGACCCTCGTCCCCGGCGTCGGCCGCAAGACTGCAGCCCGGCTGCTCCTCGAACTGAAGTCCCGGCTGGATGTCCCCGACACGGCGCCGGGGGGCGGGTCGGCGGACGGTGCCCCCGGCTCGTCACGGGCCGAGGTCCGGGCTGCCCTGGCCGCCCTCGGCTACCAGCCCGAGGAGGTCCGCCGGGCCATGGGCGAGCTGCCGGCGGACGGGGATCTGCAGAGCCTGGTGCGCACCGCCCTCCAAAGCCTCGGCGCGTCGCGGTGACGAGGAACGAGCTGCTCACCCCGGCCACGGTGGCCGGCGAGCAGCCGGAGGAACTGTCGCTGCGGCCCCGGCGGCTGGCCGAGTTCGTGGGCCAGGTCCAGCTCCGCCAGCACCTGGAAATCCTGCTGGAGGCGGCCCGGCGCCGGGGCGAGCCGGTCGACCACCTGTTGCTGGCCGGCCCGCCGGGCCTGGGCAAGACCACGTTGGCCGGCATCGTCGCCGCGGAGATGGCCACCAACCTGCGGGTCACGTCCGGGCCGGCGCTGTCCCGCCCGGGCGACCTCGGGGCGATCCTCACCAACCTCGACGAGGGCGACGTGCTCTTCATCGACGAGATCCACCGGCTGCCCCGGGTGGTCGAAGAGGTCCTCTACCCGGCCATGGAGGATTTCCAGCTCGACATCGTGCTGGGAAAGGGCCCCTCGGCCCGCTCCATCCGCCTCGACGTGGCCCGTTTCACCCTGGTGGGGGCCACCACCCGCACCGGTCTGATCACCGGCCCTCTGCGGGACCGCTTCGGGTTCGTCGCCCGTCTCGACTACTACGACGTGGCCGAGCTGGAGGCCATCGTGGCCCGGGCGGCGGGCATCATGGGGGTGGCGCTGGAGCCGGCCGGTGGCCTCGAGGTGGCCCGACGGGCCCGGGGTACCCCCCGGATCGCCAACCGCCTGTTGCGCCGCGTCCGTGACTTCGCCGAGGTGAAGGGCAGCGGCATCGTCACCGAACAGGCGGCCCGGGAGGGCCTGGCCCTGTTCGAGGTCGACGAAGCCGGCCTCGACAAGGTCGACCGGGCCATCCTGACCGCGGTGTGCCAGCGCTTCGGGGGCGGTCCCGTGGGCTTGTCCACCCTGTCCATCTGCGTGGGCGAGGCCACCGAGACCGTCGAAGACGTCTACGAGCCGTTCCTGCTCCAGCAGGGCCTGCTCATGCGCACGCCCCGCGGCCGGGTGGCGACGGCCGCCGCCTGGGCCCACCTCGGACTGTCCGCGCCCGCCCCGGGCCAGACCGGGAGACAGGGCCCGAGCGGGGGATACGGCCCCGACCTCGGCCTGTTCGGCGCCTCGCGCTAAGCTTGCATTCGCCCCTCCGGGGCTTCTTCGCCATGGCCACCTCCCTCCTCTTTCTCATCCCCCTCGCCCTGCTGTGGCTGCTGTTCGTCCGCCCCCAGCAGCGCCGCATGCGCCAGGCCCAGGCCATGGTGGCCACCCTCGCCGTGGGCGACGAGATCATCACCTCCGGCGGCCTCTACGGCACCGTCACCGACACCGACGACACCAGCCTGTGGGTCGAGATCGCCCCCGACGTCGTGGTGCGGGTCATGCGTGCTGCGGTGGCCCAGCAGGTGACGCCGACCGACCTCGACGAAGACGACGACGACGACGATGACACCGATTACGACGCAGAAGACACCGACACCGACGTCGACGACGCGACAGCCGATGCCTCGGCGACGACGGCGCTCAACGGTGCGGTGCAGGACCCGTCGCCGGTCGACGACGACGCCTGATGCGCCGCTCGCTCACCGTCTCCCTCGCCGTCATCATCCTGGGCGCCCTGGTCGTGTTGGGGGCGACCCTGGCGTCGGGCAACTCCCCCCAGCTGGGCCTCGACCTCCAGGGCGGGGCCTCGGTGGTGCTCCAGCCCAAGAACAAGGTGCCGTCGGGAACCCTCAACCAGGCCATCTCCATCATCCGCAGCCGGGTCGACGCACTGGGCGTCGCCGAGCCCGACATCACCCGCCAGGGCGACTCGATCATCGTCCAACTGCCCGGCGTGAAGAACAAGGACCGGGCCCTCGAGATCGTGGGCCAGACGGCCCAGCTCTACTTCCGCCCCGTGGTGCAGGCCCTTCCTCCTGAGGGCGCCACGCCGACCACCGTGCCTCCGACCACCCAGCCGGGGTCACCGCCGACCTCGGCGCCGGCGCCCACCGACGTTCCCACCACCCCGTCGGACAAGGACGATCCCGCCGCCCAGGTGGTGCTGCCCCAACAGGACTCCAAGGGCAGAGTGACGACGCGCTACGCGCTGGGGCCGGCTGCGGTCAAAGGCCAGGCCATCTCGTCAGCCAAGGCCGTGGTCGACCCCAACAGCGGAGGGTGGTCGGTCAACTTCAGCCTCAGCGGCGACGGTGAGAAGGACTGGAACACCATGGCCACCAAGGTGGGCGTGAACGGCCAGATCGCCATCGACCTCGACGGCGTGGTGAAGTCGGCGCCCGCCTTGCAGACCACCAACTTCCAGGGCAGCGGCACCATCACGGGGAACTTCACCGAAAGCGAGGCCAAAGACCTGGCACTGGTACTGAGCTACGGGTCGCTGCCGGTGCAGCTCGTGCCCCAGACGGTGCAGACCGTGTCGGCCAGCCTGGGCAAGGACTCGCTGCACGCCGGCCTGATAGCCGGCATCGTGGGCCTGAGCCTGGTGGCGCTCTACATGCTGCTCTACTACCGGGCCCTCGGCCTGGTCGTGTGGTTCGGCCTGGCCCTGTCCGGGGCCTACATGTACGCCATCGTCACCTACCTGGGCCAGCATTACGGCCTGGCCCTCAGCCTGTCGGGGGCAGTCGGCATCATCGTGTCGGTCGGCGTCACCGTCGACTCCTATGTCGTGTACTTCGAGCGCCTGAAAGACGAGATCCGTTCGGGCAAGACCGTCCGCTCGTCGGTCGACCGGGGCTTCGCCCGTGCCTACCGCACGATCCTCGCCGCCGATGCCGCCTCGTTCATCGGCGCCGTCGTGCTCTACCTCTTGTCGGTCGGCTCGGTGCGGGGCTTCGCCTTCTTCCTGGGGCTGTCGACCCTGCTCGACGTGTTCATCGCCTACTTCTACACCCGGCCCATGGTCGTGTTGCTGGGCCGCAACCGGTTCTTCACCGAGACCCGATGGGTGGGCGTGGCCCGCGGCCTGGCGTCCCCGCAGGTCGCCGCCCCCCCGGCCAAGGTCCCGGCGTGAGCCCCACGACGAACGGCGACGCCGGGCCCAAGAAGGCGGGTCTGGCCCACCGCCTCTACAGCGGCGAGACCTCGTTCGACTTCGTGGGCCGCAAGTGGTGGTGGTTCGCCGTCTCCGGCCTCGTCATCCTCATCGGACTGGTGGCGCTGTTCAGCGAAGGCCTCAACTACGGCATCGACTTCAAAGGCGGCACCTCCTGGGAGGTGAAGGCGCCAGGTGTCTCGGTGACCAAGGCCCGGGAGGCATTGAGCCCCCTTGGCCTGGGCCAAGCCAAGATCCAGATCGCCGGCGGTGACACCGTGCGCGTCGAGGGTAAGCACCAGACGGCCGAGAACCAGGCGAAGGTGGCCGACAAGCTGGCGTCGCTGGCCAAGGTCGATGCCGGCCAGGTCAGCGTCAACGACGTGGGTCCCTCGTGGGGGCAGGACGTCACCAAGAAGGCCCGCACCGCCCTCATCGTGTTCTTCGTGTTGATCACGATCTACATCTCGCTGCGGTTCGAGTGGAAGATGGCCGTGGCCGCCATCCTGGCCGTGTTCCACGACATCCTGGTCACCGTCGGCATCTACGCGCTGTCGCGCTTCGAGGTGACCCCGGGGACGGTGGTGGCGTTCCTCACCATCTTGGGGTACTCCCTCTATGACACCGTTGTGGTGTTCGACAAGGTCCAGGAGAACACCAAGGCCATGTCGACCTCGGCGCGCATGACGTACACCGACGTGGTCAACCTGTCGATGAACCAGGTCCTCATGCGCTCGATCAACACCTCGCTGGTGGCCATCATGCCGGTCATCTCGGTGTTATTCATCGGCGCGGGGGTGCTCGGCGCCATCGCCCTCAAGGACTTCGGCCTGGCGCTGCTCGTGGGCCTCATCAGTGGTGCCTACTCCTCCATCTTCGTGGCCTCGCCCATCCTGGCCGTCCTCAAAGAGCGCGAGCCCAGGTACATGATGATTCGCCAGAAGGTGATGTCCAAAGGCGGCGCCGGTGGCAGCGGTCTGCTCACGCCGGCGGCCGCCGCCGCCCAGGCCGGGGGCCGGGGTATGCCCAAGTCGGGCCGGGGCACCGACTCGACGGCCGCCGTCGACGGCGACGAGGTGCTCGTTCCCGCCACCGAGCGCGTGGGCACGGCATCACCCCGTGCCGCCACCCGCGCCAGTACCGGCAGCCGCCAGGGCGCCCCCCGGCCCCGCAAGAAGGGCAAGAAGCGCTAAATCCATCCTCCCGGCCGGGTTGTAACCTGGTTGGGGATGGGAGACGCGGGTTCGCTGGGTGACCACATCCGAGCCGTTGCCGACTTCCCCCGGCCCGGCATCGTCTTCCGCGACATCACTCCGCTGCTGGCCGAGCCAACGGTGTTCCGCACGGTGATCGACGCTCTGGTCGACCAGGTGGGTGACCGTAAGGTCGACAAGGTGGTGGCCATCGAGGCGAGGGGCTTCATCATCGCCGCTCCTCTCGCCTACCGCCTGGGAGCCGGTTTCGTCCCGGTCCGCAAGGCGGGCAAGCTCCCGCGCCCGGTGGAGCGCGAGGAGTACTCGCTCGAGTACGGCAGCGACTGCCTGGAGATCCATGCCGACGCCGTGGCCCCGGGGGAGTCGGTGCTCATCGTCGACGACGTGCTGGCCACGGGCGGGACGGCGGCCGCCACCGTCGCCCTGGTCGAGAAGCTGGGCGCCTCGGTGGTGGGCCTGAGCTTCGTCATCGAGCTCGATGCCCTCCAGGGGCGTGGCCGCCTGCCCGGCCGCGACGCCCACTCCCTCCTCCACTACACGTCATAGGGGAGATCGCACGTGCCTGCCGTCGACCGGGTCCTGCCGTGGCGGCGTAGTGGTGCGCCCCCGGTCACCGAGGAGCTGGCCGAGGTGGTCAGGGCCTACCGCAAGCGCCACCCCCGGGCGTCGACGGCCCTGATCCGCAGGGCCTACGAGGTGGCGGCCGAGGCCCACGAAGGTCAGGTTCGGATGTCGGGCGACCCCTACATCGTCCACCCCGTGGCCGTGGCCTCCATCCTCGCCGACCTCGGCCTCGACGACGCCACCATCGCCGCCGCCTTGCTCCACGACGCGGTGGAGGACACCGCCGTCACCATCGAACAGGTGGTGGCCGACTTCGGCCCCGAAGTGGCGACCATGGTCGACGGCATGACCAAGCTCGACCGGGTGCGCTTCGAGAACAAGGAGGCCCAGCAGGCGGCGAGCATGCGCAAGATGCTCGTGGCCATGGCCAAGGACATCCGTGTCCTGCTCATCAAGCTGGCCGACCGCCTCCACAACATGCGCACCCTCGCCGCCCTCCCCCAGGAGAAGCAGCAGCGGATCGCCCAGGAGACCCTCGACGTCTACGCGCCCCTGGCCCACCGCCTGGGCGTCGCCGGCATCAAATGGCAGCTCGAAGACCTGGCCTTCGCCACCCTCTACCCGAAGCGCTTCGCCGAGATCGAGCAGATGGTCTCTGTGCGCGCCCCCGAGCGGGAGGCCTACCTGAAAAAGACGGTGGAGCTGGTCTCGACCCGCCTGGCCGAGCTGCGCATCGACGCTCATGTCACCGGCCGGCCCAAACACAGCTGGAGCATCTACGAGAAGATGGTGCTCAAGGGCCGGGAGTTCGACGAGATCTACGACCTCATGGGCATCCGCGTCGTGGTCGGCAGCGTCAAGGACTGTTACGCGGCGCTGGGCACTCTGCACACCATCTGGAAGCCGGTGCAGGGCCGCTTCAAGGACTACATCGCCCAACCCAAGTTCAACCTGTACCAGTCCCTGCACACCACCGTCGTCGACCTCGAGGGTAAGTCGGTCGAGGTGCAGATCCGCACCCGTGAGATGCACCATCGGGCCGAGTACGGCATCGCCGCCCACTTCGCCTACAAGGAGGGCTCGCCCCAGGCCGACGTGCCCTGGCTGCGCCGCATCGTGGAGTGGCAGGAAGACACCCACGACCCCCAGGAGTTCATGGAGACCCTTAAGGTCGACCTCGACCAGGACGAGGTCTTCGTGTTCTCCCCCAAGGGCAAGGTCGTCACCCTGCCGGTGGGGGCCACCCCCATCGACTTCGCGTACAGCATCCACACCGAGGTCGGCCACCGTTGCATCGGGGCGAGGGTGAACAGCCGCCTGGTGCCGCTCGACTCCCGTCTGTCATCGGGTGACACCGTCGAGGTGTTCACCTCCAAAGTCGAGGGAGCGGGCCCCTCGCGCGACTGGTTGAACGTGGCCGTCACCCCTCGCGCCCGCAACAAGATCCGCCAGTGGTTCAGTCGCTCACGCCGGGACGAAGCCATCGCCAACGGCCACGACGAGTTGGTGAAGGCCATGCGGCGGGAGAGCCTCCCGGTGCAGAAGCTGGCCAACTCGCCGTTGCTGGTCGAGGTGGCGAAGAGCCTGCACTACGCCGACGTGGAAGCCCTGCACATCGCCATCGGCGAGAACCATGTCTCGGCCCAGTCGGTGGCCCAGCGCGTGGCCAAAGAGCTGCGCGGTGGCGACCGCGAGGAACAACTCCCGTCCTCCATCGGACGACCGCTCCAACCCAGCCGGCCGGGGGGGCCCGGCATCCACGTGGAGGGCCTCGACGACATGCTGGTACGGCTGAGCAGGTGCTGTCACCCCGTGCCCGGTGACGAGATCGTCGGTTATGTGACCACCGGACGAGGGGTGTCGGTGCATCGGGCCGACTGCTCCAATGCCGTGGCCCTGTCGACGACCATGGGCGAGAGGGCCATCGAGGTGGAGTGGGACCGGGAGCACACCGGCTCCTTTGTTGCCACCGTCGAGGTCGAGGCCCTCGACCGGTCGCGGTTACTGCGTGACGTGACCACCGTGCTGGCCGACCATCACCTCAACATCGTCTCGTCGTTCACCCACACCGGCACCGACCGGGTAGCCCGGCTGCGGTTCGACTTCGAGCTGAGCGACCCCTCCCACCTGGAGTCGCTCCTCGGCATGCTCCGGCGCATCGACTCCGTCTACGACGCCTACCGGGTGCTCCCCGGGCACAACAGAGTCGGCGTGGACGGCTGAACGAGCCCGGCGGTGGCGGCTACGGGACGCGCCGCCTGCAGCAGTGGCTAGGGCGAGGAGCGCGAGCGGCACGGCAGGAAGGTCTCCCATGGTCACCCCGTGGTGGCGACTGAGTACGAGCAGAATGGTGCCTTCGGGCCACGGCTGGGCGAGGACGACCACCGCCGCCTGGGCCAGCAGCACGACGACCAGGGCAAGGCGTGTCACCACCTCGAATGACGGAACCGACCTCTCGGTTTCGGGGACCACCACTCAGACGAGCGTAGGGGTGGGACGCCACCCCGAGGGCGCGGGTCGTCGTCACGCGTCGCCATACGTGCCACCGGCAGGGCGCGTCATCGGTTGCCGGACGTGATCACCCCCTGAGGGGCGATCAATCCTCGAGGAGCTCGAGCACCCGTTCGGGGGGGCGGGCGATGACGGCCCGGTCGCCATGGATGACGATCGGCCGCTGGATGAGCACCGGATGGGTGGTCATGGCGTCGAGCAACTCGCCACGCCCGGCCGAGGCCAGACCCAGCTCGTCGTAGACGGGCTCTTTCTCCCGCACGATCGTTCGGGGGTCGTCGGTGCCGAGCATGGCCAGCACTCGCTCCAGCTCGTCGCGCCCGGGTGCCTGGTCGAGATAGCGCACGTAGTCGGCGTCGACGCCACGGTCCTGGAGGATGCCCTGGGTCGTTCGGCAGTTCGAGCACGAGGGGTTGAACCAGACGGTGGTGTCCATGGGCCGGGATCGTATTGCGTCCACCTGATCCTCGTCTGATTGGACGGAGGTGGCCGCCCGGTAGCCTCCGGAGGTGCCTGAGTTCCGTTCCCCCCCGGGGACCCACGACGTGTTGGCGCCGGAATCGGCACGGTGGCAGAGCCTGGTGGGCCAGTTCGCCGCCGCCGTGAACCGGGCCGGCTACGGCCTGGTGGTCAGTCCTCTGTTCGAGGACGTGGGCGTGTTCAGCCGGCTGGGCGAGGGCACCGACGTGGTGAGCAAGGAGATGTACGACTTCACCGACAAGGGTGACCGCCACCTGGCGCTGCGGCCCGAGGGTACGGCGTCGGTGGTGCGGGCGTGGGCGCAGCATCGGCCCCCCCTGCCCTTCAAGGCCTGGTACGCGGCTCCCAACTTCCGCTACGAGCGGGCCCAGGCCGGTCGCTACCGCCAGCACCATCAGGTGGGTGTCGAGGTGCTCGGCCCCACCGACGCCGGCCTCGACGTCGAGGTCATCGACCTGGCCGCGTCCGTGGTGGCGGGACTGGGCCTGCGCCGGGTCGACCTCCTCCTCAACTCGCTGGGCGACGCGGTGTGCCGGCCCGCCTACACCGAGGCCCTCGCCACGTTCCTGAGCGGGCGCCTCGACCAGCTCTGTGACGAGCATCGCCGGCGGGCCCTCGACAGCCCGCTCCGGGTGCTGGACTGCAAGCGCGCCGCGTGCTTGGACGCAACCGCCGACGCTCCCCGTTCGATCGACCACCTCTGTGACCCGTGCCGGGAGCATTTCGCCCGGGTTCGCAGCGGCTTGGACGCCCTCGGAGTGGGCTACACCATCGAGACGCGCCTGGTCCGCGGCCTTGACTACTACACCCGCACAACCTTCGAGCTGGCGGCCGACGCCCTCGATTCGGCCCAGAACGCCGTCGGCGGCGGCGGGCGCTACGACGGGCTGGCCGAGGCCCTGGGCGGGCCTCCCACGCCAGGCATCGGCTTCGGGCTCGGCATCGAGCGGCTCCTGCTGGCCTGCGACGCCGAGGGGGTGTTCCCCGCACCCGAAGCTTCGGTGGACGTCTTCGTGATCGACACCACCGGGGGCCGAGAAGCCCTGGAGCTCACCCACGAGTTGCGCCGATCGGGCATGGCCGCCGACCGGGCCTTCGACGGCCGTTCGATGAAGGCACAGTTCAGAGCCGCCGACCGCTCCGGAGCACGGCTGGCTCTGGTGGTGGGGGAGCGAGAGCGGGCCGACGCCACCGTGACGGTGCGCGACCTCGGTGAGGGCGACCAGGAGACAGTGCCCCGCAGCGACGTCGTGGTCCACGTGCTGAAGAGGCTGGGATGACCGGCTCCGTGCCCGAACGGAGTGCCGGCTCCGTGCCCGAACGGAGTGCCGGCTCGGTGCCCGAACGGACTGCCGGCTCCGTGCCCGAACGGACTGCCGGCTCCGTGCCCGACCGTGGTGGCGGTCCGGCCATGGGGATGCGGACCCACTGGTGCGGCGAGCTGGGGATCGATCATGTCGGTGCCCAGGTCAGCGTGTGCGGATGGGTCGACCGTCGGCGCGAGCACGGTGAGCACCTGGCCTTCGTCGACCTTCGCGACCACACCGGCGTGGTGCAGTGCGTGGTCGACGGCGCCCACGACCTGCGTCCCGAGTACGTCCTGCGGATCATCGGCACCGTTCGGGCCCGGCCGGCGGGCACGGCCAACGCGGCACTGGCCACCGGCGAGATCGAGGTGGGTGACTGTCAGGTCGAGGTGCTGAACACAGCGGCGCCGCCCCCCTTCCCGGTCACCGACCGTGTCGACGCCGAGGAGATCGTCCGCCTGCGGCACCGCTATGTCGACCTGCGTCGCCCGGTCATGCAACGACGGCTGCGCATGCGCTCGGTGGTCAACGCGTCGGTGCGCGCCTCCATGGGTGCCGCCGGGTTCATCGAGGTGGAGACGCCCCTGCTCGTGGCCTCCACCCCCGAAGGGGCCCGCGACTTCGTGGTGCCGAGCCGCCAGCAGCCCGGAAGTTTCTATGCCCTGCCTCAGAGCCCGCAGTTGTTCAAGCAACTCCTCATGGTGGGGGGCACCGACCGCTACTTCCAGCTGGCCCGCTGCCTGCGCGACGAGGATGCCCGGGCCGACCGCCAACTCGAGTTCACCCAGCTCGATGTCGAGGCCTCCTTCGTCGGCGCCGACGAGGTGATGGCCGTCATCGGCTCGGTCGTACTGGCCGCCACCGCGGCGGCGGCCGGCGCCGGGCTGGCCGACGTGGTCGTCCCCCACGGCGAGATCGCCCGCATGACCTGGCGCCAGGCCCAGGACCGCTACGGCACCGACAAGCCCGACACCCGCTTCGGCATGGAGCTGGTCGACCTCACCGGCGCCTTCGCCTCGACGGAGTTCCGGGCCTTCCAGTCGGCGGTGGTCAAGGGCATCAGGCTGGTGGGCGGTGCCGGCACGACCCGGGCCCACCTCGACCGCCTCACCGACCGGGCCAAGCTGGCCGGAGCCGCCGGCCTGGTGTGGGCCCGAGTCGACGCCGACGGTGGCCTCGACTCGCCCGTCGCCAAGTTCCTCTCCGACGACGAGCGAACAGCGCTGGTCGGCGGTCTGAGTGCCGGCCCCGGTGATCTCCTCCTCGTGGTGGCGGGTGAGCTGGAGGTGGTCAACACCGCTCTCGGGGTGCTGAGGCTGGCGGAGGGCCGTCCGCCGTCGGGAGACGGTCGCCTGCACTTCCTCTGGGTCACCGACTTCCCGCTGTTCGACGGCGTGAGTGCCGAGGGCCGGCCCCTCCCGGCCCACCATCCCTTCACCATGCCTCACCCCGACGACATCGCCCTGCTCGACTCCGATCCCATCGCGGTGCGGTCGCAGGCCTACGACCTGGTGCTCAACGGCTGGGAGTTGGGCTCGGGCAGCGTGCGTATCCATCGCCCTGAGATCCAACGGCGCATCTTCGAGCTCCTGGGCATCGATGCGGCGACGGCGCAGGCCCGCTTCGGGTTCCTGCTCGATGCCTTCCGCCACGGCGCGCCGCCCCA
Source organism: Acidimicrobiales bacterium (assembly GCA_036264885.1). Lineage (GTDB taxonomy): Bacteria > Actinomycetota > Acidimicrobiia > Acidimicrobiales > AC-14 > DATAQC01. The sequence goes on along the minus strand of DATAQC010000018.1, from coordinate 17,990 downwards.
TGCCGGCTTCGCTTTCGGCATCGACCGCCTGGTCGCCCTGCTGGCCGGCGAGGACAACATCCGTGAGGTCATCGCCTTCCCGAAGACCCAGTCGGGCTCCGACCCGCTCACCGGCGCACCCTCGCCCCTCGAGCCCGCCCAGCTGGCCGAGTTGGGCCTCCGGGTCCCTCCTCCCGCCCGGTAGCTCAGCCGTTCACCTTGATCGATCTCGTCACCGAGGTGGCCAGCGACGCCAGCCGGACCCGGTCGTTGTGGCTGCCGAGGACGACGAAGAGGCAGAAGGCGCGTCCGGCAAGGGTGAAGAAGTACTGAGCACCGGTCTTGCCGGGCACGATCTTGGGCATGGCGTTGGGATTGAAGCTGTCGGGGCGCAGAGACGTCGGGAGGCCCTCGCTGGCGAACAGGGCCGTCCCCGCCGCCTCTCGGTCGTACTCGAGCAGCACCACGAGCACGTCGGACTCGGCCATGTGCTCGACCGCCGAGGCGGCGAAGTCCCCGAGGCCGTCGGGCAACGGGAAGGTGGCGGCGTGCAGGGCACGGTTGGAGGCGGCATTGGCCTCCTCCGGTCGCCGGTAGATTCGCCCGTCCCAACCGTCGGGAAGGTCAATGGCGAAGCCCAGCCCTGAGAGCTGTTTCACGGGGTTCTCCTCATCGAATCGAAGGGCGGCAACCGGTCATCGCCAGGCCGCCAGGACGGCCGTGCCGGCGGCGAGGGCGACCACGGCCTGGATGCCGAGGCTGGCCTTCCGGGCGCGAGGCGCCCACGCCGTCATGGTGCGATGGACCTGCCGGAGCTCGTCGGGCTCGCGGACGTGGCGGACGCTGAAGATGACCAGTCCCCGGGCCAGGCCGAACGTCGTGCCGATCACCGCTCCGGCGAGAGCCGAACCCGAGAGCAGGGCGACGACGAAGGTGGCGTAGATGGCTGCGGTGTTGACCACCGTGACGACACCGAGGCCAAGTTGGAATCCGAAGCTCACGCCGTAGACCCATCCCCGGTACCGGGTGAGCCAGTCCTTGTCGACCTGGCGATGGATGGTCGGCACCCGGAGGCCGCCCACACCGAGGTCGAAGACCAGCCCCGCCCCACATGCCGCCGCCACCACGACGGCGACGGTGGTCGGGCCGACCCGACCGTCGATCAGACCGCCCATGACCCTCCCCACCCCGCCGAGCACCGTGCCCATGAGCGCTCCTCCCAGGACCGACCCCGCCAGGTAGGCCGACACGGTGCGGTTCCACCGGCGGTTGCGAGCCCGCTCCCCGAGCGGGTTGATGCTGGCCAGCATCGACTCGCCTCACGGAGACCAACTCGATCGAACGGCGGCCACCACGGCCAGGGCCATGCCCGGGGGCGTCAGCCACCAGCCCTGCACTCAGTCGGCCCGTCTCTGGGGCGACGGCTGGGACTGCGGCGGCGGCTGCGGCTGCGGGATCCTGGGAGGCGGGTACAGGCTGGGGTGGCCGGGCAGGATCCCGGCGTCGGCCAGCTCGCGGTCGGACCGGGTCTCGGTGTCGAGGCGCAGCTCCCGCCCGACCGGGCGTGGCCCGGGCGACGGGGTGGGGCGGGCTCCCGCCTCGGCGTCGGCCAGCGCCTGGCCCAGCAGCGAGCTGACCTGGCTCCATGTCTGCCCTGCCCCCTCACCGATCACCCGGCCCGACGGGCCCTCGACGTAGACGAAATACGGGGCGACGGGCACCTGGTAGTCGGCCCATGCCTCGTTCGAGCGGACCACGGGGACGTGGGCGGGCGCCACCTCGGCCAGCCGCGACGGGCTCTCCTGGTCGGGGCCCTTGACGACGACGACGAGGCGGGCCCCACCGGGGACGGCGGGATGACGGTCGGCTCCGAAGACCTCCCAGAACCCGGCGCACGTGAGGCAGCCCGTGGTCAGGAAGGCCAGCAGGGTGTCGTGGCGGGCACCGACGATGCCCATGGTCACCGGTTCGTCGCCGACCGTGGTCCCACTCACGTCGGCCGCGGTGGAGGCCGAGGCACCCCGGCGCGGCGCACGGCGGGCCAGGTCGGCGGTGAGGGTTCCCCTGAACTGCGGGTCGGGGGTGACGTCAGGTTCGAGGCCGGCCCCCAGGCTGTGCAGGCGGCGGAGGATCTCGGCGTGGCTGCGCAGGAGGCCGAAAACCAGGACGCCGAGCAGCACGATGGCGGCCGTCTCGACGGCGATCAGCGGCAGCACGGAGTCTCCCCGGCTGCGACCGGGCCGCAGCGCGGCATGGCCGCGCTCACGTGAGGGGGACGCCGTGCCAGAGCTGGTTGGCGCCGCCGTTCCAGTCCCACTGGATGACCGGGGCACCGTCGGCGGTGGCCCCGCCGGACACGTCGAGGGCCTTGCCACTGAGCTCGTTGATGAACACCGAGTAGCTGGACCCGAAGGGGTAGAGACGCCAGTGCTGGTTGGCGCCGCCGTTGCGCTGCCACTGGATCACGGGAGCACCGTTCAGCTTCGACGCGCCGGCCACGTCGAGCACCTTGTCGCTGTTGCGGCAGACGAACACGAAGGTGCCGTCGCCGACGGCCTCGGGCGCCCAGCGTTGGTTGTTGCCGCCGTTGGCCGACCACTGGATGACCCTGGCCCCGTCGTTCTTGGCCGCCCCGGCCACGTCGAGGGCCTTGCCGCTGTGGGCGGCGAGCAACTCGAAGCCGGGCAGGGGTGGGGGAGGCGGAGGCGGCGGAGGAGCGGGGCAGTTGGCGGTGTGGTTGGCGGTGGAGTTGTCGAAGGCCAGCGTGGTGCCGCACGCGGGGATGAACTCATAGGGCGGCGTGCAGGTGACGATGCGACAGGCGATGGCGCCCACCCCACCGATCTCGGTGTGGCACTGCCCGTACCGGAAGACGTTGCAGCTGGTTGCCCGGTGATTGCAGTCGCCGTTGGCACAGCCACAGGGCGCGCTCGAGCCGTTGCAGTCGACGAAGTAGCGGGCGCCCCCGCCGCAGTAGTTCGACCCGTCGGCCCGCCACCAGCCACCCTCGAAGGTGCCCGGCGGGCAGGTGTTCGACCCGTTGTTCACCACGCAGCAGAACTCCGTGTAGCCATCTCCGCACAGCGATCCGCAGTTGCAGGACTGGCCGTGGTAGTTGCAGATGCTGGCGTAGGCGGACTCGGGATGCACCAGGTACCGCCAGGGACTCACGGCCAGGGCCGAGCCCACCACGGCACTGCGGGCCAGGAACCCTCGCCGCGAGGTGCGCGACTCGAGCAGAGACGAGCCCTTCTCCACCAGCCACTGGCTCATGGAGAGACCGCCGATCTCGTCTCGTCAGCGTCGGTCATCAACCGGGGGACGGCGGTCAGCGCCAGGTAGGCGAACGCCGCCACCGCCGCAGCGAGGACGGAGAACAGGGCGACGGCTACGGGGTTGGCATCGAGGTGTACCGACGACCATCCGCGTCGACCCGGGCCCAGGGCGACGGCGCCGGCAATCACCGCGGCAACGACGTTCACCGCCAGGTGGCCGGTCGTCGGAGGGGTGTCCTCCTTGCCGAAGCAGCCGCATGACCGCAGGGGGACGTGGCGCACGAGCGCCACGAGGACGAACGCAGCCAGGAGCAAGTAGGCGACGCTCACGGCCAGGGCGAACGGTCGGCCCAGCCCGGCGACGGCGCCGAAGGCGATGATCACCGCAATCGCTGCGCCCGAGCGCACCACCGACGCCGATGCGGGCGCTCCCATGGCACGCAGGGCTCCGACGGTGGCGGTCGGGCGACGGAGCTCGAGTGCGCCGCCCAGCCCCAGGAGCACTGCTGTCGCCACGTATGAGCCCGCCAGCCATCCCACGCTTTGCAGGCTAGCGGCTGGCCTGGCGCGGGAGTCGACGCGGCTCGGTCAGGGAACGGGGACGCCCACCGAAAAGGCGCTCTCGGAGATGGCGACCTCTACCCGGCCGGCGGAGCCAGGGCCGGCACTGTCGGCGATGGCCGGCGTCGCACCAGGTAGGACCACCGACGCGCCACCGGCGATGTCGGGCTCGTGGGGAGTAAAGCTGCACGTGCCCGACGAGTCGCGGACCGGCACCGGCGCTGGGGATCCACCGGCGTTCAGCTCGACCCGCAGTGCCGGAAACGGCGACGACGCGCCGCCCTCATTGGACACCGTCACCGTCACCGCCAGAGCCGTCTTGCCGGCGACCGGGCTCGGTGCGCACGCGGTTGGCGCGCCGGCCGGCGAGCGGTCGCCGACGGTGAGCGCGATGCGGTAGGTGCCGTTGGCGGTGGTCGCCGTGCCGGTGGCGCTGCGGGCCGAGGTGGCGCCGGGCGCCACGGTCGTCGGGCCTGACGTCGCACTGCTCGCGGGCGAGACGGTGGTGGTGGACCCGCCGGTGACGGCGGGCTTGGAGCTGCTGCCGCAGCCGGCGGCGATGACCACCAGGCCGGCCACCAGCGCCCGCCGGAGCACCGGACCCCGCCTGCGCCCGGCCGTTTCGGTTGTCATGTGGGAAAGGTACCGCCGCAGTAGCGTCGGTGCGTGGCCAGTGCGGTCGGCGACCTGTTCGGAGCGGCCCTCCAGGATCGCCTCGCCCGTACCGCGCCACTGGCGGCGCGGCTGCGCCCGGCGACCCTCGACGACATGGTGGGCCAGGAGCACCTCCTCGGGCCCGGCCGCCCGTTGCGCAGCCTCATCGAGGCCGACCGCCTGTCGTCGGTGATCTTGTGGGGACCACCGGGAACGGGCAAGACGAGCCTGGCCCGGCTCATCGCCGGTGCTACCGCCAAGTCGTTCGAGACGCTGTCGGCGGTGTCGGCCGGCGTGAAGGACGTCCGCGAGGTGGTGGAGCGGGCCCGGCGCCGCCTGGGCGAGCACGGGCAGAGCACCATCCTGTTCCTCGACGAGGTCCACCGCTTCAACCGCTCGCAGCAGGACGTGTTGCTGCCCCTCATCGAAGAGGGACTGCTCGTGCTGGTGGGGGCCACCACCGAGAACCCCTACTTCGAGGTCAATGCCCCCCTCCTGTCGCGCTCGAGCCTGTTCCGTCTCGAGCCCCTCGGCCCCGGCGCCGTCCGGGCCCTGGTGGCGCGCGGGCTGGCCGTGGAGGGCGCCACGGCCACCGACGAGGCCGTCGACCACCTCGTCGATCGGGCCGACGGCGACGCCCGGGTGGCGCTCAACGCCCTCGAGGTGGCCGTCGCCCTGGCCTCGGCCCGGGGCAGCCCGGCAGTGCTCCTCCTGGCCGATGCCGAAGCGGCGCTGTCGGCGCGGGCCCTGCGGTACGAGCGGGACGAGCACTACGACGTGGTGTCGGCGTTCATCAAGAGCGTCAGGGGCTCGGACCCCGATGCCGGGCTCTACTGGCTGGTTCGCATGCTCGAAGCCGGTGAGGATGCCCGCTTCATCGCCCGGCGCCTGGTGATCCTGGCGTCCGAGGACGTGGGCATGGCCGACCCGACGGGCCTGCTGGTGGCCGACGCGGCGGCGAGGGCCGTCGAGTTCGTGGGCCTGCCCGAGGCGCAGCTCAACCTGGCCCAGGCCGTGGTGCACCTGGCCACCGCGCCCAAGTCCAACCGGGTGACCGCCGCCCTGTCCCGGGCACGGGCCGACGTGGCCGACCGGCCGGCGGGAACGGTGCCCGCCCATCTGCGCGACGCCTCCTACCGGGCGGCCCGGTCCCTCGGTCACGGGGTCGGCTATGAGTATCCTCACGAGGATCCCCGCGGATGGGTGCCCCAGGAGTACCGCCCACCTGAGGTCGCCGGACGGGTGTACTACGAGCCGTCCGAGCTGGGCGCTGAACAGGAGGTGGCCGAGCGCATGCGACGCGAAGATCGGGGCGGCCGATGAGCCCGGGCGAGGTGGCGGCGGTCGTGGCGTCGGTGTCGCTGGCCATCGCCGTGGTCGGCATCCTGCTGGGGCTGGGCTCGATGCTACGCACCATGGCCGAGGTTCGCCGGGCGGTCGAGGACTTCCGTCGCTCGGCCGTCCCGCTGCTCAACGACGTGCATACCACCGTCCGCCAGGCCAACTCCGAGCTGACCAAGGTCGACGTCATCCTCGACCGGGCCGACTCCATCGCCGGCACCGTGGACTCTGCCTCCCGGCTGTCCTACCGGGCGTTCTCGACGCCGCTCATCAAGACCATGGCCTTCGCCTCCGGGAGCGCCCGAGCCTTCCGGGCCCTGCGCAAGAAGGACTGAGCCGGTGTTCAAGCGCCTCTTCTGGTTGACCGTGGGCCTGGCCATCGGGTTCGGGACCTCGTTCTGGTTCTTCCGGCTGGTCCGCGACACGTTGTCGCGCTACGCGCCCGAACAGCTCGCCGACAACCTGGCCGGCGCCGCCCGCCGCCTGGGAAACGATCTGCGTGCCGCCGCCGCCGAGGGCCGTGCCGCAGCCCGCAAGACCGAGGCCGAGCTGCGGGCGGCCCATCTGCGTTACTGAGCACTCTGGCGGCGAGGGGGGTCAGGCGCGGTCGGTAGGATTGCGGTGCCCATGACCGCCGACGAGCTGCGCCGCGCCTTCACCTCCTTCTTCACCGAGCGGGGCCACGTTCCCGTCCCCTCGGCCGGGCTCATCCCCCACCACGGTGCGGCTCCGCTGTTCACCAACGCCGGCATGAACCAGTTCCTGCCCTACATCCTCGGCGAGGAGGCGCCTGCCGCCCCCCGGGCCACCTCGGTGCAGAAGTGTGTGCGCATCCGGGGCAAGCACGACGACATCGCCAACATCGGCGTCACGTGGGGACACCTCACGTTCTTCGAGATGCTGGGCAACTTCAGCTTCGGCGACTACTTCAAGGAAGGCGCCATCCCCCTCGCCTGGGAGCTGCTCACCGAGGTGTTGGGCCTCGACCCCGACCGCCTCTGGATCACCGTTCACGACAGCGACGACGAAGGCGCCCAGATCTGGCTCGACACCGTCGGCGTGTCCCCGGAGCGCATCCAGCGCATGGGCGACGACAACTTCTGGATGATGGGCGACACCGGTCCGTGCGGTCCGTGCTCGGAGATCTACTTCGACAAAGGGGAGGCCTTCGGCGCAGGTGGGGGGCCGGCCCATGGCGCTGGTGCCCGCTTCCGGGAGCTGTGGAACCTCGTCTTCATGCAGTACGACCGCCAGGCCGACGGCTCGCTGGTGGGCCTGCCCATGCGCATCATCGACACCGGGGCCGGCCTCGAGCGCTGCCTGACCGTGCTCCAGGGTGTGGACTCGGTGTTCGACACCGACGTCCTCCGTCCTCTCGTGGAGGCGGCGGCCAAGGCCACGGGCCGCTCCTACGGCGACGACCCCGCCGTCGACACCACCATCCGCATCCTCGCCGACCACGGCCGGTCCATGAGCTTCCTCGTCAGCGACGGCGTGTTCCCATCCAACGAAGACCGGGGATACGTGCTCCGCCGCATCATCCGCCGAGCCGTGCGCCACGCTTTCACCCTGGGCGTCGACCGCCCGGTGACCCCGGCGCTGGTGGAGGCCACCGTCGCCGAGATGGGCGGCGCCTACCCGAAGCTGGCCGACGACTCGGACTTCATCACCGGGGTGGTCACCCGGGAGGAGCAGCGCTTCCGCCAGACGTTGCGGTCGGGCTCGGCCATCCTCGACGAGGCGCTGGCCAAGTCGTCGGCAGCCCTTCCCGGGGCCACTGCCTTTCGGCTGCACGACACCTTCGGGTTCCCGCTCGAGCTCACCCTCGAAGTGGCGGCCGAGCGCGGTGTCGACGTCGACGTGGCCGGGTTCGACGCCGAGATGGCGGCCCAGCGCCAGCGGGCTCGGGCCGCCGCCCAGCCCGGCGGGGGCGCCGCCGCCGATCCCGAGCGGGTGGCCACCTACCGCGAGCTGGTCGAGCAGTTCACCGCCACCGAGTTCACCGGCTACCGCGAGACCGAGAGCCGCGCTCGTGTCCTCGCCGTGCTCTCCGGGGCCGACGACGCCGAGGGTCGGGCCACCGTCGAGGTCTTCCTCGACCGCACGCCGTTCTATGCCGAGTCGGGCGGTCAGGTAGGCGACACCGGTGTCATCACCAGCCTGACCGGCTCGCTCGAGGTCTTCGCCACCAACGCCGCCGTCCCCGGCCTCACACGTCACCGGGCCGTGGCCGTGGCCGGCCATGTCGAAGCCGGCCAGGAGGTGGCAGCCGTGGTCGACGTCGAGCGGCGTGACGCCATCCGCCGCAACCACACCGGCACCCACCTCCTCCACGGGGCGCTGCGCGAGGTGCTCGGGCCTCACGTCAAGCAGGCGGGGTCGCTCGTCGCCCCCGACCGCCTCCGGTTCGACTTCAGCCACTACGGGCCGCTGTCGGCCGAGGAGCTGGCCAAGGTCGAGGAGGTGGCCAACTCCCAGGTCCTCGCCAACGAGCCCGTCCGGGCCTACGAGACGTCGCGAGTCGAGGCCGAGCGCCTCGGCGCCATCGCCTTCTTCGGCGACAAGTACGGCGAGGTGGTCCGGGTCGTCGAGGCGGGCCGGCGTTCGGTGGAGCTGTGCGGAGGCACCCACGTCCCCGCCCTCGGTGCCATCGGGCCCATCAAGATCGTCTCCGAAGGCTCCATCGGGGCCAACCTGCGCCGGATCGAGGCGGTCACGGGCACGGCCAGCTTCGACCGCATCCGCCAAAGCGAGACGATCCTCGGCCGGGCTGCGGCCCTGCTGCGGGTCACGCCCCCCGAGGTCCCCGACCGGGTCGAGCGGGTCCTCGACGAGAACCGCGTCCTCGAAGACCGGCTGAAGGCACTGCGCGCCGAGCGCGCCGCATCCGCCGCCTCCGATCTGGCAGGCCAAGCCGTGGATGGCGTGGTGGTGACGCGCCGTCCCGACGGCACCTCGCGCCGCGAGCTCGAGGCGCTGGCCGTCGCCGTACGCGACCAGCCCGGCGTGCGGGCCGTCGTGCTCGGCGCCGCCGCCGAGGGTGGCGGGGCTCCGGGTGGGAAGGGGGCCACCCTGGTGGCGGTGGTGGCTTCCGGCAGTGGGCTGGTGGCCTCCGACCTGCTGGTCGACGCCGCTCGCATCGTGGGCGGCGGCGTGGGCCGCAACCCCGAGCGGGCCGTCGCCGGGGGGCGCGACGCCAGCCGCCTCGACGAGGCACTCGACCAGGTGCGCCAGGCCGTCGTCGTCTCCACCAGATGAGAGTCGTCGGCATTGATCTGGGCACCCGCAGGGTGGGCGTCGCCGTCAGCGACAGCGGGGGACTGGTGGCCACACCCCACACCGTCGTGGCGCGCACCGGTGAGCACGACGCCGACCGGGCCCGGCTGGTGACGGTGATCAACGATCTGTCGCCCGAGCAGGTGGTGGTGGGCCTTCCCCTGTCCCTCGACGGCAGCACCGGGTCGGCGGCCCACTGGGCCATCGAGGAGGCCGAGGCCCTCCGTAGCGCCCTCGACGTCGCCGTCGAGCTGCACGACGAGCGGCTCAGCACCGTGTCGGTCCTGCGGTCCCCCGTGCTCGGGGGCGGCCGGCGGGCGCGCCGCAAGCCGGTGGACGGCCAGGCCGCGGCGGTGATGCTCCAGTCCTGGTTGGACGGGCGACGTTACAGCAACGTTGGGCGGTCCGGTGACGGTTGACACGTCGTATGACGTCGACGACGGCTACCTCGACCCCGGGCTCCGGCGTCGTTGGCCCATCGTGCTGTTCGGAGTGCTGCTCGTCCTGGTGGCCATGGGCGCCATCGGCGCCACCTGGCTGAAGAGCCAGATCAACCCGTCCGGCCCCCCCGGAGCCGAGATCCACGTGAGCATCGCCCCCGGCCAGTCGACGGCGGCCATCGGCACGCTCCTGCACAAGCGGGGCGTCATCGCCAGCGCCACCGTGTTCTCCTATTACGCCCGCTTCACCGGCGCCGACGACATCAAGGCGGGCGAGTTCACCTTCCATCACAACCAGCACCTGGCGGCGGTGTTCAAGATCCTCGAGAAGGGCGGCGAGGCCCAGAACGACCGCGTCACCATCCCCGAGGGACTCACCCTGGCCGAGATCGCCGCCAAGGTCGGCACCCTGCCGGGACGCACACCCGAGCGGTTCCTCGCCGCCGCCGAGGGTGGCACGATCCGCTCGCAGTTCGAGCCGGCGGGGTCGAACAACCTCGAAGGGCTGATTCTCCCCGACACCTACTTCGTCGACAAGACCGACGACGAAGCCAAGATCCTCACCCGCATGGTGGCCGCCTTCGACGCCTACGCCAACCAGATCGGCCTGCCGGCGGCCGCCGCCGCCCTCAACCTCACGCCCTACGAGGTGGTGGTGACGGCGTCGATGGTGGAGCGCGAGGCCAGGGTCGACGAGGACCGGCCCCTCATCGCGCGGGTCATCTACAACCGCATCAAGAAGGGCATGCCCCTGCAGATCGACGCCACCATCCAGTACGCCCTGGGAGCCACCAAGCAGCGCCTCAGCAACGACGACCTCAAGGTGGACTCGCCGTACAACACCTACCAGAACAAGGGGCTACCGCCCGGGCCCATCGCCAGCCCGGGGCGCAAGTCGCTGGCCGCGTCGCTCAACCCGCCACCGTCGACGTACCTGTACTACGTGCTCATCGACAAGAGCGGCAAACACGCCTTCGCCTCCACCGACACCGAGTTCGCCCGTCTGGCCGCCGACGCCAAGGCCAAGGGGCTCCGCTGACCCCGACGGAGGGGGCACTGGTGCCTGTCACCTCGACGGTCCTCGGCCCCCGGACCCGACTGGCCGGCGTCATCGGCGACCCGGTGCGCCATTCGTTGTCCCCGGTCATGCACAACGCCGCCTTTCAGGCGCTGGGCCTGGACTGGGTCTACCTCGCCTTCGAGGTGGCCGACGGCCAGGCCCACGCGGCGATGGCGGGGTTCCGGGCCCTCGGCCTCGTCGGTCTGTCGGTGACCATGCCCCACAAGCCGGCGGTGGTCGCCGCCGTCGACCGGCTGTCGCCCACGGCCGCCGCCCTGGGCGCGGTGAACACGGTGGTGCGTCTGCCCGGTGACGTGGTCGAGGGCGACAACACCGACGGCGCCGGGTTCGTCGACTCGCTGCGCCAGGACGAGGGCTTCGAACCCGACGGTCGCCGCTGCCTGGTCGTCGGTGCCGGGGGGGCGGCCCGGGCGGTGGTAAAGGCGCTGGCCGACGCCGCCGCCGCCGAGGTGGTCGTGGTGGGCCGCACGCCTTCCCGGGCGACAACGGCAGCCGCCCTGGCCGGCGCCGTCGGGCGCGTCGGGGTCATCGCCGAGGCCGCCGACGCCGACCTGGTGGTCAACGCCACCCCGGTGGGCATGGCGGGGGTGGGCACTTCGGCGGCCGAGGTGAGATCGATCGACGGCGGGGTGATCGGCGGCGCTCGGGTCGAGGCTGCCCCCGGGGATTCGCTGGTCGAACCCACTCTTCTCGGGCCCGGACAGCTCGTCGTCGACCTCGTCTACAACCCGCTGGTCACACCGCTGGTCGAGGCGGCTCGCTCGCGTGGCGCCACGGCGGTGAGCGGCTTGGGGATGTTGATCCACCAGGCCGCCCACGCCTTCCGGCTCTGGACCGGGGAGGACCCTCCTCTGGCCGTGATGTCGGCGGCGGCCATGGCCGAGCTGGCCAAGTGACCGCCGAGCTGGCCAAGTGACCGCCGAGTCGGCCGAAGTGACCGCCGAGTCGGCGTGACCGCGACGGTGGCCGTGGTGTGCGGCCTGATCGGTATCTACGTGGGGCTGTATCTCAACCTGGTCATCGACCGGGTGCCCCAGAAGAAGCCGATGCGGCCGGTACGGGCGGGGTGCCGGAACTGCCTCGATGCCGAGGGAGCGCCCAGTCGGCTGCCCCGCCTGCCCTGGCTGGCCCGCCGGGGTCGTTGCCCGACGTGCGCCGAGCGGGTCTCGGTCCGCTATCCACTGGTCGAGGTGGGCACCGCCGCCCTCTTTGCCGCCGTCGCCGTCCGCCTGGGCGCCGACGCCGCCCTTCCCGCCTTTCTGGTTTTCTTCGGGTCGCTCATGGCCATCAGCGTGATCGACCTCGAGCTGCAGATCATCCCCAACCGCATCATCTACCCGACCCTCTCACTGTCCCTCCCGTTGCTGGCCATGGCCGCGGTCATCAAGGGCGAGATCTCGCTCATGGAGACGGCGTTGGCTGGCGCTGCCATCGCCTTCGCCATCTTGTTGGTGGTGCACCTGGTGTCGCCCGCCAGCATGGGCTTCGGAGACGTCCGTCTGGCATTCATCCTGGGCCTGTACCTGGGGTGGTTCGACCTGAGCCATGTGGCCATCGGGCTGTTCCTGGGCTTCGCTCTGGGAGCGGTCGTGGGCGTCGGCCTCATGTTGTTCGGCGGCAAGACCCGGAAGGACAGCGTGTCGTTCGGGCCCTTCCTCGCCGCCGGTGCCGTCGTGGCCGTGCTGGCCGGCGACCCCCTGTTGCACTGGTGGCTGCGGACCTGAGGGTCTCCCTTCCGGCCCGACCTAGATTGGGCCCCGTGCTCCGCTTCCTCACCGCCGGTGAATCTCATGGCAAGGCTCTGGTCGTCATCATCGAGGGTCTCCCTGCGGGCCTGGAGATCAGCGTCGAGGAGATCCAGGGTGAGCTGGCCCGGCGCCGCCTCGGCTACGGGCGGGGCCCCCGCATGCGCTTCGAGCGCGACGAGCTGACGCTGCTGGGTGGCGTCCGCCACGGCCGGACCCTCGGGTCGCCGGTGGCCATCGAGGTGGCCAACACCGAGTGGCCCAAGTGGGAACAGGAGATGGACCCGGGCCCGGGCCATACCGAGAAGCCTCTGACCCGTCCCCGTCCCGGGCACGCCGACCTGGCGGGGATGCAGAAGTACGGCCTGTCCGATGCCCGTGACGTGCTCGAGCGGGCCTCGGCGCGCGAGACGGCGGCGCGGGTGGCGGCCGGTTCGGTGGCCAAGGCGCTGCTCGCCCACCTCGACGTCGCCGTGCTCTCCCACGTGGTGGCGCTGGGGCCGGTGGTGTCCAAGTCCGAGATCCGCCCCGGCCCCGCCGACCTGGAACGCATCGACGCCTCCTCCGTCCGCTGCCTCGACTCGGTGGCCGAGGCGGCCATGGTCGAAGAGATCAAGGCGGCCGCCCGCGACGGCGACTCCCTCGGAGGCATCGTCGAGGTGCTGGCCTACAACGTTCCCGTCGGACTGGGCAGCCATGTCCACTGGGACCGCCGCCTCGACGGCCTGCTCGGTCAGGCCTTCCTCAGCATCCCTGCCGTCAAGGCCGTCGAGATCGGTGAGGGCTTTGAGGTGGCGTCCCGCCGGGGCTCCGACGCCCACGACCCCATCTCCTGGGACGCCGGCGAGGGCGTCTACCGGCGGGCGACCACCCATGCCGGGGGCGTCGAGGGCGGCATGTCCACCGGTGGGCTGGTGATGGCCCGGGTGGCCATGAAGCCGCTCTCCACACTCAACCGACCGGTGCTCAAGACCGTCGACACCGTCACCAAGGAAGAGGTGGTGTCGTTCAAGGAGCGCACCGACGTCACCGCTGTGCCCGCCATGGGCGTGGTGGCCGAGACGGAGATGGCTCTCACGCTGGCGTCGGAGGCCCTCCGCAAGTTCGGAGGAGATTCGGTCGACGAGGTCGTCCGCAACCATGATGGCTTCGTCGCCGGCCTCTGACGCCCATCCCCCCCGGATCGTCCTGGTGGGGATGATGGGCGCGGGCAAGACCACCGTCGGCCAGACCCTGGCCGGTCGCCGAGGCTGGGACTTTCTCGACAGCGACGCCCAGATAGAGGCGCGCACCGGCCGCACCGTGAACGAGATCTGGACGGCCGACGGCGAGCCCGCCTTCCGGCGCATCGAGTCCGACGTGCTGGCCACCGCCCTGGCCCACGAGCGCCCGGTGGTGGTGGCCGCCGCCGGCGGCGTCGTTCTCGACCCCGTCAACCGGGCGGCGCTGGGCCGCCACGGCCCGGTGGTGTGGCTGCGGGCCCGGTCCCAAACCCTGGCGGCGCGAGTGGGGTCAGGCAACCATCGACCCCTTCTCGACGACGACCCCGCCGGGGTGTTGTCGCGCCTGGTCGTCGACCGCGCCGATCTCTACGCCGAAGTCGCCGACGTCATCGTCGACATCGACGGCTTGGCTCCCGACGAGATCGCCGACCGGGTAGAGGCGGCCGTGGATCAGGCCCGGGACTCGACCGGCGCGCGTCCGCCCACCTCGGGCCAGGTGCCCGTCACCGCCGACGGGGGCCTGTTGCGCCTCACCGTGGGGCTGGGGGAGCGGTCGTACCCGGTGCTGGTGGGGCCGGGGGCCCGTCACCGCCTGCTCGAGGTGCTCCCGGTGGGGGCCGCCAAGGCCGCCATCGTCACCCAGGCCGACATCGGCGTCACCGTCGACGCCGGCGTCGACCAGCGCGTCTTCATGGTGGGCGACGGTGAGAAGTCGAAGTCGCTGGAGACGGTCGAGGACCTGTGCCGGGACTTCGCCCGCTTCGGTCTCACCCGCACCGACGTGGTCGTAGCCGTGGGCGGCGGCATGGTCACCGACGCTGTCGGGCTGGCTGCCGCGCTCTACCACCGGGGCGTGGCCGTGGTGCACGTGGCCACCTCGCTGCTGGCCCAGGTCGATGCCGCCATCGGCGGCAAGACCGGGGTCAACCTGCCCGAGGGCAAGAACCTGGTGGGTGCCTTCTGGCAACCGGCGGCGGTGCTGTGCGACACCGAGGTGCTGGCCACCCTGCCTCCCGCCGAGTACCGCAGCGGGCTGGGGGAGATGGCCAAGTACCACTTCCTCACCGATGACCTCGACCTGAGCGCCCTCTCCCTCACCGAACGGGTGGCCCGGTGCGTGGCCATCAAGGCTGCCTTCGTGTCGGCCGACGAGCGCGAAGACCCCTCCGCCCTGCGCCCCGGGGGGACACCTCGGGGGATGAGCCGGGCCGTCCTCAACTACGGCCACACGCTCGCCCACGCACTGGAGACGGCCGGCCACTACGGGTTGCGCCACGGCGAGGCCGTGGCCATCGGCCTGGTGTTCGCCGCCCGCCTGGCCCGGCGCCTGGGCCGCATCGACGACGGCCGGGTCGCCGAGCATCTCGACGTCGTGAGCGGCTACGGCCTGCCCACCACCGTGACGGCGGCGACCCATGACAGCGAGCTGGTCGACCTCATGGCCCGGGACAAGAAGGCGCTCGACGGCTTCACCCTGGTGCTCGACGGCCCCCGTGGCCCCGAGGTCGTGGTGGGCATCGCCCGGGCCGACCTCGAGGCCACCCTGGCGGAGATGCGCCCATGACCGACCCCGACCGCACTGGTCACGTTGCGGGGGGCCACGACCCGCCCAGACGTGGTCAGAACGACGGGCCGCCCCTCGTCCTGGTGCTGTCGGGTCCCAATCTCCAGCTCCTGGGCGAGCGGGAGCCTCTGGTCTACGGCACCGACACCCTCGCCGACCACGTCGAGCGGGCCCGGCGCACCGCCGAGGAGCACGGCCTGGTGATCGAGCACCTCCAGTCCGACCACGAGGGCGCCCTGGTCGAGGCCGTCCACCGGGCCCGGGGCCGGGCTGCGGCCATCGTCATCAACGCCGCCGCCCTCACCCACTACGGCTGGTCCCTGCACGACGCCCTGGCCGCCTTCGAGGGACCCGTCATCGAAGTCCATCTCTCCAACCCCGAAGCCCGCGAGCCGTGGCGGCACACGTCGGTGGTGGCGCCGGTGGCGACCGGGACGATCAGCGGCCTGGGCGGCCTCGGCTACGAGCTGGCCCTGCGGGCGGTGGCAGGGCTACTGGGATGAGAAACTCGGTGTCATGAGACGAGTTTCACGATGAGGACGGGTTAACGATGAAGGCTATGAACGTGGCCGACCGGGCCTCCAGGCTGCGGGCGCGCCTCGACGAGGCCGGGTGCCAGGCGGCGCTGATCACCAACCTGGTGAACATCCGCTACCTCACCGGCTTCACCGGCTCCGCCGCCCTGCTGGTGGTGGTGGGTGACGAGTTGGTGTTCGTCACCGACGGACGCTACGGCGACCGGGCCGCCGAGGAGCTGGCCGGCGCCGGCGTGGACGCGGCGATTCGCGTGGGGCGCACCATGGGCGAGCAGAAGGACGCCGTCGTCAACGCCGCCAAGGGCGTCGAGCGCCTCGGCCTGGAGGCCGAAGCCGTCACCTGGGCCCAACACCGCCGCTACGCCGCCGACTGGTTCCCCGGCGTCGAGCTGGTGGCCACCGAAGACCTGGTGGAGGCGCTGCGGCGGGTGAAGGACGACGGCGAGATCGACCGCATGGCCGAGGCCGCCCGTATCGCCGACGCCGCCCTGGCCGCCAACGTGGCCATGCTCGCCGACGGGGTCACCGAGGCCGACTTCGCCCTCACCCTCGACGTGGCCATGCGCGGCGAGGGCGCCGACGGCCCGTCGTTCGACACCATCGTGGCGTCGGGGCCCAACGGGGCCAAGCCCCACCACACCCCGACGGCCCGGCGCATCGGGCCGGGCGAGCTGGTGGTAGTCGACTTCGGGGCCCAGGTGGACGGGTACTGCTCCGACATGACCCGCACGCTGTGTGTCGGCGAGCCCTCCTCGTCCACCGCCCGGCGCATGGCCGAGGTTGTGGCCGACAGCCAGCGCACCGGCGTCGCCGCCGTCATCAGCGGCGCCAGCGCACAAGGTGTCGACGACGCGTGCCGCGCCGTCATCGCCGATGCCGGCTGGGCCGACGCCTTCCTGCACAGCACCGGCCACGGCGTGGGCCTGGAAATCCACGAGGCCCCCCACGTCTCGGCCACTTCCACCGACACCCTCGAAGCCGGGTACGTGGTCACCGTGGAACCCGGCGTCTACCTGGCCGACCACGGTGGCGTCCGCATCGAGGACACCGTGGTCGTCACCGCCGAGGGTTGCCGCACCCTCACCAAGGCCCCCAAGGAGCTCGTCGTCGCATGAACGGTCCGGGAGGCGGTTGCGGTCGGCATCGTGAGATGGTGTGTTCATGAACGTGTCAACCAACGATCTGAAGAACGGCATGGCCCTCGACCTTCCCGACGGCCTGTTCACCGTCGTGGAGTTCCAGCACGTCAAGCCGGGCAAGGGCGGGGCGTTCGTGCGTACCAAGATCAAGAACGTTCGCACCGGCGCCGTCCTCGAACGCACCTACCGTGCCGACGAGAAGCTCGAGCAGGCCATCATCGACAAGCGGGAGATGCAGTACCTGTACCGCGAGGGTGACCATCACGTGTTCATGGACTCGAGCACCTATGACCAGCTCAACGTGGACACCTCGGCCCAGGGCAACGCCGCCAGCTTCTTGAAGGAGGGCGACTCGGCCGTGCTGGCGATGTACGGCGACGACGTGGTCGGCATCGACCTTCCCGCTTCCGTCGAGCTCACGGTGACGGCCACCGAGCCCGGTGTCCAGGGCGACAGGGTGTCGGGCGCCCGCAAGCCGGCCACCTTGGAGACCGGCCTGGTGGTGTCGGTCCCGTTGTTCGTGAACACCGGCGACCGCCTCAAAGTCGACACCCGCACCGGCGAGTATCTGACCCGGGTCTGATGGCGGAGTCTCCCGTTCCCGCGACTGCGGGGGTGCCGGGCCCGAGCGGCCCTCTGAGCGGGGTGCCGGCGATCCCGAGCAGGGTGGCCGCCTTCAGCTCGGTCTCGGCCCACTCTCCCTCGGGCGTCGAGTCCCAGGTCACCGCCGCACCGGTGCCGAAGTGGATGGCGCCGTCGTCGAGCCAGAAGGTTCGGATGGCCACGTTGAGATCGCCGTGGCCGAGCGCGCTGTCGACCCAGCCGACCGAGCCGCAATAGACGCCTCTGGCGACGGGCTCAAGGCCGGCGATCATGTCAAGGGCGGCACCCTTCGGGGCACCGGTGACCGATCCCGGCGGGAAGGTGGCCCCGAGCAGCGCCGCCCACCCAACGCCCGGGCGCAGCCGGCCGTGGACGGTGCTGACCAGATGGGCCAGTCCGGGATGCGACTCGGGGCGGCACAGCGCCGATACCTTCACCGACCCGGGTTCGCACACCCGGCCCAGGTCGTTGCGCACCAGGTCGACGATCATCACGTTCTCGGCCCGGTCCTTGGCGCCGAAGTCGCCCCCGGGGGCCGCCGTTCCCTTGATGGGACTGGACTCCACCGCCCGG
>DATAQC010000011.1:0-36801 GCA_036264885.1 Acidimicrobiales bacterium | reverse complement strand
CGGTAGGACTCCTGGCCGATCACGTAGGTGTCGATCTGACGGACGGCGAGAGGCCCGCCGGTCACGTCGGTCGTGATGGTGAACGGGTTGCCCACACTTCCGTCGCCGCCGGTCGTCTGGGACACCGGAGTCCACGGGGTTCTCGGGGCGGCGCTACTGCCGGCGGGGATGTCAGCGGGCCCGTACAGGACACCCCCGGTGGCCACCAACGTGCCGCATGCGGTGTCGCCGAACCACTCACCGGCGGCATCGCCGGCGTGGTTCACCGAGCAGTTCAGGTCGGTCGTGGTGCCGATCTGGGTCAGTGGTCCGGACGAGGTGATGGAGGCGGCCCACGCCGGCGTGGCCGCCACTCCGACAACCAGCGCCACCGTTGCCAGTGCGGCGAGCGCTCCACCGGCTCTGCCGGCCCCTCGTCCCCTGCCCACCCCGGCCTCCCCAGGTCGCACCGAACCGGCGTCGTCGGTGGCTCACCGGCCCCGACGCGCCCACTTTGGCATGTACGTCTAGTTCGGGCGGATTGGCTCGTCAAGGCTTTTGTCATCGGGCCCGGTCGGGCATGAGAGATAGTGGCGACATGACCGCCACCTCCGCTGAAATCCCCGACATCCGCCTGCCCGCCGATCTGCGACCCTCCGACGGTCGTTTCGGCTGTGGGCCCTCCAAGGTCCGCCCCGAGGCCCTGAACGGCCTGGCCGCCGCCGCCCCCACCCCCATGGGCACCAGCCACCGCAAGGCCCCGGTGCGGGGCCTGGTGGGCCGGGTCCGCGCCGGGCTGAGTGAGCTGTTCGCCCTGCCCGACGGCTACGAGGTCGCCCTGGGCAACGGCGGGGCCGCCCTGTTCTGGGACGTAGCCTCGGTCAGCCTCATCGAGCGCCGCAGCCAGCACCTGGTGTTCGGGGCCTTCTCCTCGTCGTTCGCCACCGCGGTGGCCAGCGCCCCCTTCCTCGAGGAGCCGGACGTGATCAAGTCCGCCTTCGGCACCCACCCCGAAGCGGTGGCCCGCCAAGGCATCGATGTCTACGCCCTCACCCATAACGAGACCTCCACCGGCGTGGCCATGCCCGTCACCCGTCCTGGCGGCGCCGACGCCGGTGCCCTGGTGGTGGTCGACGCCACGTCGGCGGCCGGGGGCATGCCCGTCGATCCCACCCAGTTCGACGTGTACTACTTCTCGCCCCAGAAGTGCCTGGGCTCCGACGGAGGGCTGTGGATGGCCCTGTGCTCACCGCAGGCGGTGGAACGGGCCGAGAAGCCCGCCGGCGACGGGCGTTGGGCCCCCAAGGCACTGAGCCTGAGCCTGGCCCTGGAGCAGTCCCGGCTCAACCAGACGCTCAACACGCCGGCGGTGGCCACCCTGTTCCTGCTGGCCGACCAGCTCGACTGGATCCTGGGCAACGGCGGCCTCGCATGGGCCGCGGCCCGCAGCACCGACTCGTCCTCGCGGCTCTACTCGTGGGCCGAGGCCACCTCCTACACCACGCCGTTCGTGGCCGACCCCGCCCAGCGCAGCCCGGTGGTGGGAACCATCGACCTCGACGAGTCCATCGACGTGTCGGTGGTCAACGCCGTGCTGCGAGCCAACGGCATCGTCGACACTGACGCCTACCGCAGCCTGGGCCGCAACCAGCTGCGCATCGCCATGTTTCCCAATGTCGAGCCCGACGACGTCGAGATCCTCACCAGGGCCGTCGACTACGTGGTGACGGCCCTGGCTTGAGGATCATGCTCCTAGACGAGCGTGATGGTGATCTTCTCGCCGTTGCCGGGGCCGGTTGAGTTCGTGGTGTTGACGTAGATCGTGCCGGCGGCACCCACGAACTCACCCGTCCCGCCGTTGATGCCGAAGACGAAGCCGGAGTGGTTCGAAGGAGTGACGCCGCCGAAGTTGATCTTGCCGCGGCCGAAGAGCTGGGCGGTGCCCTCGCAGTCCTGGCGGTTGTGGAGCATGATCGTGCAGGTGACGTCGACGGTGCCCACCTTGGTGCCGGGGGCCCCACAGTTGTCGGTGCACAACAGGTTGGAGTGGAAGATGATCTCGTCGCCGACGGAGAAGCCCGGCGCGCCGGTGTCGACGAACACCACGTCTCTCGGCTTGTTCTGATCGACCAGCTTGATCGTCGTCGGAGCCGCCGAGGCGGGCAGGGCGGTGGCCACCGTCCCGGCGCCGGCACCGATCACCAGCGCGCCTCCGAACAAGACCCGGCCGGCGATGATTCGGCCTCTCCCCATGGCACTCCCCCTTTGTGCGTGTGTTCGGGCATCTTCGCGCCGGCGGTCCGGGGCAACAAGGGTCCCGTCATGATTTCCTCACACTTGTCTGGCATCGTGCTCATGGGAGCCGTTTACCTTTGGTCGCAACAACTGCAGTAGCTCGCACGAGGGAGTCCCGATGAGGAGAACACTGGCTGTCCTGGCCGTGGCCGCCCTGGTGATCGGTGGCGGCGCAGCCGCCTACGCCGTGACCGTCGGTGGCGACGCCCCGGGAGCCAGAGCCCAGGCCAAGTCCTGCGTGACAAAGGCGCGCACCGACCACCCCGGCGACCCGGCGGCCACCCGGGCGGCGGTGGCCGACTGCCTGTCGGTGGCGGGCATCACCCGCCTGGGCGTCGGTCCTGTGCCCAAGGCCATCCGCCAGCAGATCAAGGCGTTGCCGGCGGACAAGAAGGCGGCGCTGGTGGAATGCGTGAAGCAGGCTCACACCGCCAACCCCTCCGACCGCACGGCGTTCAGGGACGCAGCCAAGGCCTGCCTCAGCCAGGCCGGCATCACCATCCCGCCGCCCCCGCCCGAGGCTCTGGCCCGCCGCCAGAAAGCCAAAGACTGCCTGGCTCAGGCCCGCAAGGACCAGCCCGGCGCCACCAGGGCCCAGCTCCGCGACGCCGTGAAGCAGTGCGTCAAGGCGCCGGCCTAGCCGTTCTTGGTGACCTGACCAGGACGGGCTCGGGTCAGCCCCCCGACACGTCCTGGGGACGGGTGGAGCCGGCAGAGATCCACGGCATCATCGAGCGCAGCTCGGCCCCGACCTTCTCGATGGGGTGCTCCTGGCCCTTCTGGCGCAACTCGTTGAAACGGGGGCGCCCGGCCTTGTTCTCGGCGATCCATTCCTCGGCGAAGCTGCCGTCGCGGATCTCCTCCAGGATGCGGGCCATCGCCGCCCGGGTCTCGGAGGTGATGATCCGCGGGCCCCGGGTCAGGTCGCCGTACTCGGCGGTATCGGAGATGGAGAAGCGCATGCCGGAGATGCCGTTCTCGTACATGAGGTCGACGATGAGCTTGAGCTCGTGGAGGCACTCGAAGTAGGCCGACTCCGGCTGGTAGCCGGCGCCCACCAGCGTCTCGTAGCCGGCCATCACCAGCTCGGTGATGCCGCCGCAGAGCACGACCTGCTCGCCGAACAGGTCGGTCTCGGTCTCCTCTTCGAAGGTGGTCTCGAGCACCCCGGCCCGGGTGGCCCCGATGCCGTGGGCGTAGGACAGCGCCAGGGCCTTGGCCTTGCTCGAGGCGTCCTGGGCCACGGCGATGAGCGCCGGCACCCCCCCGCCTGACTCGAAGGTGCGCCGCACCAAGTGCCCGGGCCCCTTGGGGGCGACCATGCCCACGTCGACGCCCTTGGGCGGGCGGATCTGGCCGTAGCGGATGTTGAAGCCGTGGGCGAAGAAGATGGCGTCGCCGTCGGACAGGTTGGGCTCGATCTCGGCCTCGTACACCGCCTTCTGCTCGGTGTCGGGCAGCAGGATCATGACCAGGTCGGCCTCCGAGGTGGCCTGGGCGATGGTGGTGACGGCCAGGCCGGCGGCCTCGGCCTTGGCCGCCGAGGACGACCCCTCACGCAGGCCGACACGCACGTCGATCCCCGAGTCGCGCAGGTTGAGGGCGTGGGCGTGGCCCTGGCTGCCGTACCCGATCACCGCCACCTTGCGCCCCCCCACCAGTGCGGCGTCGGCGTCCTTCTCGTAGTACACGTTGGCCATTGCGTTCTCCTCTATTCGTACCTTCCTCGATTGATTGTCGCAGGCCGGTGGGGCAGGGGCCCCCGCCGGCACGCAGCGGGCGTGGTGCGAAGCACCCGGGTGCCCGCGGCCAGAAGTTCAGCTGACTTTTCGAAGCCTTGCTGGCCCGCCCCGGTCGAGCTTGGGCAGGGCGACCCGGCCGGTGCGCTGGAGCTCGACGATGCCGAAGGCCCGCATGAGGTCCTCGAAGTCGTCGAGCTTGGACGGCGGCCCGGCCAGCTCCACCGTGACGGCGTCGGTGCCCACGTCGACGATGCGACCCTGGAACACGTCGACCAGCTCGATGACCTGGCTGCGGATGCCGGCCTCGGCCCGCACGGTGGTGATCATGAGCTCGCGCTCCACGGCGTGTTCGGGATCGAGCTCGGAGATCTTCACCACGTGGATGAGCTTGAAGAGCTGCTTGGTGACCTGCTCGAGGGGTGCCGACTCCACGTCGACGACCACGGTGATGCGGCTGAAGCGGCTGTCGTCGGTGGGCGCCACGGCGAGGGA
Organism: Acidimicrobiales bacterium; assembly: GCA_036264885.1. Classification (GTDB taxonomy): domain Bacteria; phylum Actinomycetota; class Acidimicrobiia; order Acidimicrobiales; family AC-14; genus DATAQC01. Next base: position 32,293 of record DATAQC010000011.1, on the reverse strand, counting down.
GTAGATGTTGTAGCCCCGGCGGGCGAACAGGCCCGAGACCCGTGCCAGCACGCCGGCCTTGTTCTCGACCAGCACCGAGAGGGTGTGGTGGCGGAAGGGCAGATTGGAGGCGGCCATCAGTGTCCTCCCTCGCCCTGCTCGGGGCCGAGGATGATGTCGGAGTTGGAGGTGCCGGCGGCCACCATGGGGTACACCTTCTCGTTCCAGTCGACCCGGAAGTCGATCACCACCGGGCGGTCGTCGACCGAGTTGGCCTTCTCGATGGCGGGCACCACCTCCTCGGGCGACTCCACCCGCAGGCCGACACAGCCCATGGCCTCGGCCCACATCTTGTAGTCGGGCAGGTCGGGCGACAGGTACACCTCGCTGTAGCGCTCCTCGTAGAACAGCTCCTGCCACTGGCGCACCATGCCCAGGTAGGCGTTGTTGAGGATGGCCACCTTCACGGGGATGCGCTCGGAGGCGGCAGTGACCAGCTCCTGGGCCGTCATCTGGAAGCAGCCGTCGCCGTCGATGGCCCAGACCGTGCGCTCGGGCATGCCCACCTTGGCGCCGATGGCGGCGGGGACGGCGAAGCCCATGGTGCCCAGCCCGCCCGAGTTGACCCACGTGTAGGGGTGCTCGAAATGCCAGAACTGGCTGGTCCACATCTGGTGCTGACCCACGCCCGACACCACGATGGTGTCGTCGGTGTTGTTGTCGCGCAGGGCCTCGATGCAGAACTGGGGCTTCAGGCGGTCGCCCTCCTCCCAACCCTGCTCGTAGTGGAGGGGGAACTGCGCCCGCCAGGCGTCGATCTGGGTGTCCCACGTGGAGCGGGCCCCGGCGGCGTGACCGAACGCCGTGCCATCGGCACCCAGGTCGCGCACCGCCCCGATCAGCTCCTCGATGACCAGACGGCAGTCGCCCACGATGGGAACGTCGGGGCGGCGGACCTTGTTGAGCTCGGCGGGGTCGATGTCGACGTGGATGATCTTGGCGTCGGGAGCGAAGGCCGACACCTTGCCCGTCACCCGGTCGTCGAAGCGCGACCCCAGGGCGATGAGCAGGTCGGCCTCCTGCATGGCGGTGACGGCGGTGAAGTTGCCGTGCATCCCCGGCATGCCCAGGCACAGCGGGTGGGAGTCGGGGAAGGCCCCTCGGGCCATGAGGGTGGTGACCACATGGATGCCGGTCATCTCCGCCAGCTCCCGCAGGGCCTCGGCCGCCCGGGCCTTCAGGATGCCGCCCCCGGCGTAGATGACCGGGCGCTGCGACTCCCCGATGAGGCGGGCCGCCTCCTTGATCTTGAGGGGGTGGCCCTTCATGGTGGGCTTGTAGCCGGGCAGGTCGACCGAGTCGGGCCAGTACCACTCCATCGCCGACCGGGGGTTGTTGGGGTCGACGATGTCTTTGGGGATGTCGACGAGCACGGGCCCGGGCCGGCCGGTGGTGGCGATGTGGAACGCCTCGCGGATGACCCGGGGGATGTCGGCCGCCTGGGTGACCAGCTCGTTGTGCTTGGTGACCGAGCGGGTGATGCCGATCGTGTCGCACTCCTGGAAGGCATCGGTGCCGATCGCCAGGCTGGGCACCTGGCCCGTGATCACCACGATGGGGATCGAGTCCATCATGGCGTTGGCCAGGGGGGTGACGATGTTGGTGGCCCCGGGACCGCTGGTGACCATGGCCACGCCCGGACGCCCGGTGACGTGGGCGTAGCCCTCGGCCATGTGGCCGGCGCCCTGCTCGTGGCGCACGAGGATGTGGCGGATCGGCGAGTCGATGATGGGGTCGTATACGGGCAGGATGGCGCCGCCGGGAAGGCCGAACATGACCTCCACGCCTTCCATCTCCAGGCTCTTGATGAGGGCTTGGCCCCCGTTCATCTCCATGTGGGCTCCGGTTTCAGGTGGACTTCAGTGTCATGTGGACTTCGGTGTCGTGTGGACTTCGGTCGTGCGGTCAGGTTGTTCCCGGGACGCAAAACGACCTCCCGCTTGGGAGGTCGTAGGCGCACGCGAGTCGGGTGACGGCGTGCGCTAGGCGAGTACTACCTGGATCTGGGCGACGTGACTACGGGAACGAGGCATCGCCGCAAGTGTGCCATGCGCAGCGACGGTCCGGCAACTCTGGCGGACCGTCGCACGCACGGGGAAGCTCAGCTGCCGGCGGCAACCAGGTGCACGGTGCCGAGGGGCAGGCCCTCGGTGAAGGCCGTGACACCGAAGGTGGCGTTCAGGGCTGCTGCTCCGGGGCCGGTGAGCTTGGCCACGGTGCCGTCGAGGACGACGTCAGAGCCGTCCTTGGAGATCTTGACGTTGGTGCCGTCGAGGGCCAGCAGGGGGATCCCCGACTTGCCTGCGGCGGTGGCCGTCAGTATCGAGTTGCCGGGGTCGACCACGAAGTCGCTCACCTCGATGGACTTGTCACCTTTGGAGAACTTGAGCCCGCTGCCCTGGTGGATGACCACGCCGGCGATGTAGCCGGGCTTGTAGTTCCGGTCGGAGTGGATGGCGGCGAAGCCGCCGGTGATCGGGAAGCCGACGGTCGACGTGTCGGCGTCGAAGGTGCCCGACCCGGTCGGGGCGACGGCCACCCCGAGGCTGCCCAGGGCCTTGGCCGTGCCGGCGTCGAGCTTCACCGACGTCGACTTGCCTGTCAGGCGGCTGATCTCGGTCGTCTTGTCGGCGACGGCGTCGTACTTGTTGGCGTCACCCTTGGCCACCAGGTGGACGACGCCCAGGGGCGTACCCGCCTTGATGGCGTTGGTGGCGAACGACTTGTTCAGGGCGCCGGCGGCGGTGCCGGTGAGCTTGGCCACCGTGCCGTCGAGGACGACGTTCCCGGCGTCCATGCTCACCTTGACGTTGGTCCCGTCGAGATCCAGCAGGGGGACCTTGGGTGCGCCGCCCACCGAGCCGTAGAGCATGGAGTTGCCGGGGTCGACCACGAAGTCGGTGAGGGTCACCTGGGTGGGGCCGGCGGTGAGGGTGAACCCGCTGCCGGTGTGCTCGATCGAGCCGGCGATGTAGCCGGGCTTGTGGCCCAGGTCGGAGTGGATCTCGGCGTAGCCCGACGTGATCGGGAAGGTGATGGTCGAGCTTCCGGCGTCGAAAGTGGCGCTGCCGAACGGCGCGAGGGCCACGCCCAGGCCGCTGAGGGCCTTGGCCGTGCCGCCATCCAGCTTCACCGAGGTGCCGACACCCGTGAGGTTCGGGATGGCGGTCACCGTGTCGGGCGGACTGCCCGCGGCGAAGCTGGACACAGTCCCCGCACCGGCGAGAGCCAGGGCCCCGATCAGGACGCTTACTGCTGATTTCGACTTGAGGCGCATGGCCTTCTCCCTTGTTTAGAGTCGGGAGGTGTTCGGCGCAGCGCCACCATCGGGATTCCCATTTGGGGTTTTCATGACGACCAGGGCTCAGCGGTAGATGGTCATTCCCACCTTCCCCAGCTGGGCGCACACGAAATCCTGCCAGTGACCGGGAAGCTGGCGCTCTTCGGGCCCCATGTCCCGGACACCGGGGGCGGTGATGGCCGGCCCTCGGGGCAGGCGGTGCTCCCTGAGCCGGCGCCGCTTGAACGGCATCATGTGCGTCCCCCATCCTGAATGCCGCACATGTCGCCGTGACCTGCTGCGGAACCGTGCCAGTCAATCCGGACCGCCCGCGCGAATCGCAAGGACACATCGCGCGACGTCCTCGCCCAAAATGACGACGTGACAGCCGGCGACCACAGGAACGCTAATCACCCGCTGGCGGTGTTCCTCTCCCACCGATCACGGTTCCACCTGGTGTTCCGCCTCACGGTCCGGGCTCACCAGGTGTTGCGGGCGCGCTCGATCGCCGGGCCGGCCACCCGGGCGTGGGTTTACCGGGCGGCGGCCGTGTTCGGCGTGGCCGACGTCGTCACCGGGTGGTGGTTGCACCGCAGCCGTCGCTTCGCCCTGTCCGCACGCCTGGCCCTCGACGCCACCGACATCACCTTGTGGAGCCTGGCGACCCCCGATCCCTACGAGGCGGCGGTGCTGCCCGGCGTTCCTCTCGCCTTCGAAGCAGGCTTTCGTTCAGGAGCGGCGGGGCTTGTCGTTCCTGCCGTCGACGCCCTGGTGACCGTGTTCGTCCGGCGACGACGGAACCGCCCCCCCGACCTTGCCGCGTTCAAGTGGCAGCTCATGGCCGTCGGGGGCGGTGCCGGACTGGCCTGGTACCAGCGCCGCCGGAGCCAGGAGGCGCGTGTGCGCCGGGAGCAGGAACGTGAGGCGAAGTGCCACCAGGCCCGACTGAGCGGGCAACACTCGGTGGCCATGGGAGCCGACTCGGTGGTCGACCTCCTGGCCCGAACCACGCCGCTGCTGCAAGGGTCGCTCCCGGACACCGTCACTGCCAACACCCTGGCCAGCTGGAAGGCGAGCCTTGGCGCCGAGGTCATCGGCGGCACCAGCTACCTCGACAGCGTGGTGCGGCTCTGGGTCCGCCGGCACAACCAGGGAGCGGACCTGACGCGCGACGTCGACGTCACTCTGGCCGAGGGCATCGGCACCACCCTGATCACCGTGGGCCAGGCCCAGGTGCTGTCCGACCTGCTCGACGGTCGAGACCTGCAGGGGCCGGTTTCGGTGGACGTGGTCGACGACCCGTGGGGACGGGTGCCGGGCACCGCCCTGCGTTTGCGGGTCGGCGACGCCGAGCTCGAGGTCCCCCCGGATCCCCACCCCCCTCCCAACGTGTTCGACCCGTGCCCGATGATCCTCACCGTCTCGCCCGTCTGGTTCGTGTTCCAGCTCTTCGGCAACTCCGAGCGGGCGCCCGTGTGGGCGGTGGCGCCATCGGTGCTTGGGTCCTGGGCGACGGCGGCATGGGCTCATCGCCAGATCGACAGGCACGGCCGAGTGTCGCACCCGTTGGTCCTCTTCGCCACCCTGTCCCTGGGCGCGGTGAACACCGTCCTGGTGACGCTGAAAATGCGTCGACCGTTCAGCGTCGATGGGCTGCAGCGCTTTCCCGGCGGCAACAGCCTGCACGCCACCGCCATTCTCGTCGCCCTCTACGACGACGAGCTGTCCAGGCTCCAGCGGGGGATCCTGCTGGTCGGGGTGGTGGGCATCCTGGGCATGGGCGCGGCCCTGTTGCCGGGGCCTGTTCGCTGGCGCGATTGCTTCGCCCAGCTGCTGTGGCCGGTCGCCGCCGTGGTGTCGGCGATCGGGGTCGACCAGTCGCTTCGTGACGACGCCGCCACCGAGGCGGCCGAGCTCCGCCAGGCCGACCGCCAGAACATCGACGGCGCCTATCGTGACGGCCGGTCGTCGGTCATCGAGCTGGTGACCGAGGCGAGGTTCGCGGCATGGCGGCTCCTCGACTCGAGCGGCGCTACCGTCCCCGACAGCCTCCGGGCCGAGGCGGTACGCCGGCTGGGAGAGGTCGACCGACGACTGGAGGCCTTGCAGTGCGTCGAAGGGTCGTGATCGTCGACGACGACGAGATCAGCCGGCGGGGCATGGCCGAGGTGCTGGCCGACCGTGCGGAGATCGAGGTGGTGGGGACCTTGACCCATGGCCAGGCGGTGCAGTACGGCGAGGGGTGGGACGACGTCGACGTGGCCGTGGTCGACGCCGCCGATGACACCGAGACCGGTGACCACTTCCCGGGCGTGGCGGTGGTGGAGCGCATCCGGCGACGGCGCAGTCGGGAGCAGTGCGCGGTCATCGTCATCACCGGCCACTTCTTCGACGATGCCGTCCGGCGACGGATGCGGGAGGCGTGCGCCGACCTCTTCTACCACCGCTCGGAGTTGCGCCTCGGGTCGTCGCTGCAGGAGGCGGTGCTCCATCCCGACCGGATGTCGCACGACGTGCCCTCGCCCCACGACCACGAGGCCGTCTTCCGTTTGGGCCTCACGTCATCCAGCCGCGTCAACGACGCCGTCGCCTACGCCTCCGAGCACGGCCTGGACCAGGCGCTACGGGAGCGGTCCGGGCGCAGCCGGGCGTGGGCCCGCCAGCGCAAGGCGTTCAACGACCGGGCCCGGCTCAACCCCACCAATGCCGACGGGCGACCACCCGAACGGGCCCAGCGCGAGCCGTCGTTGCCTCAGATCGAGAGGTTCCTGCGGTGGGCGACCCGGGTGAAGGCGAACGACGACCAGGACGAGGGCTAGCGACCGGGCGGGGTGACCGGCAGGGTGGGGGGCGACAGCGGTGGTCCGCCGGGGCTGGCCGAGGCCCCCTCGGCGGGCGGGGGCGAACCGCCACCGCGCAGTGCGTCGGCCGCCATCTTGTCCCAGTCGACGCTGTCGGCCATGTGGGCCGCCTCCGCCTGGGCCAGGCGAAGGGCGCTGCCCGCGGGGCTGACCGACGACGCCCATAGCAGGGGCTCCATCGGGGCCGGCACCCGCTGGTCGACGCCGGCCAGGTCGAAGCGGCGGGTGAGCCCGGTCGACTGGATCACCGCCGGTTGGTCGACCACGCTCGCCCCCACCAACTGGGGGACGGCGGCCAGGGCGTCGGCCAGCCATCCGTCGAGAATGGGCTTGGGGTTGATCGCCGCGCCACCTTTGGGGTGGATCTCGAAGTGGGCATGAGGGGCGCCACCCTTGGCGTCGCCGGTGTCGCCCACCAGGCCGATGACCGTGCCCTGGGTGACAGTGGTGCCGCTGACCACGTCGGGGGGGTAGCCGATGAGATGGCAGATGTAGAAGAAGGTGCCGTCGGGCTGGGTCAGGTAGACGGCGATCCCTCCGAGGGGGTCACTGCTCTGGCGCATGACGCCGTCGAAGGGGGCCCGGATGGGCGTGTTGAAGGCGGCGAAGATGTCGTTGCCCTCGTGGGTGTGCACCGGGGGACCCTCCCGGAAGTCACCGAAGTCGTCCCTGAACGAGGCCAGTCCGCCCACGGGGAAGTGGCCGAAGCCGGCCTTCACGGCCTCCTCATGGGAGAAGCCGATGGTCTCGAGGGCCTTCACGGCATTGAGGAGGGCAGCGGTGCTGCTGGCGCCCGAGCGGGCCAGGCTGTCCACGTAGGCCTCCGATGCCGCCTCGCTGACGCTGCGCGGCGGGACGGTGGTGGAAGTGGTGCTCGTCGACGTGGTGCTCTGGGCCGGCGCGCTGACGGGTGGGGAGGTAGTGACCGGAGTCGTGACCGCCGGGACCGTGGTCGGCACCTCCGTGGTCGTCTGCGGGACGGTCGTGCTGGGCGCCGTCGTGGACGACGTGTCGTCGGCGCCGGCCACCCCGAGCTGGGAGGCCACGCACAGGGCGACGATGGTCACCAAGAGGGAAGTCCGCCGGCGCACGGTTGCCAACGATACCGGCTTCTCCCGTCCGCCGATCGGCGCCCCCCATGCACCCGTTCCACTCGTGACGCATCATGACGGCACGACTGCTGATGCCGGTTCTCGGGGCTGCGCTGAAACGATCCCCTCGCCTGAGATGGGCCACTCCGACCGCCACCCCGCCTCGCCGAGGTGGCGGTGGTCGCCACGCGCCGTCATCGCCGTCATCGCCGTCGTGGGCTTCGGCCTTCTGGCGGTGGCGTGGGCCATGGCCGATCCTCCCGGGGCACCCCCCGACGAGGCCACCAACTTCGTGCGGGCCGTGGCGGTGGGCCGGGGTGAGTGGCGGGGTACGGCGCCCGCCCCCGCCTCGACGGCGGCGGCAGTGGCGCCGGCTCGCGGTGACCCCCTGGCCACCATGCTGGCCTGGCAGTTGCGCACCACCCGGGTGTTCGACGTGCCCGTCAGGCTCGACCCCGTCCCCTTCACCTGCCTGCCCGTCGATCCCAACGTGTCGGCCGCCTGCCTGTCGGCCCGCCCGCGGCCGGGCCCCGGCGCCCGTCGCACCGGTGACGAGGCCATCCCCAGCTACGTCGGTACCTACCAACCCGTCGGGTTCGTCGCCGCCGGGGTCGCCTCCCGCGGGGCGGACGACGCCGCCACCGCCCTGCGCCTGGCCCGGCTCGGTGACGTGGCGTTGTGGGTGGCGCTCGCGGCCATGGCGTTGGCGGTGCTCGGCGACCGACGCCGGCCCGGCCTGTGCCTGCTCGGACCGGTGGTTGCGGTGACCCCCATGGCCGTGTTCCTCGGTGCCTCGGTGTCACCCAACGGCATCGAGATCGCCGCCGCCGTCGCCTTGTGGGCGGCGCTGCTGCGCGTCGCCCGCCCCGAGCCCCCGCCGGTGTGGGCGTGGGTGGTGGTGGCCGTCAGCGGCGTCCTGCTGGCCTTCACCCGCTCGCTGGGGCCGGTGTTCCTGGCCTTCCCGGTCGTCGCCTCGATCGTGCTGTTGGGGCCCCGGCAGGCGTGGCAGCGCCTGCGCCTGGGTGGGGGAGCGGCTGCCGGCGCGGTCGTGGCCGTTGCCGCCGCCGTCGCCGGCAGCGCCGTCTGGGAGGCGGCGTTCCAGCCCCACGCGGCGGTGAGCGGGGCGGTGTTCCGTCACTGGGCCATGCCATCGGTACGCGAGCTGCCTGAGGTGTTCCGCGAGCACGTGGGCCTGTTCGGTCCCCTGGCCGTGCCCATGAACGCAGCCGCCTACTGGGTGTGGGCGGCCATCACCGTCGCCGTCGTGGTGGCCGCCGTCGCCGTCGGCTCCCGCCGGGAACGGTTGGTGCTGGCCGCCACCCTGGCAGCGGTGCCGGTGGTGTCGGTCCTGGTGTCGGCCGCCGTCGTGCACCAGACCGGGTTCGGGATGCAGGGGCGCTACATCTCCGCCTTGGCGGTGGCCGTTCCTCTGCTGGCCGGTGAGGTGCTGTGGCGCAACCGCGACAAGGTGTCGGCGCGCGCCGGCGCCGCCCTGGTGGCGGTGACCGCCGGGTCGGCGTCGGCCGTCCAGCTCCTCGCCTGGTACAGCAACGCCCGGCGTTATGCCGTGGGCACCCAAGGCCCCCGGCTGTTCATCGGATCGGCGCAGTGGTCGCCACCCGCCGGCTGGTGGGTGTGGCTGGCGGTGGCGGTGGCGGGGGCCGGTCTGGTGGCCGCCGCCGCCATTGCTGCCGCCGCCGCCGAGCTCAGCGGTCGGAGAGCCGAGCCCCGTCGTTCTTTTCGCGATTTCTACCCGTGGAGGTTGGGAAACGCGCGCGGAACGACGGCCGCCGGCCGGGCGGTGGGCGTCAGGCCTCGGTGACGGCGCCCTTGTCGGCGCCCGACACCAGGCGGGCGAACTTGGCCAGCACGCCCGTGGTGTAGCGCGGCGGGGGCAGCTTCCAGTCGGCCCGGCGGCGGGCCAGGGTATCCTCGTCGACCAGCAGGTCGATGGTGCGGGCCTCGGCGTCGATGACGATGGGGTCGCCGTCGGCCACCAAGGCGATGGGTCCGCCGTCGACCGCCTCGGGAGCGACATGGCCCACGCACAGCCCATGGGTGCCGCCCGAGAAGCGCCCGTCGGTGAGCAGGGCGGCGTCGGCGCCCCGGCCCGCTCCCTTCATGGCCCCGGTGACAGCCAGCATCTCCTTCATGCCCGGCCCCCCCTTGGGCCCCTCGTAGCGGATGACGACCACGTCGCCCGCCTGGATGCGCCCGGCCAATATGGCTTCCATGGCTCCTTCCTCGGAGTCGAAGACCCGGGCGGTGCCCTCGAAGCGCAGCACGTCGATGCCGGCGATCTTGATGACGGCGCCCTTGGGGGCCAGCGAACCCCGGAGTACGGCGATGCCGCCTTCGGCGTGGACGGGCCGGGCGAGGGGCCGCACCACCTCACCGTCGGGAGCGGGCGGGTCGATTGCCGCCAGGTTCTCGGCCACCGTGCGGCCGGTGGCGGTGAGGCAGTCGCCGTGGAGGAGCCCGGCCTCGAGCAGCTGACGCATCACCACCGGCACGCCCCCGACCCGGTCGAGGTCGGTCATGTGGAAGCGGCCGTGGGGCTTCATGTCGGCCACGTGGGGCACCCGGCGACCCACCCGGTTGAAGTCGTCGATGTCGAGGTCGACCTGGGCCTCGTAGGCGATGGCCAGCAGGTGGAGCACGGCGTTGGTGGACCCCCCCAGGGCATTGACCACGGCGATGGCGTTCTCGAAGGCCTCCTTGGTCATGATCTGGCGGGGACGGATGCCGGCGTCGATCAGCCCGACGACGGCTTGGCCGCTGGCATAGGCGAAGTCGTCGCGCCGGCGGTCGACCGCCGGGGCCGCCGACGAGCCGGGCAGGGCCATCCCGATGGCCTCGGCCACCGCCGCCATGGTGTTGGCCGTGAACATGCCGGCGCACGAACCGATGGTGGGGCAGGCGTTGCGCTCGATGAGCGACAGCTCCTCGGCGCTGAGCTGGCCGGCGGCGTGGGCGCCCACCGCCTCGAACACGCTGACGATGTCGAGGGCTTCACCGTGCTGGCCCCGTCCGGGCAGGATCGAGCCGCCGTAGAGAAACACGCTGGGCAGGTTGACCCGGGCGGCGGCCATCAACATGCCTGGCAACGACTTGTCGCAGCCCGCGAAGGTGACGAGGGCGTCGAAGCGCTCGGCGTGCATCATCGTCTCGATCGAGTCGGCGATGACCTCACGGCTCACCAGCGATGCCCGCATGCCTTCGTGGCCCATGGAGATGCCGTCGGACACGGCGATGGTGACGAACTCGATCGGGAAGCCACCGGCGGCCCGCACCCCGAGCTTGGCCCGCTTGGCCAGGCGGTCGAGGGGCATGTTGCACGGGGTCACCTCGTTCCAGCTGCTGGCCACCGCCACCTGGGGCTTGTCCCAGTCGTCGTCGGTCATGCCGATCGCCCGCAACATGGCCCGGGCGGGGGCCCGGGCGTACCCCTCGGTGACCTCTTTCGACATCCTGTCCATGACCACCGAGCTTAGGGTCGCCACCCCGGGGAGCCACACCGATTTTCTGCAGGTGTACGCCGGGTGGCCCTACCATGCGCGGTGACCTCTGGGCGATCGCAACCGGCCTGGCGGGAGGTGCTGCGGCGGGCCACCGACGAGCTGGGGTCGGCGCACGAGGCCCGGTGGGTGGTCGAGCGGGCGTCGGGTTGGGAGGGCGCGGAACTGGTCGGCCATCTCGACGAGGCGGGGTCGGCGCGGGCCGTCACCCACGTCCAGGCCATGATCGCCCGGCGGGTGAGCGGCGAGCCCCTCCAGTACGTGCTGGGTCGCTGGCAGTTCCGCGGCCTGGAGCTGTTCGTCGACCGCCGGGTGCTCATCCCCAGGCCCGAGACGGAGTGGGTGGCCGAGGCGGCGGTGGCCGAGGTGGGCCGGGCGGAGCGCCGCGACCCCGTCGTCGTCGACCTGGGCACCGGCTCGGGGGCGATTGGCCTCTCGCTGGCCGCCGAGGTCCCCGGCGCCCGGGTGTGGGCCACTGACGCTTCGCCCGAGGCCCTGGCCGTGGCCCGGGCCAACCTGGCCGGGCTGGGAAGCGGGGCCGCCACCAGGGTGCGCCTGGTGGAGGGGGACTGGTGGGAGGCCCTGCCCGACGAGTTGCGGGGCACCGTCGACCTGGTGGTGTCCAACCCCCCCTACGTGGCCGCCGACGAGCAACTCCCCGCCGAGGTCGCCGACTGGGAGCCGGGCTCCGCCCTGCGGGCGGGGCCGACGGGGCTCGAGGCGCTGGAGGTGGTGGTCGGGGGGGCCCCGACCTGGCTGCGCCGGCCGGGAGCGTTGGTGGCCGAGGTCGCGCCCCACCAGGCCCAGGCGGCGGCGACCATGGCCGTCGACGCCGGCTTCGACGACGTCGAGGTGAGACCCGACCTCACCGGGCGACCCCGGGCCCTCGTGGCCCGCAGCCGAGCGGGGGAGCCGTAGCCGGCGCAGAGCCGCGCCCTGGGGGCCGCTGTGGGGCCGGGGCCTCTGACGGCTACACTTTTTCGAAACCGTGCAAGCGGTTGGATAGGAGAGTGCCAGGCGTGCTCGCGACTGTCGAAGACACCTCCGGTCCGACGGCGGTGGGAGGCTCATCAGCAGTCCCTCGGCGAGGTGGGTCGTGATCCCGCCCGAGTCGGCGTCCGACGACGAGTTCTGGGGCCGCGCCGAAGAGACCGAGGCGCCACCTACCGAGCCGCCACCTACCGAGACGGCACCTACCGAGGCGCCCACCACCGAGGCCTCGACCGCCGAGGCGCCTGGCGGACAGGCGCCGCCCGACCCCATCCTCGAACTTCCCGGCGCGCCGACGTCGGCCGATCCCGGTCTGCCCGGGCCCATCCTCGACCTGCCCGAGCACCCCGACGAGCCGCCGGCTCAGGCCGCCGGTCAGCCCGAGCCCGTGGTCCTCGACCTCCATCAAACCGAGCCCGAATCCGACCCGGGCCCCGTCGGCGATCCGATGGTCATCGACCCCCCCGAGCCCCGCACCGAACCGTCGGGGCCTCCGCTCGAGCTGGGGCTGCGCAGGTCCGAACAGGTGCCGGCGGCGCCGCCCCTCGACCTGCGCTTGCCGCCCCCGCGGCAGGCAACCGAGACGTCGGCCGTTCCCTTGGCCGAAGGGCCTGCCCGGAAGGCGTCACCGATCATCGCCGGGTCCCCGACCCGATCCATGCCGCTCCCGTCGCCAAGAGATGGGGCCCGCCGCACGACGCGACGGCGCGCCCTCGCCTCCGGAGCAGCATGGTCCACCCGCATTCGCGACGAGGGAGCGCCCAAGCTCATCGCCGCAGGTATCGCCGTCCTGGCTGTGCTCGTCGTCGGCATCGCCGTCATTCGTGCCGCCGGCAGCGGTTCTGACGGCACCCCCTCGCGTCTCGTCTCGTCGCCTCCGGGCCTGACACCCGGGCTCACGGCCACGACCAAGGTTCCCCCCACCTCGTCGTCGGCGCCGCCCGACACCTCCCCGGTGCCGCCCGCCCCGGCCGATGCAGGGTCCTCGGCTCCGGCCGCGTCAGGATCCGGCGGGGCGCCCAATCAGTCCGTTCAGGGCACGTCCAGCCCCGCTCCCGCCAACCCCGGCAGCAGCACTTGGGTCCCTTCAGCTCAGCCGGCGGCGACGGGCGGCGACCAGCCGTCCCCGCCGGCGAACCCCCCGCCGGCGAACCCCCCGCCGGCATCGAACGGGCGCCCCCCGGTGGACATCGGCTCGTTCTTCCCACCGGTCACCTCGGGCCCGGTTCCGCCGCCGCCGGTGACGTCGCCTCCGGCGACGCCGCCTCCGGTCACCTCCCCCCCACCGACCAACCCGCCCCCGTCGCATTCCGAGGTGTGCCGCAACGTGCCCCCCGAGAAGCTGGCCGAGTGCCAGGCCGCGGTGGGCGGCGGCTGAGCCGGCCACCGGCGAGCGCTACAGGGCTCCGCTACAACCATCCCGGCCCGTCACCAGACCGAAGCCCCGGCCCCTGAGCGGGGGCCCGGAGGTCAGTCGCCTGAGCTGAGGATCATCCCCGCGCCCACGGTGGCGTCGGTGCCCTCGTCGACCAGGATGAAGCTGCCGGTGGTGCGATTGCGCCGGTAGCCGTCGTAGAACAGCGGCGCCGTCATCCGCAGTCCCACCCGGCCGATCTCGTTGAGGCTGAGTGAGGTCGCGCTCTCGTCGCTGTGGAGGGTGTTGATGTCGAGGCGGTAGCGCAGGTCGCGCACCACCCCGCGGCACCACCGGGTGGTGTGCTTGATGGCGTACTTGCCTCCGGGCTCCATGGGGCGTTCGTTGAGCCAGCACACCATGGCCTCGACGTCCTGCCCGACGGTCGGGTGGTTGCCGGGCCGGCAGAGCATGTCGCCCCGGGACACGTCGAGGTCGTCGGCCAGGCGCACCGTCACCGACATGCCGGCGAAGGCCTCCTCGACGGGGCCGTCGTAGGTATCGATCCCGGCGATGTGGGTCTTGAGCCCCGACGGGAGCACCACCACCTCGTCGCCGGGCTTGATGACCCCTCCGGCCACGGTGCCGGCGTAGCCCCGGTAGTCGTGGTGGGCGGCGGAGTGGGGACGGATCACGTACTGCACCGGGAAGCGGACGTCGATGAGGTTGCGGTCCGACGCGATGTGGACGTCTTCGAGGTGCTGGAGCAGGGGGACGCCCCTGAACCAAGCCATGTTGGCCGACGGCTCGACCACGTTGTCGCCCAGCAGGGCGGACACGGGGATGAACGACACGTCGGTGACGTCGAGACGGGCGGCGAAATCACGGAACTCCTCGACGATGGCCCAGTACACCTCGGCGTCCCAGTCGACCAGGTCCATCTTGTTGATGGCCACCACCAGGTGGGGCACCCGCAGGAGGTTGGCGATGAAGGCGTGGCGGCGGGACTGCTCGAGCAGGCCCTTACGGGCGTCGACCAACACGATGGCCAGATCCGCAGTCGACGCGCCGGTGACCATGTTGCGGGTGTACTGGACATGGCCGGGCGTGTCGGCGATCACGAAGCTGCGCCGGGGGGTGGAGAAGTAGCGGTAGGCCACGTCGATGGTGATGCCCTGCTCGCGCTCGGCCCGCAGGCCGTCGGTGAGCAGGGCCAGGTTGGTGTACTCGTAGCCCCGGTTGACGCTGGCCGCCTCGACGGAGGCCATCTGATCCTCGAGGATCGATTTGGTGTCGTAGAGCAGACGCCCGATGAGGGTGCTCTTCCCGTCGTCGACGGAACCGGCCGTGGCGAAGCGCAGGAGCTCCATGGTCAGAAGTAGCCCTGCTTCTTACGGTCCTCCATGGCGGCCTCCGAGATGCGGTCGTCAGCCCTGGTGGCGCCCCGTTCGGTGATCCGGGTGGCGGCGATCTCGGCGATGACGTCACCGATGGTAGACGCGCTCGACTCCACCGCCCCCGTGCAACTGGCGTCGCCGACGGTGCGGTAGCGAACAGTGGCCTCGAAGGGCTCCTCGTCGCCGATGGGCTGCACCCACTCGCTGACGGCCAGCAACATGCCGTCGCGCTCGACCACCGTGCGCTTGTGCGAGAAGTACATAGGCGGCACCTCGAGGTTCTCGACCTCGATGTAGCGCCAGACGTCGAGCTCGGTCCAGTTGGAGATGGGGAACACGCGGATGTGCTCGCCCCGGCGGACCCGGCCGTTGTAGATCGACCACAGCTCGGGTCGCTGGACCTTGGGGTCCCACTGGCCGAACTCGTCGCGGAAGGAGAACACCCGCTCCTTGGCCCGCGCCTTCTCCTCGTCGCGCCGGGCCCCACCCAGGCAGGCGTCGAAGCCGTTGGCGGTGATGGCGTCGAGCAGGGTGGTGGTCTGCAGGCGGTTGCGGCTGGCCCGGGGGCCCGTCTCCTCCGCCACCCGGCCCTTGTCGATGGAGTCCTGTACGGAGGCCACGATGAGGCGCTCACCCAGCTCGGCCACCCGCCGGTCGCGGAAGGCGATGACCTCTTCGAAGTTCTGGCCGGTGTCGATGTGCATGATGGGGAACGGGAACGAGGCGGGACGGAACGCCTTCTCGGCCAGGCGCAGCAGCACGACCGAGTCCTTGCCCCCGCTGAACAGCACCACCGGGTGCTCCAGCTCGGCGGCCACCTCCCGCATGATGAAGACGGCCTCGGCCTCCAGGGCCTGGAGCTGGCCCATCTCGTAGCGCCCCGCCGGGTCGAGGGCGCCGGTGGCGTGCTCCCCGTGGGTGTGGGTGGTCATCGGCCGACCATCCCTTCGGTGACGCCGGTGGACCCTGTAACGGCGGTGACGGCGGTGACGGCGGTGACGCCGGTGACGGCGGGGGGCAGGGCGGCCCACACCATGTCGATCGACGCATCGAGGTCCTGCGCGTGGGTGGGCACGACCAGCTCGGGGTCGAGGGGCGGCTCGTAGGGATCGTCGACGCCGGTGAGTCCGGTGAGGTCGCCGGCGCGCTGGCGGGCGTAGAGGCCCTTCACGTCGCGCTCGGCACACACCTCGACGGGGGTCGACAGGTACACCTCCATGAAGCGGTCACCGTGCAGGGCCCGGACCTGGTCACGGTCGTCGCGGAACGGCGAGATGAGCGAGCACACCACGATCACCCCGTTGCGGCTGAGCAGGTGGGCCACGTAGCCGACCCGGAGCACGTTGGCGGACCGGTCCTGGCGCGAGAACCCCAGATCGGCGGTGAGGTAGGTCCGCAACTCGTCGCCGTCGAGCATCTCGACGCGGTGGCCGGCGGCCCGCAGGCGGGCCGTGAGCGCTCGAGCGAGCGTGGTCTTGCCCGCCGAGGGCAACCCCGTGAACCACACCGTCACGCCGTCGCCGGCCGTGGTGGCATCGCCGGCGGAGGCGCGCCCCTGCTGCTCGGCCGTGGCCTGCCCGGTCACGCCGAATCTCCCGTCATTGTGGTTTTCCCGTCACGCATGGTGCTCAGAACGCCCCTACCAGCTTGAGTCCGGTCGATACGAGTACGACGAACAGCGTAGGCCGAAGAAGGCGGTCGGGCGCCCCGGCGGAAAGCCGGGCCCCTATGTAGACGCCGGGGATGCCGCCCACCAACAGGGATCCCGTCAACGAGAAGCTGACGTCGCCGAACAGCAGGTGGCCGAAGGCGGCAGCGGCCACCAGGGGGATCGCCTGGACCAGGTCGGTACCCACCAGCTCTCGGGCGAGGAGGGTGGGGTAGGCGAGCAGCAGCATCACGATGATGAGCGAGCCCGAACCCACCGACGTCAGCCCGACCAACAGGCCGCCGACGGCCCCGATGGCGATGGTGCGCCCGGGGCGCACGTCGACGGCGACGATGGTCGTGCCCGACGGCTTGCGCCGGCTCTGGATCGCCGGCTTGGCGATCATGGCCAGGGCGGCCACGAGCAGGACGGCACCCAGAAGCGGTTTCAGGGCGGTGCTGGCGTCGCCGCCGAGCGACTTGAGGAGCAGGACGCCGGTGAACGCCGCCGGCACCGACCCCACCGTGAGCCACCCGACCATGGCCTTGTTCACGTTCCCCCGACGCAGGTGGACGCCACCGCCGATGGGCTTCATCACCAGAGACACCACCAGGTCGCTCCCCACCGCCGAGAGGGGGTCGACGTTGAAGAACAGGATCAACATGGGCGTCAACAAGGCTCCACCGCCCATGCCGGTCATGCCGACCATCAGGCCCCCGATCAGGCCGGCGGCGGCGATGGCCCAGTTCATCTCGGCCGCCCGGCGTCGGCCCCGGCTGCGGCAGCGGCGGCGATGACGGCCTCGGCCAGCTCCGGCCGGCAGATCAACACGTCGGGCAACCAGGGGTTGGGCTGGTTGTAGCGCAGGGGCGAGCCATCGACGCGCGACGTGTGCAGGCCGGCGGCGGCGGCCACCGCCACGGGAGCGGCCGAGTCCCACTCGTACTGGCCCCCGGCGTGCAGGTAGATCTCCGCCTCCCCCCGCACCACCGCCATGGCCTTGGCCCCGGCCGAGCCCATGGCCACCGTCTCGGCCCCGAGGCTCTCGGCCACGTCCACGGCGAGGGCCGGTGGGCGGGTACGGCTCACAATCATCCGCGGCGCGCGGTCGCCCAGGGGCGCCAGGGCGGGCGGCGCCCCCGTCCCGAAGGTGACGCCGAGGGCGGGCAGGGCCACCGCCCCGACCACCAGCTCACCGCTCACCACCAGGGCGACGTGCACGGCCCAGTCGGTGCGGCCGACCTCGGCGAACTCCCGGGTGCCGTCGAGGGGGTCGACGATCCACACCCGGTCGGCCGCCAGGCGGGCCTGGTCGTCGGCCGCCTCCTCGGACAGCACGGCGTCGTCGGGGCGGGCCTGTGCGAGGGCGTCGATGATGGCGGCGTGGGCGGTGCGGTCGCCCTCGTCCCCCATGGCCTTGCCGGAGGCGCCCGAGGTCGAGCGCACGTCGAGCAGGACCTGAGCGCCTCGTTCGGCGACAGCGACGGCCAGGGCGGCATCGGCTGACGTCGTCACGGGCTGATGGTGCCAGCCGGCCGGATGGGGCTTGTGCCCTGGGTTTTGGTCATGGCGTGCTCGGGCGCTTCTTACGGCACCCCGCCAGGGGCCGACACTGAGGGCAAGACTGATCCAAGTCTACCGATTCAGTGGAGTCGATCTTACCGCTGGTACCGGACGGTGTCGATCAGGGCCTGAAGGTGGTCTGGCCTTCGGACCCGTTACGGTTGCGGCACACACCCGTCAAGAAGCGGCGGTGCCGACAACGTCCCCCGAAGATCTCCAAGCCACTCTTACGCGTCCCTCCTCTGGGGGCGATTTCCACGTCGCTGCCGGCGTGGTCAAAAGGGCCGATCTGCGTCGGCATCCTCAGGAGGATCCGCCGCGCCCATTCCTGCGGGGATGGTTCCACCTCGGGGCGTTCCTCGTCTCGTTGCCGGCCGGGATCCTGGTCGTGGCCGGGGCGACGTCGACGCGGGCCCGGGTGGCGGCGGTCGTGTACGCGGTGGCGGTCACCACCCTGTTCGCGGTGAGCTCCACCTATCACCTACGGGTCTGGACGCCTGCCGGCCGCCGACGGATGCGCCGCCTCGACCACGGGACCATCTACGTGATGATCGCAGGGTGCTACACCCCCCTGTGCCTGCTCGCCCTACGGGGGCCCATCAGCGGCGGCCTGTTGGTGGCCGTGTGGGCGGGCGCGGCCATCGGCGTGGGCTTCGCCATCACCGGCCTGGCCGAAAGGCGCTATTTCGGCCTGGCCTGTTACGTCACCATGGGGTGGTTGCTGGTCATCGCCCTACCCGGGCTGACCCACCAACTCACGCCTGCCCACGTGGCTCTCCTCATGGCTGGCGGCCTGGCCTACACGGTGGGCGCCGCGGTCCTCGGACTGAACCGGCCCAACCCGTTCCCCCTCACCTTCGGCTACCACGAGATCTGGCACGTGCTGGTCATCGTGGCCTGCGCCTGCCATTACGTGACCATCTATTCGGTGGTCCATGCCGGCACCTGAGCGGTGAGGCCCGGACGCGGTCATACCAGGTAGCGCCCGTAGGCGACAAGGGTGGCGACCACCACCAAGGCCACGATGGCCAGCCCCAGGGCGGGATTCATCCCCTCGGCGTAGAGCGGCCTCACCAGATAGTGGGCGATGAAGCCGTCCTCGTAGACGGCGCTGTCACCCGACGACGTGCGCAGGTGCTTCTCGAAGTCGGTGAGGGGGCAGTCGAGGCCCCCGAGGTAGATGGCGGCGCTCACCACCAGCGCCAGCAGGTGGAGCACAACCAGCGCCGGCCACTCCCAGGTCAGGAACCCTCCGACGACGAGAAAGGCCACGAAGGCTCCATGGAGGGCGGCGACCGCGTCAGCGGCGAGCCGCAGCGATCTTCGCGGGGTGGGTGGGGCTGCTACCGGTTGCGTAGTGGGAATCGTACTCAGTCGTTGTACGGCCAGGCCAGGAGGCCGCCACCGGCGGGCGGGGCGACGACCATCGACTCGGTGCCGTCGGCGTCGACGCGCACGACCGCCTTGGGCACGAAGTTGCCCTGGCTGGTGCGCCCGGTGCCGTCGCTGGCTTCTTTGGGCTGGGCCTTGAAGGCGTCCCAGGCGGCGCGCGCCGACGTGTGGCTGCTGATCACCGGCCCTGCCTTGGGCTCCACCCACCGGTTGGTGAGTGCCCTCACCTCGTACACGACGCCCTGCTGCTGTTCACTGGGCTTTTCGGCGTCTTCCATGATTTACCTCTCAGAATGCGTTGCACTGTTTACCCATTCTACTCCACGAGGGGCATTTTTCCTTAAGGCTCACAATCCGCCTTCGGTACCGATTCGATTGTGGGTTTGGCCCCCGCCGCCATTTTCACCGCAGTGGTGTAGGGGCGGCCAGCCCTTGGCCGCTCGACTGGAGGGCGCGATGATGGCGCGCGTCGACATGAAGGGAGCAGGGCCATGAAGGTCGCAGATGTGCTCAAGGCCAAGGGCGCCGATGTCCTGACGATCCCCAAGGACGCAGGTTTGGAGGAGGCGGTCCGCAAGCTCAAGGCCGGCCGCGTCGGGGCCCTGGTGGTGTCCGACGACGGCGAGCGGGTGCGGGGCATCGTCTCCGAGCGCGACATCGTGCGAGCCGTCGCCGATCACGGGGCCAAGGTGGTGAAGATGCACGTGCGCGACGTCATGTCACCCGCGGTCGTGACCTGCACGCCCGACGAGGGAATCAAATCGGTCATGGTGCAGATGACGAACCACCGCAGCCGCCACATCCCGGTGGTCGACAACGGCAAGCTCGCCGGCATCATCAGTATCGGTGACATCGTCAAGAACCGCCTCGACGAGCTCGAGTTGGAGACCAACGTCCTTCGCGACTCCTACATCGCCCGCCACTGAGCCGGCTTGCCGCACGCCGCTCCGGCCAAGCAGGGTGGTGGTCGTTCAGCCGCGAAGGAGGCTGGATCAGAGCCTGGTGACGGCCACCAGCCAGGCGCGGACGCCGTCGGGGTCGGTGGTGATGTCGATGGTGGCCGGTTCCATCGAATCGACGCGCCAGCCCCGGGCGAAGGCGGTGGTGAGCTCGTCCTCGGTCACGCCGTGCACCCGTCCCCAGTCGCCCGGCTGGCGGTCGCTGAAGCACAGCAGGAAGTAGCAGCCGCCGGCCACCAGCACCGACGCCAGGCTGTCCACATAGGCGACGGAGTCGTCGCCGTGGAACACGTGGAAGAGCCCGCAGTCGACCACGGTGTCGAACGACTCCCCGAGGTCGCCCAGGCGCCTGGCATCGTGGACGAGGAAGCGGACCGTCAGGCCCCGTTGGCGTGCCTTGTCCTGCGCCCGGCGAATAGCCGCTGACGCCAGGTCGACCCCGGTGGTGTCGTGGCCGAGGGCGGCGCACATGAGGGCATGCTCTCCGGTGCCGCACCCGGCGTCGAGCACTCGACCCCGAATGGCGCCTGCGTCGGCCAGGGCGAGGAACGCCGGTTGGGGCCGGCCGATGTCCCAGGGCGGTGTGGTGAGGTACAGGTCGTCAGGTCCCCTGGGCGTCCAGCCGCCGGGATGGGGAGGGGCGGGGGAGTCGCTCATGGGCCGGGCGAGTGGCGCCGGGGGCGCAGCTTGGCCAGGTCGGACCGCAGCCCGCGCGGGTGCTCACCGTTGCGCAGCCGCTCGAGGAAGCCGTCGGCCTCCTCCCGGCTCATGTCCCCGTCGGCCACCGCCGCGTCCAGCCGGGCGCCGGCGTGCCTGAGGCGGATGGCCCCCACCGCGTGATCGATCTCCTGGGGCCCGTCGGCGGCGCGCAGACGAGCCGCCTCGTCCTCGGTGACCCGACCCGATTCGACCATGTGGTCGAGCCGCGCCAGGAGGCGCCGGTGGGTGTCCGGGCCGGGCTGATCGCCGACGTCTTCGCCGTCATCGAGCATGGAGATCAGGTTATCGAGACATAGTGTCGCGGTCAATCCACAATGTAGATAGTGCGACAGCGCGTACGATGTACCCGTGCCCAAGCTGTGGACCGAGACGATCGAGACCCACCGCCGTGAGGTGCGGGACGCCATCGTCGATACCACCGCCGCCCTGGTGGCCGACAAGGGGCTGCGGGCGACGACTATGTCGCGCATCGCCGAGGACTCGGGCATCGGGCGGGCCACGCTGTACAAGTACTTCCCCGACGTCGAAGCGATCCTCGTCGCCTGGCACGAACGCCACGTCACCGAGCACCTCGACCATCTGGTGGCGCTGCGCGACCGGGCGGGCGACGCCGCTGAGGCGCTCGAGGCGGTCCTCGGGGCCTACGCCCTGATCGTCCACCAGGTCGCCCACCAGCACCACGGCGCCGACCTGGCCGCCCTCGTGCACCAGGGTGACCACGTCGGCCGGGCCCAGCACCAGCTGAGCCGCCTCGTACGCGGCCTACTGGCCGGGGCGGCCGCCAACGGTGCGGTCCGCGACGACGTCGCCCCCGACGAGCTGGCCGGCTACTGCCTCCACGCTCTGGCCGCCGCCGGCACCCTTGCGTCCAGGGCGGCCGTGCGCCGCCTCGTCGTCGTCATCCTGGCCGGCCTGCGCCCGAGCGTCGACAGGGCCTAGCCGGCGACCGGTCAGCCGATGCCACCCTTGCCCGTGAGCTGGGCCAGCAGTTGGTGGCACTTGACTGCCCGATCGGAGTCCTGGGTCTGGCACTGGCGGATGAACTCGACCACGTCCTCGTGCTCGTGGGCGTCGTCGATGTACTTGGCGTAGGCCTCGCCGCCCTTCAGGGCGTGGTACTGGATGCTGACCAGGTCGTAGATGATGTCGTCGGCCGGGGTGTGTTCGCTTGCCATGGAATCCCCTTTGTCGTCCGTCTCAGAATCCATCGACCTACCCAGCAACGGCCTCCCGTCAACCCCGACATTTTTCTCAGCCGGCTCCCAGCTTGGCCTGGGCCTCATGCCAGGCCCAGCGGGGAATCTGTGCGCCTCGTCCCCCTTCGACCTGGAGATGTCATGCTGTCGTTGAAGTGCCCGATCGCCGAAGGCCTCGGTCGGCGCCGGGCGGCAACGCCGCTCCTCGCAGCGCAGGCCCGTCCCTCGACGGAGCTGTGGCGATGACGGCAGTGCTACAGAAGCGACGTGCGCCGGAGGGGCGTGCGCCGGTCGCCATCCGACCTGCTCCCCGGCGGGCCCGTCCGAACGCCGTCCTGGCGTCGATCGGCGCCGGAGCCGGCGCGGCGATCGCCCTGTGGTGGTTCAACACCCCGGCTATCCACGGACTGGGTGACTGGCTCACCAACGCCGGGCGCATCACCGGGCTGTTGGCGGGCTACGGGGTCGTCGTGCTCGTCGCCCTGATGGCGCGCATCCCCCCGCTCGAGCGAGGCATCGGCGCCGACCAGCTGGCCCGCTGGCACTCCAAGGGTGGGCGATACACGGTCAGCCTGGTGGTCGCCCACGGCCTGCTGATCATCTGGGGCTATGCCGTGACTGCCCATACGTCGGTCGTCAGCCAGACCAGCACGTTGATCACGAGCTACCCCGACGTCCTGGCCGCGACCGTCGGCGGGTTGCTCCTGGTCGGCGTCGGCATCTCGTCGGCACGCGCCGCCCGCCGGCGACTCCGCTACGAGACCTGGTATTACCTGCATCTCTACACCTACCTGGCCGTGGCCCTGGCCTTCAGCCACCAGTTCTCCTCCGGGGCCGAGTTCATGGACAACACCTGGGCGCGGGTGCTGTGGGGCGCCATGTACGCCGGCGTCGGCGCCGCCATCGTGTGGTACCGGGTCGTCACGCCCGTCCGCCAAGCCGTTCGCCACCGCATGCGGGTGTTGTCGGTCCACCCCGAAGGACCGGACATGGTCAGCGTGGTGATCGGCGGCGAGCACCTCGAGGAGCTGGCGGCCGAGTCGGGCCAGTTCTTCCGGTTCCGGTTCCTCTGCCGTGGCCTGTGGTGGGCTTCGTCGCCGTACTCGTTGTCGGCCGGCCCGCGGCCGGACCGGCTCCGGATCACGGTCAAGGCCCTGGGTGACCACAGCCGGGCCCTGGCCCGGGTGCACCCCGGCACGCGGGTGTTCGCCGAGGGACCCTACGGGGCGGTGACCGCCGCCCTGCGCCGGCGCCGCAAGGTGCTGCTGATCGGGGGCGGCGTCGGCATCACCCCGTTGCGGGCGCTGTTCGAGACCATCCCGGCCGATCCGGGCGACCTGACCCTGGTGTACCGGGCCAGCAGCGACGCCGACATCGTCTTCCGTCAGGAGCTGGCCGCCCTGGCCCGCCAACGCGGTGCGCACGTGCGCTTCGCCGTCGGGCGACGCTCCGAGCTCGGCTACGACCCGCTGTCTGCTGCCAGCCTGACTCTCAACGTCCCCGATCTCGCCCACCACGACGTCTACGTGTGCGGCCCGACCGGTATGACCACCGCCGTCATCGACGCGTTGCGCAGCGCCGGTGTCCGGCGCAGCCAGATCCACCACGAGTCCTTCGAGTTCTGAGCGGGGACGAAGGGAGCCCATCGTGCGACGAGTCATCCTGGCCGGGGTCACCACGGTCATCGGCCTGATCCTGTTGCTGTCGTTCAAGACCCATCCCGGACCGACGACGCTGGCGACACCACCGGCGGCCATCAGCCCGTCGACCACCTCGACTGGCTCGACGTCCGGCTCGACGTCCGGCTCCGCCGGTTCGTCGCCCAGCACCACCACCGCGCCCGCGTCCGGGGCGGTGGTGTCGGGGGCGACGAAGACGGTCACCGGCACTTCGGCCCAGACGCGCTACGGGCCCGTCCAGGTGAAGGTCACCGTCACCAACGGCCGGATCACCGCCGTCGACGCCGTCGTGTACCCCAGCGAGCGCTCGCGTGACCGCCAGATCAATGCCCGTGCCATCCCCGAGCTCGACGACGAGGTCCTGGCCGCCCAGAGCGCCAGGATCGACACGGTCTCAGGCGCGACCTACACCTCCACCGGCTTCGTCACCTCGCTGCAGAGTGCCCTCAACCAGGCAGGTCTGGCATGACGGCGCTCACGGTCGATGGCCGGCCCCGGACGCTGCACGTCGAGCACTGCATGGGCACAGTGTTCACCATCGACATCCGTGATCCCGGATCGTGGGTCGACGCCATCGCCGAGGCCGTCGCCTGGTTGCGCCGGGTCGACCAAATGTTCAGCACCTACCGGGCCGACAGCGACATCAGCCGCGTCCGCCGCCGTGAACTGGCCGTCGAGGACGCCCACCCGGATGTCGCCGCCGTCGTCGACCTCTGCGCCGTGATCGAGGCCGAGACCGACGGCTACTTCACCCCCTTCTGGGACACCGACATCGACCCCACCGGCCTGGTCAAGGGATGGGCGATCGAACAGGCCAGCCGTCTCCTGGCCGCCCGGGGCAGCCGCAACCACAGCGTCAACGGCGGTGGCGACGTCCAGCTGGCGGGCGTGCCGGCCCCCGGCCGGCCGTGGCGCGTCGGGATCAGCGACCCCTTTGACCGCACCCGCGTCCTCAGCGTCGTCGAGGGATCCGACTTCGCGGTGGCCACGTCGGGAACCGCCGAACGGGGCGCCCACATCGTCAACCCGGTGACCGGCGCGGCCGCCGGCGAACTGGCGAGCGTCACCGTCGTCGGCCGCTCGCTCACGCGGTGCGACGCCTACGCCACCGCCGCCTTCGCACGGGGACGGGGCGCCCGCCGTTGGATGGAAGGCGTGCCCGACCACGAAGCACTGATCGTCTCCACCCACGGCCTGGTGACCCAGACCGCCGGCTTCCCAGTGGTTGATCCCACAGCCATCGCCGAGGTCCCTCGTCAGGTGACACCGCGGCGCGTGCCCGTCGGGCGGAGGGAGCGGAAGAAGTCCCAGACCACGCGGCGGGCGGCGGGGGTGGCACCGTCCCCCCCGGGCCAGGCATGGCTGCCACCCAGGTAGAGGCTCAGCTCGACAGGGGCGCCGCGAGCACACCCGAGCCAGCGGGTGGTGAGCAGGCTGCCGCGGGCACTGGTGGTGGCGGAGTTGCGACAGCCGTTGTTGGCCCGCCATTCGGCCACCACGTCGTCGACGGTCGGTTGGGCATAGTGCTCGATCGTCCGCGGCGCGGCGTGGACACCGATGCGCAGCAGCGGGTCGCCGGTCGACGCCAGGCTCAAGATTGGAACCGGGGTCGATCCCGGGCAGCGGTAGACCGCGACGGCCTCGACGGCGGCCACCCCTGCGAACTGGCCGGGGTCGGCGCACGCCATTCGGTACGCCATGCGGCCCCCGTTGCTGTAGCCGGCGAGGAACACCGACCGCGGCAACGCGTCAGGCTGGGTGGCCAGGACGTCTCCCACGACCGCCCGTAGGAAGCCCACGTCGTCGACCCCCTCGGCGTGCGCCGGTCCGCAGCACGCTCCCGCGTTCCACGACTGGTGATAGCCGGCCGGGTAGACGACGATGGCCGGTCCGACGACGGCTGGAAACGCGGTGATGCGCTCGATCTGGGTGGGGTTGAGCCCCCGCCCGTGGAGCACCACCAACACCGGCAACCGGGTCGCCCCAATGGCTCTCGGTCGAGTCAGCAGGTAGCTGCGGGCCCGGCCGCCGGCTCTCAGGAGGTGGGTGCTGGCCACCCAACCGGTGGGCAGAGAACCGACCGTTGGCGCGGCCGTCACCGGGGCACGGGCGACCGCCGGGTGCACCACGAGAGGGTGGGCGCCCGCAGCCGCCGAGGGACTGACGGGTGCCGCCGCGTGCACCGGAGACCTCGAAGCTGCCGATGTGCCGGCAGACGCCACGAGGGCAGCGGCGACCAGCAACCCGGCGCGCCGACGGGACGGTCGGCTGGTCACCGCCTCAGTACATCATGCGGTGATCGCGATAATGCTTGAACTCGAGGAAATTTCCCGACGGGTCCCGCAGCACCAGCGTGACATGCTCCTCCACCCGCCCCTGGAACCGGGGCTCGACGTCTCGAAACATCGGTATCCGCCGGGCCCGGACCAGGTCGACGAGGGCGTCGAAGTCACTTCGCTGTCGGAAGGTGACGCCGAAGTGGCGGGGGTAGAGCCCGGGTTGGTTCTCGCCCTCGTCATCGTCGCATCGATGGCAGACGAGCTGGTCGCCGAAGAAGTCGACGGTGATGCGGTCGTCGTAGCGGCGGGCCAGATGGCACCCCAGCAGCGTCACGTAGAAGTCCTGAGCCAGGTCGAGGTCAGTGGCCGGGATGGCCAGATGGAACACGTCGGCACCGTCACGCATCGAAGGCCGCTCCGTCGAAGTGCAACAAGGTGTCGGCTCGCAGCCCCAGGCGCAGCGTCTCGAGGGCGGCCACGTCGGCAGGAGCGATGTTGCCCAGGTTCACGTTGGGCCCGACCTTGGTCACGAAGTGGGTCTGGAGCGCCTTGGTCGGCGCCTCGAAGAGCAGTTGCTCGGGATAGAAGCCGGCGCCGAGGATGTCGTCGACCAGGTCTCGGCGCAGGTTGCCGTCGGCCCGGCAGATGCCGCTGCGCCCGCTCTCGCGGGCCTCGGTGGTGACCATGGCGGCGCCCGCCTCCAGGTCTTCGCCGATGGCGTCGACCCACTGTGCCGACGACAGTCGTTCCGAGCGCCCGGCGTCTTTGAACCCGACCTCGCTGACCACCTCGAACTCGGGGACGCACTTGCGGATGTACGCCGCCTTCTCGATGTTCGACAGGGGGATGGTGCCGTTGGAGATCTCCACCAGGTCGCAGCCCCAACGTCGGCAGAGAGCCAGGAAGCCGTCGAAGCGGTCCTGGGCCACGAACTTCTCGAAGAGAGTCCCGCCGAAGTGCCACCGCACGGCGTTGGCCCGCAGGCACTCGATTTTGGACTCGAGGCCGCGGGTGACCAGCGCCGTACCCCATCCGAACTTCACCGTGTCGATGTAGGGGGCGAAGCTGTCGATCACGTCGGCGAAGGAGGCCGACGGCAGGCCGGTGTCGATCACCATGGTGAGCCCGGACCGCCGAGGCTTCACCGTCCTGAACGGCAGGTCCAGGGGCGGGCTCACCGCGCCGCACCCCCCACCGACACCTGGCGGCGGACCTCGGCCCGGCGGATTTTGCCGGTGGGACCGGCGGGGAGGGTGTCGACCACCGTGATCTCGGCCGGTCGGCGACTCTGGCCGAGCTGGCGGCGACAGCGGTCGGCCAGGGCGGCGGCGAGGCCGGCCGGGTCGGACCCGCCGGGACCGGCCAGCACGTGGGCCACCGCTTCCTCGCCGAGGGTGGGGTGGCCCCGGGGGACCACCACCGCGGCCATCACACGCGGATCTCCCAACAGGACGTCCTCGATCTCGCGCGGGTGCACCTTTTCGCCTCCCCGGTTGATGACGTCGTCGGCCCGGCCCACCAGGTAGACGAAGCCGTCGTCGTCGATGCGGCCCACGTCTCCGGTGGGCAGCCAGCCGGCGCCGGTCGTGGCCGGGCGACGCCCGGCGGAGTGCAGGCCCGCAGGTGCCAGGTAGTGCGACACCACGGTGGCGCCCCGTACCTCGATTCCTCCGACCGAGCCCGGGGGCAGGGGGATGCCATCGGTGTCGACCACTCGCAGCTCGACGCCCACCGGAAGTCCGACGGAGCCGGGCCGGCGCCGGTGGGGCGAGAGCGGGTTGGCGGTGATCTGGCCGGCCGCCTCGGTCATACCGTAGGTCTCCAGAACCGAGACCCCCGTGCGGCTCCGGAAGACGGCGGCGGCGGCGGGGGCCAGCGGCGCCGACGCCGAGCGGGCGAACCGTATCCGCCCGCCCATGTCCGGTGGGGGGGCAGGAACCTGGTTCAGGACCCCGATGATGCCCGGCACCAGGTTGAGCCACGTCGCCCGGTGCCCGATGACCCTGTCCCAGAAGTGGCTGGCCGAGAACCGCCGGTCGACGATCAGCGTGGCGCCCGACACCAGGTTGGCCAGCACACCGACCACCAGGGCGTTCACGTGGAACAGGGGGAGGGGGCAGTAGCCCCGGTCGTCGGGCCCGAGCTGGTGGTGGCCGACGATGTTGGCGGCCGCCGCCACCAGACGGTCGACGCCGAGGCCCACGATCTTGGGCTCGCCGGTGGTGCCCGAGCTGGCCAGGATCAGCGCCGCCTCGCCTGGCGCCTCGCTTGGCGCCTCGCCCGACGCCGCCGGCGGCCTGCCCGCGGGCGACCACTGCCAGGGCTCATCGTGGGCGGCCCAGATGGTCACCGGTGCCACCCCGGGTGGCCACACCCCGTCGAGGTCGTCGACATCGGTGACCACGGCCGACAGCCCGAGCACGTCCACCTTGGTGACCAGTTCCGCCCGGGAGGCGTCGTGGTCGAGGGGGGCGACGGTGACGCCGCTGGCGAGGGCGCTCAACACGAGGCGGAGGCAGGCCAGCGGGTCACGTACGGCCACGCCCACCCGGGCGTAGCTCTCGAGGGCGACATGGCGTCGGGCTGCCCAGCCCGCCGCCGTCGCGGTGATGTCGCCCCAGGTCAGGGTCCGCCCCGACGCCGCCTCGACGAAGGCGACACGGCCGGCGGGGCGAGCAGCCAGGAGGTCGGCGACAGTCGGGGACCGTCGAGGGCTGCTCATCTGGTCAGTTCCGAGCCCGGCGTCCATGACGACAGGATCTGCGCGGGGGTTGAGCGTGGCTTGTGAGGATGCTTGGAGATCTCGGGGAATGCCGGCGAGGGTGGGCGGACCCCGGTTCTGCGGGGCCGCCAGGTCAACGCCAGCGACAGCCGGCTGCGGCTGGCGACCAGGGCGACGGCGGCGGAACCCACGGTCGTGGCGACGATGGCGACCAGAGTGGCGGCCGGCGCCGCCAGGCGCTGGTTGTCGTTGCCGAGGCCCCGGGCGAGCACGAGCTGCAGCACCAGCGGGTGGGCCAGGTAGACGCCGAAGGAGATCTCCGAAGCCACGGCCACCGCTTGCAACCCACGACGCTCACCTGCGGCCCAACGCGACGCCGCCACGTAGAGGGCGACCGCGGCCGCCGACCAGGTCAAGAGCATGGCCGGTTGCAGGACGTCGGCGGC
Organism: Acidimicrobiales bacterium; assembly: GCA_036264885.1. Lineage (GTDB taxonomy): Bacteria > Actinomycetota > Acidimicrobiia > Acidimicrobiales > AC-14 > DATAQC01. Next base: position 3,159 of record DATAQC010000011.1, on the reverse strand, counting down.
CACCCTGGTGTCCATGCTGCCCAGCTGGCTCACGTACACCAGCTCGGCGAACACGGCGGCCACGAAGGCCCCGGCCAGGAGGCGGTGGCCCTGCTCGCTCACCAGGGCCTGGAGACGGGGAAGGTGCACGGCGGCGTAGCAACCGGCGAGGACGAAGACGGCGTAGGTGGGAAGCAGCTGGTAGGCGTGGGGCCAGAGATCGCCGAACCATCCCCTCGGCGCGCCGACGTACTGGAGGGCGGCGAGCCAGGCGACGTTCGCCACCCCCACGACGCCGAGCACCGCTGCCCACCGGTCGGCGCTTCGCCGCACGAAACGGAGGAGCAACGGAAAGACGAGGTAGAGCTGCATGGTGACGAGCAGGAAGTAGAGGTGGTACTCGGCGCCACCGGTGAGGAGGTCGGTCCCGAAGTGGGCGGCCGACAGCGAGCCGTGCGCGGTCAGCGCCGCGTCCACCTCGTAGACAGCCGTCCAGGCGGCATAGGGCACGCCGACGAGGAAGAGACGGCGGCGCCAGAAGCCCACGGCCGGCGGCGTGCTTCCGCGCGTTGCGTGGACGAGCACGAAGCCGCTGATGGTGAAGAACACGGCCCGACCGAACTGCAACACCATGAGGGCGCCGCCTGCGAGGTGGTTCGACGGGAGCTCGGTGAAGGCGATGGCATGGACGATGATCACGGCGACGAAGGTGAACAACCGCACGATGTCGACCTGCCACAGATGTCCCGTGGTCAGGTCGCGCTCACGACCATGCGCCGGCCCGCCGCTCACCTCCGTGACACTCGACACTCGTGGGCTCCTCGGATCGGTCCACCGCCGGGTCCTCAACCATGGTCGGCTTCCTTGGGAGGCCGCTGAGAGGAACCACAGAGTTTCCTCCGAACCGTCTGCGTGCCCTCACGCCAGGGCGTCGCCGGTGCCAGGATGTCCGAGCAGCCGCTGGCGTCGACACCGCCGAAACAGAGGATCCCGCAGATGGCACAGACCCGCCGGGCCCGGGTGCTCGTGGTCGACGACGAGGAGCACATCACCGAGCTGGTCTCGATGGGCCTCACCATCAACGGGTTCGAGGTCGAACGAGCCGACTCGGGCCGGGCGGCTCTGGCTGAGGTGGAGCGCCACCGCCCGGAGCTCATCGTGCTCGATGTCATGCTCCCTGACTTCGACGGCTTCGAGGTGGCGAGGCGCCTGCGCCGGGTCGAGGGCGCTCCCACCCGCGTGCCCATCATCTTCCTCACCGCACGCGACACCACCGCCGACAAGATCGAGGGGCTGCGCCTGGGAAGCGACGACTACGTCACCAAGCCGTTCAGCATCGAGGAACTGGTCGAGCGGGTCAAGGCCGTGCTGCGTCGTGCCGTGGGTAGCGGCCCCGGCGAGCACCGGTTGAGCTATGCCGACCTCGATCTCGACGAGGACACCCGTGAGGTGTGGCGGTCGGGCCGCCTGATCGACCTCACGCCCACGGAGTACAAGCTGCTCCACTACCTGCTGGCCAATGCCCGCCGGGTGCTGACCCGTGAGCAGATCCTCGCCCAGGTCTGGGACTACACCTTCGCCGGCAACGCCAGCGTGCTGGAGACCTACATCAGTTACCTGCGCCAGAAGATCGACGCCGTCGACCCGCCGCTCATCCACACCACGCGGGGCGTCGGCTACAGCCTGCGGCTGCCGCCCGAGAGCGAGCCGTAGCCGGCTCCGGCCAGCCCGCGACCCGACACTTTGTCCATGGCCGCCCTCGTCGGTGCGCTCCGATGGTGACCCCCGGGCCCGCGGTGGGCCAGGATCGGGGCATGTCCGCCCCATGGGACCGCTCGTCCCGGAGGCGTCGATGACGCTGCGTCTGCGCCTGGTGCTGGCCATCGGTGGTCTGGTGCTGGTTGGCCTGGGGCTCTTCGGCACCACGACCTACTCCCTCTACGCCCGCTCGCAGCACCAGCGCCTCGACGACCAGCTCCGCAACTTCACCCCCCTTCTCTCCCGCCAGCTGAACGAGGCCGCCGGCCTCAGGATTGCCCCGCTGTCGGGCGGGGCCGCCAACCCCGGAGGAGGAGGTCCCCGGGGCCCGGCGCCCATCGACACCTACGCCGAGCTGCGCAACGAGGCCGGTGTCCAGATGACCCACGTGCAGCTCTCCGGCTCCACCTCGGTGCCCCGCCTGCCATCGGTGGTGACGGCCGAGCCCGGCACGCATCGGTTTCTCACGACGGGATCGGCCAGAGGGTCGGGCGACTGGCGGGTGTACGTGACCACTGACTTCGCCTCCCCCGGGCACACCGTCGTCGTGGCTGTTCCCATGGCCGAGGTCACCAACGCGCTGCACCGCCTGATCCTCATCGAGGCGTCGGCAGCAGCGGGCCTGTTGGCCATCCTGTGTGCCGGGTCGTGGTTCATCTTGGGCAACGGCCTCCGGCCCCTCGAGCGCATGGCTGGTACCGCAGGCCAGATCGCTGCCGGCGACCTGACCCAGCGGGTGAGTGTCTCGTCGTCGGGTTCGGAGGTGGGCCAGCTGGGCGTGGCCTTCAACACCATGCTGGACGAGATCGAGGCCGCCTTCGCCGAGCGCGACGCCACCGAGGGGCGCCTACGCCAGTTCCTAGCCGACGCCTCCCACGAGCTGCGCACTCCTCTCACGTCGATCCAGGGTTTCGCCGAGCTTTTCCGGATGGGGTCCAGTGCCGACCACATCGACTTGGCCACCATCCTGCGCCGCATCGAGCAGGAGTCGGCCCGCATGAAGGTTCTGGTCGAGGACCTGCTGCTGTTGGCCCGTCTCGACCAGACGCGCCCCGCCGACCGCCAGCCCGTCGACTTGGCCGTGCTGGCGGCCGACGCCTGCAGCGACGCCGTCGCCTCGGCTCCGGACCGGCCGGTGACGCTGGACGCGCCGGAACCTGTGGTCGTGCTGGGCGACCAGTCGCACCTTCGTCAGGCCATCGCCAACCTGGTGGCCAACGCGGTCAGCCACACCCCCGATGCCACGCCGGTCGAGGTCACAGCCGTCATGGGGGAGGCCGAGGCCACCGTCGCCGTGCGCGACCACGGAGCGGGGTTGGACGACGAGGCCCTGGCCCACGCCTTCGACCGCTTCTGGCAGGCCGACAAGGCACGCGTCGGCAGCGGCACCGGTCTTGGCCTGTCCATCGTCGCCGGCATAGC
>DATAQC010000081.1:0-10570 GCA_036264885.1 Acidimicrobiales bacterium | reverse complement strand
ACGGGGAGATCTGATCACCGAGGCCGCGGGACGACCAGTGACGAGCGTCGACGACCTGCACGACCTGATCAACGGGCCCGACACGGAGGAGTCGGTGACCCTGGGAGTCGTCCGGGGTGCCGAGGAGCTGTCGGTGAGCGTGAGCTTCGCCGCTGCGCCCGAGGAACCCTCGGCGCCGTGACGGAGTTTTCGCCGGGGGTGATTGACGGCTGGCACGCGAGGGTAGGGGTACGGCGAAGCGGGCCCGGAGGGCCCCTGTCCCCACCCGCTGACCACCGTGTCCTTTCCCCGGATACGGCCGCGCCCTGCCCTCCACACCGCAATTCGCACAAGACACGCATCCCCCATGAGAACCAGGAGACCCACATGAACGAGACACCCGACAACGAGATGCCCGGGAAGGGCGAGAGCTACATCGCCGGAAAGATCCGCGAGTCGGCCGAGAACGACCCGAAGCCCGTGGTCGACGACGGCATCCTGTCCCCCTACCGGGACGAGATCGCCGACTAGTCGCGGCGTAGCCTGTGCTGTGCCCAACCTCCGCCCCGTCGAGCACCCGACCGGCCAGCAGTACGAACTGCGCCATGGCTCCCATCGGGCCACGGTGGTGGAGGTGGGTGGGGCCCTGCGCATCTACGCCGTCGACGGGCTCGACGTGGTCGACGGGTACGGGGCCGACGAACGCTGCACGGGCGGACGGGGCCAACCCCTCATCCCCTGGCCCAACCGGGTGGCCGACGGGCAGTACCGCTTCGGCGCCTCCGACCACCAGCTCCACCTGTCGGAGCCGGCCCTGGCCAACGCCATCCACGGCCTGGTGCGCTGGGCCAACTGGACGGCCGTCGACCAGGCCGACGACCGGGTGGTCATGGCCCACCTGCTCCACCCCCAACCCGGCTATCCGTTCTGCCTCGACCTCAGGCTGGCCTACTCCCTGTCCGACGTGGGCCTCACCGTCGCCATCGTGGCCACCAACGTGGGCGACTCGCCGTTGCCCTTCGGCGCCGGGGCTCATCCCTATCTCACCCTCGGCACCTCCGTGGTCGACCCACTCGTCCTGCGCGTGCCCGGCGCCCGATGGATCCGCTCCGACAAGCGGGGCATCCCTACCGGCGTCGAGCCGGTCGACGGCACCCCCTACGACTTCCGGACGCCACGTCCCGTCGGCGACGCCGTACTCGACACCGGGTACGGCGACCTTCAGCGCGACGCCGACGGCACCGCTCGGGTCGAGCTGGCGACGGCTGATGCCTCCCGTTCGACGACGCTGTGGATGGGACCCGCCTTCGACTGGGTCATGCTGTTCACCGGCGACACGCTGGCGCCGGCCATGCGCCGCCGGGGCCTGGCCGTCGAGCCCATGACGTGCCCCCCAAACGCCTTCCGGTCCGGGGAGAGCCTCCTCAGCCTGGAGCCGGGCGAGACCTTCTCCGGCGCCTGGGGCATCACCGCGTCGAAGCAGGGGTAGCACCGGGAGCGTGCTCGCAGGAGGTTTGGCCCGGCTGCGTTCCTCGGCGGGCAGGATCGTGCGGATCGTGCTGCCCGGCGTGCGCCAGGTGCACGCCCAGGTCGCGGTGTTCGCCCGGGCGTGGGACGAGGCGAACGACGCCGCCCTCGCCGGCACCGGCCCCCTGTGGGTGGTGCTCGGCGACTCCACCGCCCAAGGCGTCGGCGCTCCCAGCTACGACGAGGGCTACGTCGGCCAGTTGCGGGCGGCCCTCGACGAGCACTCCTCGGCGCCGTGGCGCGTGCTCAACCTGTCGAGATCGGGCGCCAGAGCGGCCGACGTCGTCACCTTCCAGCTCCCACGCCTCGAGGCCCTGGCCGAGCCGGCCCAGCTCGTCACCTGCGCGGTCGGGGCCAATGACATGTTCCGCACCCCGCTCCCCGCCCTGTCGGCCTCGCTGCGCGAGATCATTCGCCGGCTTCCCGCCGGGGCGCTGGTGGCCACCGTCCCCCAGGGCCTGAGCTCCGCCCGGGCCACCGTGGCCAACGACCTCATCAGGTCCGAGGCGCCTGCGGCGGGACTGATTGTGGCCGATGTCTGGGAGCACACCGCTCCTCCCTGGCACGGCAAGCTGGCAGCCGACGGGTTCCACCCCGGCCTGGCCGGGTACGCCGACTGGGCCCAGGCCTTCGCCGAGGTGCTGCCCGAGGTGCTGCCCGAGGATCCCTGACGCCGGGCTGAGCGGCGTCAGAACCACCCGGCGTAGACGAGCTTGATGGGCCGCCCGTCCTTACTGAGGGTGGGCGGCAGGGCGGCGTAGGCCTTGAGGAGGGCTTCGGTTCCCGCAGGCGAGGCGGTGGGGTTGCGGGACAGGTACAGGGCAGCGGCGCCGGCCACGTGCGGCGAGGCCATCGAGGTGCCCGACATGGTGGCTGTGCCGCCGTTGTTGTAGGTGGAGACGATGTTGACCCCGGGTGCCCACAGGTCGACGCACGACCCGTAGTTGCTCCACGACGGCTCCCGGTTGGAGGCGTCGGTGGCGGCCACGGTGATGATGCCGTTGTCGGCGCCGGCGCCGGCGCGCGACGGTGAGTAGTTGCAGGCATTGTCGCCGTTGTTGCCGGCGGCCACGACGTAGAGCACGCCACTGGCCACCGATCGGCGCACGGCGTCATCGAGAGCCTGAGAGGCCGTCCCACCCATGCTCATGTTGACCACCGCCGGCTTCCAGGCGGCGGCGGTGACCCAGTCGACGGCGGCGATGATGGTGGAGACGGAGCCGTTGCCGGTGCAGTCGAGGACCTTGAGGCCGACGAGGGCCACGCCCGGCGCCGCCCCCACCACCGCCTGGGCGTTGTCCTTTGCCCCCACCGTCCCGGCCACGTGGGTGCCGTGGCCGTTGCAGTCGTAGTTCCGGCCGTCGCCCGTGAAGTTGCCGTGGGCCCCCACGCTCAGGTCGGTGTGGTAGTAGTCGATACCGGTATCGATGACGTAGGTCGTGACCGTGCCGACCGTTCCCGAGCCGTTGCCGGCCAGGGTCGAGCTGGCGTCGGCGTTGATGCGGTCGATACCCCACGGCAGGGTCTGGCTCGTCACTGAGACGGTGGCGTCGGGCTCGACGTAGGCCACGCGGGGATCGGCTCGAAGTTGGGCCAGACGGCCGGCGGGGATGCGGGCGGCGTAGCCGTGCAGGGCCGAGCGATAGACGTGGTGGACGTCGGCACCCAGATTCCGGGCGCCGTCGTCAGCCACCTGACCCGGGTCGCTCCCGTCCTTCAGGACGACGATGTAGGGGGCGGCCTTGTCCGGCGCCGCCGGCGTGGCCGGGGCGGCGACGGCCACAGCCGACGGGGTGAGCAGGGCCAGGACCACCGCTGCCGCCAGCACCACTCTGCGCATGTCGATTCCAGCCTCCTCGGGTGCCGTGCTGGCGTTATCGGCACCTGGGGAGCTCAACTTCAACAGATCACCGCGGGCCAGCGGCTGCCGCCGCCTCGCTCAGGCGCCCACGTAGGCCGCCAGATGCTCGCCGGTCAGGGTGGAGCGGGCGGCGACGAGGTCGGCGGGTGCCCCCTCGAAGACGATCCGGCCGCCGTCGTGGCCGGCGCCGGGACCGAGGTCGACGATCCAGTCGGCGTGGGCCATGACCGCTTGGTGGTGGGCGATGACGATGACCGACTTGCCCGAGTCGACGAGCCGGTCGAGCAGGCCCAGCAGCTGCTCGACGTCGGCCAGGTGCAGGCCGGTGGTGGGCTCGTCCAGGACGTAGACGGCTCCCTTCCCGCCCATGTGGGTGGCCAGCTTGAGCCGCTGCCGCTCGCCGCCCGACAGCGTGGTGAGCGGCTGGCCCAGGCTGAGGTAGCCGAGGCCCACGTCGGCCAGGCGGTCGAGGATGGCCTGGGCAGCCGGCGTGCGGGCCTCGCCGGTGCCGAAGAACCGGTCGGCCTCGCTCACCGACATGGCCAGCACCTCGCTGATGTCGCGACCGCCGAGGCGGTAATCGAGCACCGATGCCTGGAACCGCTTCCCCTCGCACTCCTCGCAGGTGGTGGCGACACCGGCCATCATGGCCAGGTCGACGTAGATGACGCCGGCGCCGTTGCAGGCCGGGCAGGCACCCTCGGAGTTGGCGCTGAACAGCGCCGGCTTCACGCTGTTGGCTCTGGCAAACGCCTTGCGGATCGGATCGAGCAGTCCCGTGTACGTGGCCGGGTTGCTCCTTCGCGATCCGCGGATCGGAGTCTGGTCGACCGACACCACCCCATCCCGGCCCGACACCGACCCGTGGATGAGTGAGCTCTTTCCCGAGCCGGCGACACCGGTGATGACGACAAGCACCCCGAGGGGGATGTCGAGGTCGACGTCGCGCAGGTTGTGGGCGGTGGCGCCGCGAATCTTCAGCGCACCGGTGGACGATCGCACTGCTTCCTTCAGCGTGGCCCGATCGTCGAAATGGCGGCCGGTGATGGTGTGGCTGGACCGCAGTCCCTCGACGGTACCCTCGAAGCACACCGTGCCGCCGTGCGCACCAGCCCCGGGGCCCAGGTCGACGACGTGGTCGGCGATGGCGATCGTCTCCGGCTTGTGCTCCACGACGAGCACCGTGTTCCCCTTGTCCCGCAGCTGCAGCAGCAGGTCGTTCATCCGCTGGATGTCATGGGGATGCAGGCCGGTGGTGGGCTCGTCGAAGACGTAGGTGGTGTCGGTGAGGGAGGAGCCGAGGTGCCGGATCATCTTGACTCGCTGGGCCTCACCGCCCGAGAGCGTGCCCGCCGGCCGGTCGAGGCTGAGGTACCCGAGCCCGATCTCCACGAACGAGTCGAGGGCCTGCCCCAGCGCGTCCAGCAACGGTGCGACCGCCGGCTCGTCCAGGCCGCGCACCCACTCGGCCAGGTCACTGATCTGCATCTCGCAGGCGTCGGCGATGTTCTTGCCCTTGATCTTCGCCGAGCGGGCGGCGGCGCTGAGGCGCGTGCCGTTGCAGTCGGGGCAGGTGGCGAAGGTCACAGCGCGCTCCACGAAGGCGCGTATGTGCGGCTGCATGGCCTCGACGTCCTTGGACAGCATCGACTTCTGGATCTTGGGGATCAGGCCCTCGTAGGTGAGGTTGATGCCCTCGACCTTGATCCTGGTGGGTTCCTTGTGGAGGAGGTCGTGCAGTTGTCTCTTGGTGAACTTGTTGATCGGCTTGTCCGGGTCGAAGAACCCGCAGCCGCGGAAGATGCGACCGTGCCAGCCGTCCATGCTGTAACCGGGGATGGTGAGCGCACCCTGGTTGAGCGACTTGGTGTCGTCGTACAGCGCGGTGACGTCGATGTCGTTGACGGCGCCGCGGCCCTCGCAGCGTGGGCACATGCCTCCCGTGATCTTGAAGCTTCGCCGTTCCTTCTTGGTGGTTCCGCCCCGCTCGACGGTCACCGCCCCCGCCCCCGAGATGGAGGCGACATTGAACGAGAACGCCTGGGGTGAGCCGACGTGGGGTTTGCCGACCCGGCTGAAGAGGATGCGCAGCATGGCGTTGGCATCGGTGGCAGTGCCGACCGTGGAGCGAGGGTCGGCGCCCATGCGCTGCTGGTCGACGATGATCGCCGTGGTCAGCCCTTCGAGCACGTCGACGTCGGGCCGCGCCAGCCTCGGCATGAAGCCCTGCACGAAGGCGCTGTAGGTCTCGTTGATCAGCCGCTGCGACTCGGCGGCGATCGTGCCGAACACCAACGAGCTCTTGCCCGAGCCGGACACGCCGGTGAACACCGTCAGCCGGCGCTTCGGCAAGGCGATGCTGACGTCTTTGAGGTTGTTCACGCGCGCACCGTGCACGCGGATCAGATCGTGGCTGTCGGAGGGCGCGGTCATGGTCACCAGCGCGAGTCCGTGTCCAGCGTCAGAGCCCGGCGATGGTGCTCAGAGGCATCCGGGGACCGAACCGGGGAGGGCGGGGAGCACCCGCGCAGATCAGGCGGATCACCCGGCCCCTGTGGCCGTGGTAGGGCTCGAGCAGCTCCAACATGCGGGCGTCGCCGGCCCGGGCCTCGCCGGCCAGGGCCCATGCGACCTGGCCCGGCAGGTGGTAGTCGCCGACGCTGACGGCGTCGCCGTCACCGAGGGCCACAGAGGCGACTTCGGCGGCCGACCAGGCGCCCACGCCGGGCAGGGCGGTGAGCCGCCGGTAGGCATCGGGCAGGGCCAGGTCGGTGATCTCCTCGAGGCGCCGGGCGTAGGAGCATGCCATCCGTATGGACTCGGCCCGCTTGCGCTCCACGCCGGCGCTATGGAAGACCCACGACGGGGTCGTGGCCAGCACCTCCGGTGCCGGCGGCACCACCAGGGTGACCGGTCCGGGCGCCGGATCACCCAAGGCCCGCACCAGCCGGGCGTAGGACCGTCTGGCGTCGACGCCGACGACCTTCTGCTCGAGGATGGTCGGCACCAGCGCCTCGACCACCGCGCCCGATCGGCACAGGCGCAGGCCGGGGAACCGGCGATGGAGGTCGGCGACCACGGGGTCGCGGGGCATGAAGCCCTCGCCGGAGTCGTCCGCCCCGACAAGGGCGGGAAGGGCGTCGAGCGCCCATTGCGCCCCCGGTCCCCACGCCTGGCCGGTCACCGACGATCCCGACACCGTGAGCCGTGTCGTGGCCGGTCCCATCGGCGTGCGGCTGGCCCGCCAGACGCCGTCGGGACTGATGCGCATCGACGGATCAGACCGTCCCCGGCGCAACGGGCCCAGCGTGAGAGCCAGATCGACCGGCCCGCGGTCGGCGCCGGGGACCACGATCGTCCGTTGGTGGTCGGCGAGGGAACTCGACGCGCCGTCCACGCTACAGCTGGAGCGATTTCACCTCGAGGTACTCCTCGAGGCCGTAGCGACCGAGCTCGCGCCCCACACCGGACTGTTTGTACCCGCCGAAGGGGGCCACCGGGTTGTAGCCGCCCCCGCACACGTCGACCTGGCCGGTGCGCAGGCGGCGGGCCACGGCCACGCCCCGGTCGCGGTCGCCCGAGAACACCGCTCCGTGCAGGCCGTAGATGGTGTCGTTGGCGATGGCCACCGCCTCGTCGATGTCGTCGTAGGCCATGATGCACAGTACCGGCCCGAAGATCTCCTCCTGGGCGATGGCCATGTCGGCGGTGACATCGGCGAACACCGTGGGACGCACGTAGAAGCCGGACGCCAGGCCCTCGGGCTGCTCGGCCCCGCCGGTGACCAAGGTGGCGCCCTCCTCGACACCGCGGCGGATCCAACCCTGCACCCGCTGCTGGTGGGTTTTGGTGGACAGGGGACCGAGCCGAGCCTCGCCCGCCAGTGGATCTCCGACGGTGAACTCCTCGGCGACCCGGCGGGCCAGGTCGACGACCTCGTCATGGCGCTGGCGCGGGACAAGCAGGCGGGTCCAGGCGATGCAGGTCTGACCCGAGTTCAGGTAGCACTGGCTCACCGTGGCCCGGACGGCTTCGTCGAAGTCGGCGTCGTCGAGCACCAGCGACGGTGACTTGCCCCCCAGCTCGAGGGTCACCCGCTTCAACGTCGTCGCCGCCAGCTCCGACACCCGCCGTCCCGCCGCCGTCGAGCCGGTGAACGACACCATGTCGACGTCGGGGTCGCCCACCAGGGCCTCCCCCACCACCGACCCGTACCCGGTGACCAGGTTGAACACGCCCGGTGGCAGCCCCGCCCGGTCGACCAGGTCGGCGAGGAGGAAGGCCGACAGCGGCGCCACCTCCGACGGCTTGGCCACGACCGTGCAGCCTGCGGCCAGGGCGGGGGCGACCTTGCAGACCAGTTGGTACAAGGGGTAGTTCCACGGTGTCACCGCCGCCACCACGCCGACGGGCTCACGCACGACGATCGACGACGCGCACGGCTCGGAGAAGGAGAAGTCGGTGGCGATGTCGACGTAGGAACCGAGGATCGCCGCCGGCAGTGCGGCCTGGATGACCGTGGCCATGGCCAATGGAGTGCCCACCTCGCGGGCGATCAAGGTGGCGACCTCGGTCGTGCAGGCGAGGAGCCCGTCCTGGAGCCGGCGCAGGCAGGCGGCTCGCTCGGCGACCGGCGTGGCCGCCCATCCCTCGAAGGCGGCTCGGGCGGCGGCCACCGCCCGGGCGGCGTCGGCGGGAAGGCCCTCGGGCACCCGGCCCATGACCTCCTCGGTGGCGGCGTCGGCCACGTCGATGGTGCCCGTGCCCGTCGGGGCCAGCCATTCGCCGCCGATGTAGAACCGGTTGCGGTCGTCGAGGGTGTCGGACACTGATGGCCAGGCTAGCGACCGGTCCGGGTGCATCCCGGGTCGGGATGTGGTGAAGTTCACCCGATGGCCAGCCTGCTGAGAGAAGTGGTGATCGATTGCCGGGACCCCCGCCGTCTGGCCAGGTTCTGGGCCGAGGTGCTGGGGTGGCCGGTCGTCGACGACGACGCCGGCTACTCCTGGCTGTCGTCCACCGGCGAACCATGGGCGCCGCCGCCAGTGGTGGTGTTCGCCCCGGTGCCCGAGGGCAAGACAGCCAAGAACCGACTTCACCTCGACCTCAACCCCTCCGGTTGCGACCAGGCCGAGGAGCTCCAGCGGTTGCTCGGCCTGGGCGCCCGTCGGGTGGACGTGGGTCAGGGCGACGTGCCGTGGATCGTCCTGGCCGACCCCGAGGACAACGAGTTCTGCCTGCTGGGCCGGCGCGTCGATCTCTGACCGCGCCCCCCTACGCCTGGTGGCGAGGGCACGACCAGGTGGTGCGGCCGCCGACCGTCGTCCGGCGCAGCGGCGTCCCGTCCCGAGGACAGATGCCGCCGGGCCGGCGCTGAACCATGAGGTCCCCCGTGTGCGAACCGCCCCGCGCCACCAGGTCGGCGAGGGTCCCCCGGAGATGGTGGTGGAGGCGTCGCAGCTCGGCAGGCGTGAGCGACGCCGCCGCCCGGGCGGGATCGAGGCCCGCTCGCCAGAGCAGCTCGTCAGCGGCCAGGTTGCCCACCCCGGCCAGGCGCGCCTGGTCCATCAGGCGCGCCTTCAGGGGGGCGTAACTGGCGGCCAGGGCACGGCGCAGGCCGGCGGCGCCCACGGTGAGGGCGTCGGGGCCGAGCCGTGACTCGTCGGGGTCGAGCTCGACGCCGCCCAACCGCCTGGCATCGCGCATGCGCAGGTCGCCACCGTCGTCGAAGCGCAGAGTGAAGCGGTCCCAGGCCCCGACCTCCCGGTTGCTGGAGTAGACGAGGTCGTCGACGCCGACCCGACCGTCCACCACCAGGCGCCCGCTCATGCCGAACCGCAGCCCCAGCACGGGGCCACCCTCGGTGTCGACCAGGAGGAGCTTGCCGATGCGACGGACCCCATCGAGGCGCCGGCCCCTCAGCGCGGCACGCACCGCCTGAGGGGTCAGTCCCCGCTTGAGATACCAGGCGTCGGGGGCCAGCACCTCACGCACGGTGCGTCCCACCACTGCTTCGGCCAGGCGCCGGTAGGCCTCCACCTCCGCCAGCTCCGGCACCCCCGGGACCCTACCGCCACCCCATCCCACCCCCACCCCACCACCGTTCTGGCGTGCAGAACACCGGGAAAACCCCGGCGATCCGCACGCCGGAACGGCGGAACAAGCGCCTGGGGGGGCTTAGCATGGGTGGATGCCCCGTGAGGTCCTGCAATGGGCCCACCTCTACTCCGAGGTCGTCACGTCAGGACTGTGCACCGGGTGCGCGGGCTGCGTCGTCGCCTGCCCCCATGACGTGCTCGGCTACGACGACGGCGAAGGGGTGTACAAGCCCTTCCACCTCGAGGAGGAGGGCGGGCCGGGCAACTGCGGCCACGGCGAGCGGGGTTGCACGTCGTGCACCCGGGCCTGCCCCCGGTTCCGAGCCTGGGAGTCCGACATCGACACCCACCTGTTCGGGCGCACCCGTCACACCGACGAGGTCGACGGCATGTCAAAGGACATCATCCTGGCCAGGGCGGCCGATCCCGACATCCTCGACAAGGGCCAGGACGGGGGGCTGGTCTCGGCCATCTTGTTGTGGGCTCTCGACAACGGCTACATCGACGCCGCCCTGGTGTCCTACCTCGAAGGCGACGGGACGAGCTGGAAGGCGGTGCCGGGTGTGGCCCGCACCAGGGACGAGGTCCTGGCCGCGGCGGGGAGCCGCTACACCTACTCGGCCAACACCATGGCCTACGCCGAGGCGGTGGCCGGGGGCGCGGAGAAGCTGGCCCTGGTGGGAATGAGCTGCCAGTCGTCGGTGCCGCCGGTGATGACCGTGCGCAAGGCGGGCAAGCCGGCGCGGCGCTTCGCCCTCAACATCGGCCTGCTGTGCTCCAAGACCTTCGACGACGCCATCTTCGAGGAGCTGTTCGAGGCCAAGTACGGCCTGCGCCGCCAGGACATGGTGAAGATGAACATCAAGGGCAAGTTCCAGATCTGGATGCGGGACGGCGCGTTTCACGAGATCCCCCTCAAGGAGTGCCACGCCTGGACCCGCGAGGGCTGCAAGCAGTGTCCCGACTTCGCCGCCGAGCACGCCGACATCTCCACCGGCGGCATCGGCGCCTTCGGCGACTGGACGCTCACCATCATCCGCACCGACCTGGGCCGCGAGATCATGGTCAAGATGCTCCAGGAGGGGGTCATCGAGGGCCGTCCCGG
>DATAQC010000035.1:0-10206 GCA_036264885.1 Acidimicrobiales bacterium | reverse complement strand
CGCTGAGCGTCGCACTTCGGTTCGATCGGGAGCTGGATGGCCTGAGCGCACGGCTCATGCCGCCCGCTCGCCGGGATGGTCGCGGTGGTACGCGGCCTCGATCTCGGCGGGAGTGGCGTCGTCGAGCTCGCCGTGGAGGCGTTCGGTGTTGAACCAGGCGACCCAGCCACAGATGGCGACCTCGAGATCATCCAGACCCCGCCACGGACCGCCGTTGGCGACCAGGGCGGCGGGGTTGCGGTGCAGCTCGGTCTTGAACAGTCCGATGGCCGATTCCGCCATCGCGTTGTCGAATCTGTCGCCGACGGTGCCAATCGACGGCGCCGCGCCGATCTCGGCCAGACGGTCGGTGTAGGCGATGGAGGCCTGACTGCCGGCATCGCTGTGGCAGACCACGCCGTCGATGTCGACGCCCCTGCGGGTCCAGGCCGATAGCTCTTGATCGTTCGTGGCGAACGGTTCCGGGCGTGCAGCGACAGCTCGAAGGACTCGGCCAGCGCGTCGATCGACGGCGACTCCCGACGCCGTACGGAGCCCTTCGGTGCCGCCTGATCGGCCTCGTGACGCCACTCACAGGCCCCACGGTACCAAGCCAGTTAGCAGGTGGTGGAGCGCTGTGCGCTTTCTTTCTGGTGTCGTTCCGACCGCATAAGTGCTGGTCAGAGGCTTGCGGAGCCCGAGGTCGGATTCGAACCGACGACCTGCTCATTACGAGTGAGTTCATGCTGACGGTCTGACCTGCGTCTTCTATACAAAAGCCCAGGTCAGGCGCCACTTTCTTAAGCGCTGTTGCGCGCTGAAACGCTCAGTTCTGCGGCCGTGTGTGGACTCTTTGTGGACTCCTTGGGTCTTCGAATTGGCCGCATCATCGCCTCAGCCCGCCAACCGAAAGGGGTGCGTCGGGGGTAGGACCGGCTGCCTCGTCGGCAGAAGAGTCGTCAGACAGGTCGACGGGGCTTGCTGAGGTGACAGGAGCGGAGGCAGGTTGGACAAACGATTCTCCGCGCCCGAGAAGCAGACTCCGAACCTGCGGGAGGACTACTTCTCCAAGTGACTTTGACCGGCGGGGGAGTGCATCCGAACGAACCGTACTGCTAGGATGCGAACGTGATCGAGCCGAGGGAGCCCGGAGCTGGCATCTCGGTGTGCGCCCTGGCCGGCTGCGAGGTGGCCATCGAGCAGCCGGTGCGGGGGGGCAGACACCGTCTGTACTGCTCGAACGCCCACCGGGCCGAGGCGGGACGGCGCCGGCTGGCCGAGGCTCCCGACGCCACTGAGGCCGATGTCGTCGACTCCCTCCTCGATCAGCTCGACACCGTCCTGGGCGGGCTGCGCCGTCACCACGGTCAACTTCGATCGATCGATCCCGCCCGCCAGGCGGTTGAGATCGCCCGCATACGAGCCGACGCCACGCAGCGGATTCTGGCTGCCCAGCAGGAGGCGACCTCGGCGGCCGAGGAGGCGGTGCGGACCGGCGACGAGCTGACGGCCGAGCGCCTGGCCTGGCAGGCGCAGCGCTCCGACCTCGAAGCCGACCTCGTGGCTGCCCGGGTCGAGGCCGCCACCGCTGCGGAGGTTTCTGCCTCTGCGAAGACTGCGTTGGCCGAGGCGGTGGCCGCCCACCATGCGGAGCTCCGAAGCCGAGATGCCGCCGCGGCCCGGGCAGCCGCATCCCACGAGGCCGACGTCGCCGCCCTCGCCCAGGAGCTCGAGCGGGCCCGTACAGCGGCGGCCGCCTCCTCGGCCCGAGCAGAAGCGGCAGACCAGCGGGCGGCACAGAGCGTGGAGGCGGCCCGCCGGGAGGCCGACCGTGCCACGGCCGCCGTGGGCGAGGCTGTCCGCGTGCGGGCAGAGCTGGCTGCCGCTCAGGTCGACCTCCAGGCGGCGATCGTACGGGCGGAGGCGGCCGAGGCGCTGACAGCTCAGATCCGGGCCGACCTGGCCACCGAGCGCGATCGGCACGACCTCGGGCTGGGCGAGCTGCGGGGCCAACTCGCCCAGCTACTGGCGCTCCAGCCCCGGCCAAGGCGTTCGACGAAGGCGGTCGGCACCAGCTCGGACCCGGTCGCCGGGGTCGACCGGGCTCCAAACAGCGGGTGACGCCGCTCGACGCTACGGGTCCCGACCCGTGTGGAACGAGGGGTGGCCGGACGACGCATCCTCCGAGATCGCCCGCCAACTCGCGAGAACGGCCCTTCTCGCGAGTCAGCTGCGCAGTGACCAAGGAAGGTCCGGCGGCGTCGAGCACGCCGCGCCCCGGGCACCCCCGGGGCACCTTGGTGCAAGTGCTGCAAGGCCCTGGGGGAGGAGCGAAGCGACGGAGCAGGGCCGCAGCTGTCCACCGTCCCCATGTGGGCGGCACAGCAGCGTGGGTCGGAGCATGGCCGCACGGCGTGGCCCTCGGGACGTCGACGACGCTGCGCCACGGGGGTTCCGTCGTGTCAGTCGTGGCCTGTGGCAACGAGCAGCCTGCCGAGTGCTGCGACGAGCGCCAGGTCGTCGGCTTCGATGCCGACGACGCGGGCGCGCCGCAGGATTGCCAACAGATAGGAGCTGTCGTCCCCAAATCGCTCCGTCAAGACCCGGCCCGAATAGATCACCAGCTCCTCGGGGGCGCCATGGATGTCGGTCATGAGGCTGTCGAGCCCCCGGCTGGTTACCAGACGCAGGAGATCTTGGGTGTCCGAGACCACCTTTTCGCCGCGACCAACTCCCGACCGTCTCGGCAGCGCCACGGCCTTGAGCAGGACCAGCGCCCCCGGGCCGGCGATGGGCACGGTTGCCTCCGCCCGGATCATCGGAAGGCCCTGCCCAGTCCGCGCCAGCGCCGGATCGACCACGATCAGGCTTTCTTGGGTCGCTGTGGTCAGGGCGAAGCGACGGACCAGATGGAATGCTCGCTCCGATGGTGAGCCGGCGAGTACTTCGCCCTCGCTGGGCACGGGCATAACGTCGATCTCGACACCCGCCAGGCGCACCTTGCCGGAGCGGAGCCGCTCGCCATTCGGCTGGGCCACCATCAGCTCGACCAGCTCGTGCTGATGGGCCGTGACGGTGTCAACATCGCGGGTTGCCCGGTGGACTCGGGCCAGGCGTGCGTAAAAGGCGAAGCCGCCGATAACAGCCCACGGCGGGAGCGTGTCGGGCAGGGCGGCGAGCGCGGCCACAAACCGCGATGCCTGCCGGGCGTCGTCGTCGGCCAGGATGATCGCCTTACCACGCACGTCGGAAGCCTTCCGGCCCGTCGGGGTCCCACCCCGCGAGGATCTCGTGACCGCGGGCCGGGTCTCGGGCCAGGTCGAGAGCGACAAACAGGGGATGGGCGATTAGGAACTCCTCGTCTCGGGGCTCGAAGAGGGTGGTCGGGTCGTAACGGTGCGAGCAGACGACGGGAACCGGTGCGACCGCCACTGTGGCTGCGCGCTGGTCGAAGGTCGGGGGGGCGCCGTACTGCTGCACGGCCCAGCGCAGGGCACGCCGTGACGGGACATAGAAGTCAGGCGGGTAGGCCCCACTGGCGACCACCGGCGCGCCCCAGGCGGCGGCGGCTCGCGTATCGGTGAGCGCCCAGCCCGGTCGAGTCGGATCATAAAGGTTGAACTCGGGTGCTCGGTCGAGGACTGATGCTGCCCCGGGCCCAGGCAGGCCAGCCAAGCTGGTCACCCGGGGCCGCCAGGCCAGCGCGAGCGCGTCGAACAGTTCACGCCGCAACGGGACGCCACTGTCGGTGACCAAGCCTTCGTCCTTCAACGCAGCCATGGCCGCGTGGACGCTGGACACGCTGCGGCCAAGGGCTCGGGCGACCTCCCGGAACGAGCCGGGCCGCTCCGCTACCGGCAGTAGGAGGAGGTGGACGGCGAACTCCTTGCCGACCGCCGATACCAGAGGATCGCGACGTGTCGACGGTTCGCCGGCGCTGCGCTCGACGGGAGGCACGTAGTAGTTGGCGTTGATTCCACTGGCAGGTACGTCAAGACGCAGGCGGCCGCGACGTCGGTCGTACCAGCTCCAGCCGACCCGGTTCAGCGCATCGAGCGCAGGTGTGGGGAACCACTCCGCCACCATCATCGGGATGGCCCCCTCAATGGGACCGAACTGCCACCGCCCGACCGCCGCCCAGATCGACTCCGTCGAGGGTTTCGACTTCACCTCCACCGCCAGGACGCCGCAATCGGTATCGACGACGAAATCGACGGGCGCAGGGCGGTCGAGAAAGTGGATCTCGTTCACGTGCAGACCCGCGACAGTCCGAAGCGCGAAGGTGAGGTCGTCTAGGGCCTCCTGCTCCTGCTGGTTCGGCGTTCGATCTAGCACGAACACAGGGTACCCCGTTCGGTGTTCGGTCTTGTCAGAACAGCCTCGTAGGCCTGGCACCTGGGCTCGATGTGGTCCTGCAACGGGGCCCCACGATCAGAATCGGCGCACGACCGACGAACCCCCTGACCCCCGTTTCTTCCAGTTATCGGGGGTCAGAATTCGTCCGGCGTCAGTACACGCATCGTTGACGGATGCCGTACACATCTGGTGTACGGTTCGACGCCATGGTCAGGCACCTCTCCGTCGTCGCCCCACCCGACAGCCCCGGCGGGCGCCTGCACCGGGCCTTCAAGTCCCCGGACCACCTCGACGCCATCGCCGCGGTGGAGGAGCTGCGGGGCGATCTGGAGGCCCGCCAGGTGGAGCTCGTGATCGCGGCCCGAGCCGGCGGCACCACTTGGGAGGCCATTGGCGCGGTGATCGGGACCAGCCGCCAGGGGGCGTTCAACCGCTTCGGGGCCCTGGTGCAGCACCACGAGGTGGTCGGGCCGCTCGGCGAAGAGGTGCATGACACCGACGAGACCCGACAACTCTCCGCCGCAATCGTCGAGAGGGCCGGGCGGGCCAAGCGGGGTCGGCTGTAGGTGGTCAGGCCGGCGTCGACCGCAGGGTCGGGCCCTGGATGGCGCCGCAGTTGTTGGCGGGGATGACCGAGAGGCGGAAGTGGCCGCCTGCGGTGAAGTAGCCACCGGCGTCGCCTTCACCGCACGTCGGCTGGGAGACGACCCGCACCTCGACGACGTCGTTGCCGTTGGCGGCCAGAGCCAGGTCGATGGGGCCCACCGTTGCGCCGGCGGCCACCCGGAACACCCGCCCGTTGAGCGTCACGTCGACGTCATAGGCGTACTGGCTGACGATGGTCACCGCCGCTCGCGCCCCGTTGGGCTGGGTAGTCGTGGTGGGCGGCGTCGTGGTACTCCGAGCGGGCAGCGTGGTCGGCGGCGCCGTGGCGGCCGGCGCCTTCACCGGCGGGCTGGTGGTGACGACCGGCTTGGCCACGGTGGTCGCGAAACTCGCGGTGGTAGGCGGAGTGGTTGCCGGCGGCGCGGTGGTGGCCGGCGTAGCCACGGTGGTGGGCAGGTCGACGGCCCCCGTGGCGCCTCCGGCCGCGGCGACGACCCGCACGTCTGCCTGGGTCTCGTGTGTGGCCACCGTGGCCGCGAACACGACGCCCGCAGCCAGCAGGCCGGCCCCAGCCCACGCCAGCCACCGAGTCGCCTTCACGCCTACTGCCGTTCCGTCGTCCACCGTCGGCCCCTGACCCGGCGCCACCTTGGCCCGTCGGCGGCATCATCGGCAGGTCAGCGCCGGTTCTTGATCCTTTTCGAGAGCGTGAGAGCGAGGGCGGGCCTGATCACCTCAAGAATCCCTCACCCCAACAGGCCGCTGCGCTGGGCGGCAAGCACCGCCTCGACGCGGCTGTGCTGATGCAGCCTCGCCAGGATGTTGGCGATGTGGCGCTTCACCGTGTGCGGTGACAGGGCCAGGTCGTCGGCGATCTGGCGATTGCTTTGACCGTCGGCGACGAGCCGAAGGATGTCGAGCTCGCGACTGCTGAGCTGCGACGTCGTGTCGCGCGTCGGGCCGACGAAGTCGGCGACGAGCCTGGCCGCCATCGACGGGGATAGCACCGCCTGCCCGGAGGCCGCCGCCCGCACGCACAGGCAGACGTCGACGAGAGCCTTCTCCTTGAGCAGGTACCCGCTGGCGCCGGCCCGCAGTGCCTTGTACAGGTCCTCGTCCTCGTCACTTGCGGTCAGCATGACGACCTTCGTGGTGGGCGACCACGCCTTGATCGCCTGGGCGGCCTCAATGCCTCCGGTCCCAGGCATGCGAACGTCGAGGAGGACCACATCGGGCATCAGCGACGTCGCTTTGGCCACGGCCTCGGCGCCGTCGGCCGCTTCACCAACGACGGCGATGTCCGCCTCGACGGCCAGGATCGCGGTCAGCACCCGGCGAAACCGCTCCTCGTCGTCCACCACCAGGACCTCGATCGGCTGGTCCGCCGGCCAGGACATGCACCCAGGCTAGGAGTTTGTCGAGCGGGCCACACCGCGATGGCCCATTCGGGCCACGGTGCCATGGCCCGATTGGGCCATTTTGAAATTGGCCCGTGACGAACGGGCCCTTTGGCCTCACCATGGCACCATGTCCGGCGGCCTCGGGCTGCCCGAGAAGGGATGGCGGCAATGAGGCGGCACCGGTACGTATCCACATCCACGGTCTTGCGCCACCGCATCGGCATGCGGGCCGGGCCGGTCCTGCTGGGCATGGTCATGCTGGCCGCGCCGATGGCGGTGCTCGCTCCGCCCGCGCCCGCGGTCGCGGCACCGTCGACGCCGGCCGCGGCTCCCCCTCCGGCATCATCGCCGACGGCCTTCCCGGCCTCGGCCCCGGCCCCGTCGACCCCGCCGAACATCCCGGCCCCCATGTCAACCACGGCCACCACCGCCGTGCCCCTGCCGGCCAAGGCCCTGACCATCCCGGCCTCGGCCCCGGTGCCGGCCAGCAGCGATCCCACGTCGATCGCCGTAGCCCAGGCCCGCCGGACCGGCACGCGGGTGGAGGTCACCTCGGCCCGCACCGAGAACACCACAACGTGGGCCAACCCCGACGGCACCCTGACCACCGACGTGGCCGCTGGACCGGTGCGGGTGGCCCAGGGCAAGAACCTCGTACCTGTCGACCCCACCCTGGTGCTGGCCAACGGCAAGGTCGCCCCCCGCGCCGCCAAAGGCGACATCGTCCTGTCAGCCGGCAGCACTACCGCCGGCGCAGAGCTGGCCTCGCTGGCCGCGGGGGCCAGCCGCTTCGGCCTGCACTGGCCGGGCCCGCTGCCCGTGCCCACCCTGGCCGGCGACACCGCCACCTACGCCAACGTGGTACCCGACGGCGACCTGGTGGTCAAGGCCACCACCATGGGCTTCGAGGTCAACCTGGTGCTGCGCAAGGCGCCGGTGGCCGCCCCGGTGATCCGCCTGCCCCTGGGCCTCAACGGCCTGGCGCTGAGCCAGGACGGCAAGGGCCAGCTCGCCCTCCGCGACGCGGCCGGTACCGCGGTGGCCACCTCCGCTGCGCCGGTCATGACCTCGGCTGCCCGCGATCCCCGAGCTGACGAGCCCACCCAGATCAGAGTGGTGGCCACCACCATCGAGACGGGAAAAAGTGGGCCGGAGCTCGTCCTTCGTCCCGACTTCGCCTTCCTCACCGACCCGGCCACCGTGTACCCGGTCACCATCGACCCGCCGGGACAGCTCACGTCGGGCCTGTCGACCTACGTGGCCAGCGACTACCCCACCACCAACTACGACAGTGACCCCCTGCTCAAGGTCGGCACCTACAACGGCGGGGCCACCAAGGACCGCTCCTTCATCCGCTTCGACGACGGCATCATCAAGGGGAACCAGGTCACCTCCGCCACCCTGAACCTGTACGAGACGTGGGCCTACTCGTGCACGCCGACGCAGATGTGGGTGGACGGGGCCGGGGTGTTCAACCCGGGCATCACCTGGAACACCCAGCCCTGGGTCGACGGCCGCCACTGGAACGCCGAGAGCTTCGCCATGGGCTACACGGGCTGCGCCGCGGGCCTCAAGACTCTCGACATCACCGGCCTGGTCCAGGCGTGGTCGGCGCCCGGGGCGCCCCAAGACGCTCTCGCCCTGCTGGCCTCCAACGAGAACGACAGCTACCAGTGGAAGAAGTTCTCCTCCGTCAACTCCACCAACCCGCCCACCATCACGGTCAACTACAACCCCTCGGCGCCGTCCGCGCCCCAGAGCGTGGTCGCCACCCCCCACAACGCCTCGGCCACCATCTCCTGGGCACCGCCGGCCTCCAGCGGCGGGGCGCCGATCAGCACCTACTACGTCTACATCTTCACCTACCCCGGCTACGTGTACTCCGGCTACGTCACCGCCTGCGCCACCTGCACCTCGGCCTCGGTCGGTGGCGTCAACGGCCAGCAGTACCAGGCCTTCGTGGGCGCCTACAACGGCACCCTGGGGCCCTGGGGCCTCTCCAACGTCTATACCGAGGCGGCGCCACCCAGCGTGCCGCTCAACATCGTGGCCACCGCGGCCAACGGCTCCGGGACGGCGCGCTGGTCGCCGCCCGCCTCCAACGGCGGCGTACCGGTGGAGTGGTACCTGGTGGTCGCCTACGACAACGTGGGGCCGACCCAGGTGGGCGGCTTCTGGGTATGCGGGACCTGCACGTCGACGACGTACCCCGGTCTGACCAACGGCCACAGCTACGTCATCGCCGTGTGGGCCGACAACACCCCCGGCGGCCTGGGGGCGCCCGTGGTGTCGAACAACATCAGCCCCGGGGCCACCGACCCATTGGCCGGCGCCGGTGACCGGTCGACCTTCAGCCAGCAGGGCTTCTCGCTCACCGACCGTATGGGCGCATCAGTCAACCTCGGCACCGGCAACCTCGAGGTGGCCGTCACCGACCTGGTTCTGCCCGGCATCGGCGGGAGCCTGCCCCTGGGCCGGGTCTACAACAGCCTCGCCCCGGCCACGGGCGCCAGCACCTGGTTCTCCACCGCCTTCGGCTACGACTGGCGATTCAACCAGGCCCCCGACGTGCGGCTCGTCCCCAACGCCGACGGCTCGGTGGCCTACGACACCCCGACCGGCAACGTGCTCCTCTTCACCCCGTCGGGCAGTGCCCTCGTCGCCCCGGTCGGGCTGGATGCCACGCTGGTCCGCAACGGCGGTGGCACCTACACCCTGACCGTGGGCGGTACCGAGGTCCTGCAGTTCGCCGGCGACGGCAACCTCGCCTCCGGCACCGACTCCAACGGCAACGTCCTCAGCTTCGCCTACCCCGACGGGCGGCGGGTGACCACCATCACCTCGAACGCGGGCACGGCCCCGGGCAACACCGCCACCATCGACTACAGCGGACCGAACGGCCGGGTGGCGGCCATCTCGGTGACCGCGGATGGCGCCACCCGCACCGTGCACTACACCTACGACTCGACCGGCATCGGCCTGACGTCGGTCACCGACGCCGCGAACCAGGTCACGGCATACACCTTCGACGGCGCCTCCAACCTGACCCAGATCACCGGCCCTGCCCCCATCTCCCAGGTCACGAAGTTCGCCTACGACGCCTCCCACCGGGTCACCGCAGTGACCAGGGTCATCCCCGGATTCCCCGACGCCGTTACCCGCTACGACTACTCCACCCCCGGCCACACCAGGGTCACCGATCCAGATGCCAACCCCCCGACGGACATCACCTTCTTTCCGGACGGGCGGATGAACGACGCCACCGACGCCCGGGGATCGAAGACGGTCGTCGTATGGACGTCGGCGCTCACGGTCTCGGCGGTGAAGCAGGGCGTCGACCCGAACCCCCTCCTCACGCTGGTCACCAACCTGTGGGACGCCCTCGTACCGTTGAACCTGACCAAGGTGACCAGCGCCACTGGGGCCTTCCTCCAGACGGGCGGCTATGGGACGGGGGCCACCACCCACCAGCCCGGGTGGAGCACCGACACCATGGGCACGGCACCGGTCCCGGGCAATCCCGGCGTGGCCACCACCTACGGCTACGACAACACGACGAGGGGCAACCTCACCTCGGTCACCGACCCGCTGAACGGGCTGACGACAATCGTCCCGAACGCAGACGGCACGACGGCGAGCGTGGCGTCGCCCGCCAACCCGGGCAACCCCACCACCTACGGCTACACCAACCACCTGCTCACGTCGGTGGCCCCGCCGACGGGCAGCTCGTGTCGGCGCTCACCGAAACCCGCGCTTTCTGCTCATCGAAAGTCGCGCTCGAGGACGTGCCCCATGGGAAGGTTAGCGACGCTTCCGTGACGGCTGCTCGGGCGCGTCGTTCAGCTGGGCGAGCGGCTGGGTCAGG
>DATAQC010000108.1:0-9687 GCA_036264885.1 Acidimicrobiales bacterium | reverse complement strand
ACGCCGAAGCGTCCCTCAACCGACTCGGCTGCTCGCTGCCGCACGACGGCAGCGTACGACGCGTTCGCGAACTCGGGACCTGACTGCCACCCTGGCGAGGAACTTCGGCGACGTCGTTGCGAAGCGACTATGGAGTGCGGCCGATGAACGCCAGCAGCTTGGTCTGGACGTCTGCGTCATCGGGGACCTTGACGCGCGGCCCGTACTGGCCGCTCTGGCGCAGGAGATCGTCCATCGGCAGCATGCCCTGGAGCATCGCGGCGCACTTGTCCGGGTCGAGCATCTCGTCCTGGCCGGTGGCTCGGGCAAGATCCCAGCGATGCAGGAACACGTCGCTGGTGTAGATCATGTCGGTCGCTTGTCCGAGCGTCATCCGGCCGATGTGCGGGAGATCGTGCTCGCGGCCCGCGGTCTCCGGGTCATCGAGCAGTGCCTGCACAGCGACGGTCTGGGTGCGCCAGGCGCCGACGGGGTCGTCGTCGACCGACGGACCTGTGGGCAAGGCGATCCCGGCCCCTCCGTCGAGGAATGCCGGAAACCACTCGACGAGGTGACGTACCACGTCGCGGGCAACCCAGCCCTCCACCGGGGCAGGCCGGTCCCACGCCTCCGGCGGGACGCCCTCGACGGTGGCGGTGAACGCAGCGGCGATGTGCCGGTGCTCGTCGGCCGGGCTACTCATCGGAGCTCGGCGACGAGCGTGTCGAGCTTGGCGTAGCCCTCATCGACGCCGGTCTCCATACCGGAGGCCAGCCACTGGTCGCGCCCCTCGAAGCTGTCCACCAGCGACTGTGCGTGCAGCCGGGTGCGGCCGTCGCCGAGGTCCTCGAACCGCAAGGTCTCGAGGGCGACGTCGTCGGGCTGACCGTCGAACGTGAAGGTCTGCACGATCGTGTCGTCACCGACCTCGTGGAAGCAACCGTGGAAGCCGTACTCCACGCCGTCGCGTCGAGCGACATAACGCCAGCGGCCCCCCGTCGTGGCGTCCCAGTCGAGGATCTCGGTATTCATCCCGTTCGGCCCGACCCATCGGGCGAACAGCTCGGGCTCGGTGTGCGCCCGCATCAGCTCCGCCGGGGTGGCATCGAAGTCGCGGGTGATGCGGATGATCGGCACGGTGGGGTCGGCCTCGATCGAGACCTGGTGACGGTTGCTCGTGGTCGTCATGACGCTGCTCCTCGTTGGAGGTGGTCGGTGGGTCGTTCGTCGCCACGCATCTCGGCGAGGACGCCGTCGAGACGCTCGTAGCGATCCTGGGCCTGTTGGCGGTACCGCTCGATCCACTTCGTCATCAGGTCGAAGACCTCCGCCTCGAGGTGGCACGGCCGCCGCTGGGCGTCCCTGGTCTGGCTGACCAGGCCGGCGTCGGCGAGCACCTTGATGTGCTTGGACACCGCTTGGACGGAGACGTCGTAGGGATCGGCCAGCTCCCCCACGGTGGCGTCGCGCACAGCGAGGCGGGCCACCATGTCGCGCCTCGTCGGATCGGCGAGGGCGGCGAAGACTTGAGACAGCTGGTCGTCATCCACGACGACCTCCTTGCTCAACAGAACGGTTGAACACACCCTACGGCAGGTCGACACCGTTGTCAACCATTTGGTTGAAAACCACGATTCCTCTTGCCGAGAACCGCACATCTACCGTCGATGCCGGCGCGAGGGGGTCACGCCACGCGGGATGGCGGACTGCCTCGTCGCCTCCGTGGCCGTTCGCAATGGGGCCACGCTCCTGGCCCAAGACGTTGACCTGTCGAGATTCGCCAAGGTTGTCGGGATCGAGCTCGATCGGGCCTCCCTCGCGGTCTGACCCCTCCTCGGCGACGACTATTCACAACGGGACCGCTCGTGGGTCACCCCACCGTGGCGGCGTCATACACCTCGTCCGGCGGCATACTCAGAATTCGCTCCGCTATCTGCTCTTTGAGCTGCTGCGCGCAATGGGCTTCTGCAGGGTTCGGTCCCTCCTTGCAGGCGACATCGAGGAACTCCTGCGGGACGAGGCCGCCTCGCAAAACCAGCTCGACCGCAGTCCCCCGATAGCGGAGGCGGAAGAAGAAGTGACCGCCCGGAGCCTCCGGCACGCCGGGCCTCGACTCGACCGCCAGCAGGTAGCGGTCACCCGTGACCGCGCGGGTGACCATCTCGAAGGCGTCGCGCGCCCCTCCCCCGGGGAAGCCGCTCTCCACGGTGATGTCGTAGCGCTCCGGCGGAAGACCAGCGGCCAGCAACGGAAAGCCGCGCTCCATCGCCTTGAAGGCGTGGGCCAGACCGGCGATCGAACTCCTGCCGTGGTACTTGAGCAGGTCGTCGAACGAAATCGAAATCGCCTGGCCTCCATCACGGACCACCAGCGTCGGCATGGGCGCATATTGCCTCACCGATCGCTCACCCCACAACAGGGCTCGATGAGGTGAGCACGACCTTCCCGGGTATGCCACCCGCGATCTTTTCCGCCCAAAGACGAGGCCCATCGGCCAGAGTACCGACGTTGCCCACAACTGGACGCAGGGACTCGATGCGTCGAGCCAGCTCTGTCAGTTGTTCACCGTTCGGTTCGACAACGAAGAGCAGGTCGTTCACGTCGGCGCGCTCGTCATTGGGTGCCTCGACGATAGAAACAATCCAGCCACCGGGTCGAAGCATTGGCCATGAACGGTGGAGAACATCTCCGCCGATCAGGTCGAACACCACGTCAACCCCTTTCACTTCGGCCCACGCGTCGTGAGCAAGATCGAGATACTGCTCTGCCCCCAGGTGCAGCACCAGGTCGCGCGCTTCGGCCCTGCCGGTCCCGATCACTCGGGCACCCGCGCTTACGGCAAGCTGGACGGCCAACGTGCCCACGCCCCCGCCCGCACCGTGTATGACCACCTTCTGGTCAGCTTTGAGGGCGGCGTGAACAAAGAGTGCCTGCCACGCCGTGAGCGCGGCCATGGGAAACGCTGCTGCGTCGACGTGGGATAAGGAACCGGGCTTGGTGGCGAGGTTCCTGGCCTCGACTGCCACGAACTCAGCAAGGGAACCGTCTCGGTACCAGTCGGTCAGCCCAAACACCTCGTCACCGACGCCAAATCCCGTGGTGCCATACCCGAGGCCGACTACGGTCCCTGAAACTTCGTGACCGGGTATCACCGGCCGACGGTCCCTGCCGGAGCGGTCGACCCACGTCGAGGGCCACTGCAACTCGGTCGGAGTAAAGCTCGCCGCTCCGACCTGAATCAGGACATCGCCGATCTGAGGTTCCGGCCGCGAGCGTTCCTCAACACTCATGCGGTCAGGACGTTGGTCTTGCTCCCGAGCGAGGAGCGCAGCCATCTGGGAAGGCGGCGGCGGCGGCGTCATGTCTTCACTCCTTGGGCATCGGATAGGGCCGGCTCAGCCACTCTCGGTAGTGGTCCGCGTCCCACCCACGCCGTATGCGTAGCAGCTGGTACACCTCGGAGCTTCCGATGGCCCACGCCGTGTCGATGCTCTCCTCACGCGAGTGTCGCAAGCGGTCTTCGGGGATCATCCCGACCAGGACAGAGAAGCTCTCGTGCCGCCGTCGGAGCTCGCGGTCGAGGCTCGCGGCGATCGTGTCGTCGACTGCGGCCGCCTGACGAAAGACGCGTCCTGCTCATTGACAGTGTGCTGCCCGACGGCCCCGAGCCCCACTGGGCCAAGACACTCGACGGGATCATGCTCGCGGTCACGGGCGGCCGCCAGCGCACCCTTGCGCAGTACCGCGCGCTGTTCGCCGACGCCGGCATCGACCTCGTCGGCGCGACCGCGGTTACCGCTCCACCTTCTTGATCGGTGTCCAGGCCAGGAGGAGGTGCTTCTCACCCAGGCCCGGGAACCGCACGACGGCCTCGGTCTTATCGCCGGAACCCATGATCTCCAGCACCACCCCTTCGCCCCACTTGCCGTGCACCACGTCGTCGCCGACGGACAGGCCCAGGCGCTCGGCGCCGGTGGTGCGCGCCGGTGACGGGGCTTGGCGCGGGCCTGTCTCGCCGGATGCTCCGCCCCTCGCCCCACGCATGGCGGCTTCGACGATGCGCTCGCGTCCCGAGCGCTCCCGGCCGAAGCGGTCGCGCGACTTTCCCGACTCCACCATGGCCGTGAGGTGCTCGGGGATCTCCTTGAGGAAGCGGCTGGGCGGGTTGTACAGGGTGGTGCCGAACAGCATCCGGCTCCAGGCGTGGGACAGGTGCAGGCGCCGCCGGGCCCGGGTGATCCCGACGTAGCAGAGGCGGCGCTCCTCCTCCAGCTCGTCGGGCTCGCCCAGAGAGCGCAGGTGGGGGAAGACGCCGTCTTCCAGGCCGATCATGAACACGCCGTCGAACTCGAGGCCCTTGGCCGTGTGCAGGGTCATGAGCACCACGCTCGACTCGTCGGGGTCGAGATCGTCGGCGTCGGCCACCAGGCTGACCGATTCCAGGAACGCCTGGGGGGTGGCCGCCTCGCCCGCCTCGGCGGCCAGGGCCTCGAACTCGTGGGCCGTCCCCACCAGCTCACCCAGGTTCTCGGTCCGGCTCTGGGCCTCGATGGAGCCGTCGGCCTGGAGCTCGGCCACGTAGCCCGTGTCGGCCAGCACCCGCTCGAGCAACTCGCCGGGACCGAACTGCCCGGCGCGCAAGGTCTCCAACAGCGTGATGACGTCGGCGATGCCGGTGAGGGCCCGGCCGCCCACCCCGGCGTCGGCCGCCCGGCCCAGGGCGACGGTGAAGGTGGTCCCGTTGGCCGCCGCCCAGGCCTCGATGCGGGCGACGCTGGTGTCGCCGATTCCGCGCTTGGGGACGTTGAGGATGCGGCGGATCGACACCTCGTCGTCGGGGTTCACCACCGCCCGCAGGTAGGCCACCGCGTCCTTGATCTCGCGGCGCTCGTAGAACCGGGTGCCGCCGATGACCTTGTAGGGGATGTTCTGTCGCACCAGGTGCTCCTCGAGCACCCGGCTCTGGGCGTTGGTGCGGTAGAACACGGCGAGGTCGGACCAGCGATAGTTGTCGCTCTCCCGGAGCCGCTGCATCTGGCGGGTGACCCATGCCGCCTCGTCGTGCTCGTCCTCGGCGTAGTAGCGCTCGATGAGCTCGCCGCCGACCTGCTCGGTCCACAGGGCCTTGGGCTTGCGCATGAGGTTGTTGGCGATCACCGCGTTGGCAGCGTCGAGGATGGTCTGGGTCGACCGGTAGTTCTGCTCCAACACGATGAGGGTGGCGTCGGGGAAGGCGTCTTCGAACTCCAAGATGTTGCGGATGTCGGCCCCACGAAATCTGTACACCGACTGGTCACTGTCGCCCACGACACAGATGTTGCGGTGGGCCCTGGCCAGGGTGGTGACGATCTCGTTCTGGGCCTTGTTGGTGTCCTGGAACTCGTCGACGAGGAGGTGGCGGAACCGCTCCTGGTAGTGGGCCAGCACCTCGGGTCTGGTGCGGAACAGATCGACGGTCACCAGGAGGAGGTCGTCGAAGTCCATGGCGTTGGCCTTGCGTAGCCGGGCTTGGTACTCGCGGTACACCTCGGCGATGCGCCGCTCGTAGATGCTGCCGGCCCGGTCGTGGTAGGCGTCGACGCCCACCGTCTCGTTCTTGGCCGCGCTGATCACCGCGTGCACGGTGCGGGGCGGAAACCGCTTGGGGTCGATGTTGAGGTCGCGCAGGACATAGGTGGTGAGGCGCTCGGCATCGGCCTGGTCGTAGATCGAGAACGACGACGAGTAGCCCAGGTGCTGGGCCTCTCGCCGCAGGATCCGCACGCACGCGGAATGGAAGGTGCACACCCACATGCGCCGGGCCACCGGGCCGACAAGGGCGGCCACCCGGCCCTTCATCTCGTCGGCCGCCTTGTTGGTGAAGGTGATGGCGGCGATCTCGAACGGCGACACGCCCATCTCGCGGATCAACCACGCCACCCGGTGGGTGAGCACCCGGGTCTTGCCCGACCCGGCGCCGGCCACCAGCAACAGCGGGCCGCCGGAGTGGGTGACGGCCTCGCGCTGAACGGGGTTGAGGTTGGCCAGGAGTTCGGCG
The DNA here is from genome assembly GCA_036264885.1 of Acidimicrobiales bacterium. Taxonomy (GTDB): domain Bacteria; phylum Actinomycetota; class Acidimicrobiia; order Acidimicrobiales; family AC-14; genus DATAQC01. The sequence goes on along the minus strand of DATAQC010000108.1, from coordinate 3,671 downwards.
GGCTCGGGCATCGCAGCCCAAACTACCGGGAGGGTGTGTCGCCCCCGGTGGTGTCGCTGGTCGGTCGCTGGTCGGGCGCCAGCCACAGCTGGACGGCGGCGTAGGCCCGGTGCGGACTCCACGCCTGGGCGGCGTCCTCGGCCCCGCGGCCGGAGACGGTCCCCCCGGCTTCCTGCATCAGTGCCCGCCTGAGGCCGAGGTCGCTCGCCGGAAAGGCGTCGGGCTCACCCATCCGCAGGGCGAGGTACTGGGCCGTCCACGGCCCCAGGCCGGGGACAGCGGTGATCGAGGCGACGAAGTGGTCGAGCGAACGGCTGCGGTCGAGGTCGACGCCGCCGGCAGCGACGGAGCGGGCGAAGGCGTTGATGGCGCCGGCCCGAGCGGTGGTGAGGCCCAGGCCGCTGAGGTCGGCACCGGCCAGCATGGCCGGTGGAGGGAACAGATGGGTCAATCCCATCGACGCCAGACCGGCCACCGGCGTGCCGTGCCTGGCCACGATGCGGGCGGTGATGGTGTTGGCGCCGGCCACGCTGACCTGCTGGCCGACGATGGCTCGCACGCCCGTCTCGAACGGGTCCCACGTGCCGGGCGGTCGCAGCCCGGGGCGGGCGTGCACCAGCGGCCCGATGATCGGATCACTCCCCAGGGCGCGCCGGGCGCCGTCGACGTCGGCGTCGAGGTTGAAGATGTGCCGGGCTCGGGCCACGACGTGGATCAGCCCCTCCCAATGCGGCAGGTGGGCCCGCAGCAGCAGGTGGCCCGTCGGCCCGGCCGACAGCTCCAGCACCCCCGGGTCGCCGTCGAGGGCCACGGTGCGCCGATAGGTGTCGTCGGTGACGTGTTCCACGCCGGTGATGGCCCGCGACCCGAAGAAGCCGAGCATGGTCTCCCAGTCGAGGGGCGGTTGGTAGGCGAGGCGCAGGGTAAGGCCGCCGTCGGCCACCAGGCGGTCGGTCACCCGGCGACGCGCCCGCAGCTCACTGGGGGCGGCCCGGAACACGTCGCGGCAGGCCCGATTGAGCTGGCGGACGCTGCCGAACCCCGAGGCGAAGGCGACCTGGGCGACGGACAGGTCGGTGTCGTCGAGCAACCGGCGGGCGAAGTGCGCCCGCCGGGAGCGGGCCAGCTGATCGGGCGTGACGCCCAGGTTCTCGTCGAACAGCCGGCGCAGGTGGCGCGGCGACAGGCCGAGCCGCGACGCCAGGCCGTCCTCGGTCTGGCCGTCGAGCGCCCCGTCGACGACGAGGTGCACGCCCCGGCAGACGAGCTCGGGCCCGGCCCAGCTCATCGGCGGTTCCCTGCGGTAGGGACGGCAGCGCAAGCATGCCCGGAACCCGGCAGCTTCGGCGGCGGCGGCGGTCGAGAACTGGCGGACGTTGTCGGGCCGGGGCCGGGCGCTGCACCCCGGCCTGCAGTAGATCCCGGTGGTCACGACTGCCGAGTAGCCGTTCATCACTGTCGATGATGGACCATGACAGGCTCCTCCGTCGGACAGATCCGGACAGGCGGGCGATCCTGTCCGGATGTGGCCGGAAGGCGGGGCTCGAACGTCGCAGAATAGGGTCATGCAAACCCAGAGCCCGGAGACCAGTTACTGCTACGTCGACTCGCCGATGGGCACGATCCTGCTCACCGCCGATGGTGAGGCGCTCAGTGGCGTGTACTTCACCGACCACCGTCACAGCCCGGCGCCGGCCACCGGCTGGCGCCACGACGACGCCGCGTTGGAACCCGTCCGGGCCCAGTTCCGCGAGTATTTCGACGGGCGCCGCCGCCAGTTCGACCTGCCGGTGGTGCTGCACGGAAGCCCGTTCGAGCTCACCGTGTGGGCGGCCCTGCGGGACGTCCCCTACGGCGAGACCGTCAGCTACGGCCACATCGCCCGGGCCATCGGACGGCCCACTGCGGCACGGGCGGTGGGCGCCGCCAACGGCCGCAACCCCGTGTGCATCGTGGTGCCGTGCCACCGGGTGATCGGTGCCAACGGCACCCTGACCGGCTACGGATGGGGGCTCGAGCGCAAGGTGTGGCTCCTCGATCACGAGAAGCGGCCGGCGGGCAGTCAACGCCGATCGACCACCGCCACTGCGGGAGTGCCGTCAGAGCGCTGGTAGCGCTCCCACCACCGTGACGCCGACGGCATCGGCCTCGACGGCGATGGGGTCACGCCGCCTGCGCCGGTCGCGGTGCTCGCCTACGGTCCAGCCCACGGCCGAGATCCGTGCCGGCTGGTGGCGCCACAACAGGTCGGCCCGGTCGCGGGCATCGACCGGGAGGGCGTCGCTGATCACCAGCACGTCGATGTCGGACCACGTGTTGAAATCGCCGCGCGCGTAGGACCCGAACACCACCGCAGCCGCGAGCGGGATCTCGGCGCCGAGGGCGGTGGCATAGCCGAGCGCCACTTGGAAAGCACCGGCCTGCTCACTTCGCCGGCGCTGGACTACGCCACGGATGCCGTCAGCCATTACCGACGCCGTCAGCCATGCTCGGGGGGTCCGGCGTCGGCCGCCCGTAGTGCGGCGGCCATGGTGTCGACCGCCGCCACCAGGGACTCGGCGTCGTCGTGGGCAGCGCGGGCATCGGCGGGGGTGTAACGCTCTTCGGGCGCCCCCGTGGGGTGGGCGTCGGGGTAGCGGGCGGGAAGGTAGTGGCGACCCAGGCGCATGGCCGGCTCATCCAGACCAGGCGGCCAGTCATCGCCGAACACCACCGCCACACTGCGCTCGATGGGGCCCAGGTCGTGACCCCAGGCGCCGGCGTGCTCCCCCACCGAGTGGAGCAGCCCCTTCAGGGCCAGCTGGGCGCCTTGCTCGGCGAGGAAGCACGACCACGAGGGCGTCGTCGTCGACGCTGAGGCTGCCAGGTCGAGAGCGGCCTGGGCCTGGCGTCGCCAGCGCGCCAGCTCGGGCCCGTCGTAGGCCACCATCGGCCCGTCACTCCCACTCGATGGTGCCGGGGGGCTTCGACGTGATGTCGAGCGCCACCCGGTTCACGCCGGGAACCTCGGCGATGATGCGCGATGACAACGTCTCCAGCAGCTCGTAGGGCAGCCGGGCCCAGTCGGCGGTCATGGCGTCGTCGCTCTGTACGGCCCGGATGATCACGGGGTGGGCGTAGGTGCGCTCGTCGCCCATGACCCCCACCGAGCGGACGGCCAGCAGCACGGCGAACGCCTGCCACAGCTCTCGGTGCAGGCCCGCGCGCTTGATCTCCTCCACCACGATGGCGTCGGCCGACCGCAGGATCTCCAGGCGCTCGGGGGTGACGGTGCCCACGATGCGCACGGCCAGGCCCGGCCCCGGGAAGGGCTGGCGCCACACGATGTCCTCCGGCAGGCCCAGCTCCTCACCCATGGCCCTGACCTCGTCCTTGAACAGGTTGCGCAGCGGCTCGACGAGCTCGAATTTCATGTCGTCGGGGAGGCCACCCACATTGTGGTGCGACTTGATGCGGGCGGCGTCCTTGGTGCCCGATTCGATGATGTCGGGGTAGAGCGTGCCCTGCACCAGGAAGCGGGCGGCGCCCTCGCCGTGGGCCAGGCCGGCATCGGCGGCCACTTCCTCGAAGACGCGTATGAACGTGGCCCCGATGGCCCGGCGCTTGACCTCGGGGTCTTCCACGCCGGCCAGGGCGTCGAGGAAACGGTCGGCCGCCTTGGCGTGGATGAG
>DATAQC010000044.1:0-2024 GCA_036264885.1 Acidimicrobiales bacterium | reverse complement strand
ACGCCGCTGTAATCGGCCCCCACGGCCAGGGTCAGGTCGACGGTACGCAGCGTCTTGTCCTCGGTGACGATGGCACCCGACTTCAGGTAGCGGGCCAGCAGGTCGGCCTTGGCCTTCTGGCCGGTGGCATAGCGGATGGTGGTGTGGGCGTACTTGAAGTTGTCGGCATCGCCCTGGTCGGCCACGTTGAAGCCCGGTCCCCCGAGATCGGCGCCGGCTTTGGCCGCCGCTCCCTCGGAGCCGTTGCCGTTCAGCACCCGGACCCGCACGTCGCCGGGCCGGACGTCGCTGGCACCGGTGGTGGCCGGGTTCAGGCCGTTGAGCCGGTCGACGTAGGTCTTGGCCTCGGCCTGGTTGAGGCGGAGCACGTCGGCCCCTCCGATGGTGGCGGGTGTGGTCGGCAGGGTGAGCATGTCGACCGTGTCGGGGTTCAACGACTTGAACCGGCGGGCCACGCGCACCAAGTCGCTGGTGGACATGGACGAGTCGATGGTGACGTCTTTGACCCCGATGCCGATCAGGCGGTTGAGGGTGAGGGGGTTGGTGAGCCCCGACGACACCGCCTTGCGCATCATGCGGCGGATGAAGTCCTGCTGGCGCTGGATGCGCCCCAGGTCAGAGGACGGGTCGGTGCGCCACTTCCCCGACTCGAAGTACTCGTAGTGGCGGCTGCGGACCCACGCGAGGCTGACGTCGCCGTCGAAGCGGATGCAGCCCGGGTTCTTGATGTCGAGACCGCTCATCGTGTCGCGCGCCGGTGCGGGGACGTACACGTTCACGCCGCCGACCGTGTTCACGATGTCGCGGAAGCCGACGAAGTCGACCTCCATGTAGTGGTTGATCTGGATGCCGAGGTTGTCCTTGATCGTCTGGATGAGGGTCTGCGGGCCGCCCGACGCGAACGACGAGTTGATGCGGTCGGACTTGGTGCCGCCGGCGATCTTCACGTACAGGTCGCGCGGGATCGACAGCAGCGCCGCCTTCTGATCCTTGGAGTCGACGTGCAGGACCATGATCGTGTCGCTGCGCTGGCCCGACACCTCGTCCTTGCCCGCCTGTTGGGCCAGGTCGCCGCTGAGGCGGTCACGACTGTCGGAGCCGACCAGCAGCACGTTCATGACCGAGCCCTTGTCCTGGGCCAGGTCGGACAGGCTCAGCTTGTGGATCTGGTCGAGACGCCAGCGCAGGTACGCATAGGCGCCGCCTGCGGTCACGACGGCGACGGAGAGGAAGATGCACGTCCCGATGAGGAGCCTCCGTGGCCACCGGCGGGTCTTCGGCCACGTCGGCCCCGGTTGGGCGGACGGGCGGTGCCGGGCCGCCACGGGGGGGAGGGCTGCCACGAGATGAGGCTATCCGCACCCGGCAAGGGGCACTCGGCACCTCGCCCACCCGTAGGCTGGGACGATGAGCGCCGCTGCCGACTACGCCGTGGTCGGCGGGCGCCTGTTCACCGGGCTCGATGATCTGTCGTGCGACCTCGGCGTCCTCGACCGGCCGGCGACGGGCGGTTGGGTGGTGGTGGTGCCCTTCGACGGCGCAGCAGTGTGTGCACATTTCACCACCGTCAGGGCCGCCCGCCCGGCGCCTGTGACACCTCCCTGGCATGGACCGGGGCCGGAGTCGTGGACGTCGAGTCTCGACCGGCTCGCGTACGCCAAGCGGGTTGCCGTCATCCGCGATGCCATCGCCGCCGGTGACGTCTACCAGGTCAACCTGTGCCGGCGCCTCTCCGCCCCGCTCCCGCCGGGAGCCGATCTGGCCGCCCTCGGGGCCGTCCTGGCCGCCGGCAATCCGGCGCCTCACGCCGCCCTGGTCTGGTTGCCCGCCGCCGGTGTCGCCGTGGCCTCGGCCTCGCCCGAGTCCTTTCTCCGCCGTCGGGGCCGGGCGGTGGAGTCCAGTCCCATCAAGGGAACGGCGGCCCCCGGGGGCGACTTCGGCGCCAAGGACCGGGCCGAGAACGTGATGATCGTCGACCTGGTGCGCAACGACCTGGGCCGGGTGTGCGAACCCGGGTCGGTGAA
>DATAQC010000014.1:0-32126 GCA_036264885.1 Acidimicrobiales bacterium | reverse complement strand
CGGAGGTCGGCCTTGCTGAACGGCCGCTCCCACGCGAAGGCCTTGCCGGCGACGGACCATGTGCGATGGCCGTAACGCTCTCCCTCGGTCACGTCGGGCAATTCCAAGGCGATCTGAGCGGCCTCGTCAACGCTCACCATGCGTTACGCCACCTCGGTGGCCGCCGCCGCGAACTGGGCGTTGTACAGGCGAGCGTAGGCACCGTCGGCGGCGAGGAGCTCGTCGTGGTCGCCCTGTTCGACGATGGCACCGTTCTCCATGACCAGGATGGTGTCGGCGTCGCGGATGGTGGACAGCCGGTGGGCGATGACGAAGCTGGTGCGGTTGGAGCGCAGCGCCGCCATGGCCCGCTGGACGAGGACCTCGGTACGGGTGTCGACCGAACTGGTGGCCTCGTCGAGGATGAGGATGGCGGGGTCGGCGAGGAAGGCCCGGGCGATGGTGAGCAACTGCTTCTCCCCGGCGCTCACCGAGCCCTCCTCGTCGTCGATGACGGTGTCGTACCCGTCGGGGAGGGAGTGGACGAAGCGGTCGACGAAGGTGGCCTGCGCCGCCTGTTGGATCTTCTCCTCATCGGCATCGGGGTTGCCGTAAGCGATGTTCTCCCGGATGGTCCCGCTGAACAACCACGTGTCCTGCAGCACCATCCCGATCTTGGATCGCAGCTCCTGGCGCGGCATCGTCGACGTGTCGACGCCGTCCAGGGTGATGCGGCCGCCGTCGAGCTCGTAGAAGCGCATGATGAGGTTCACCAGGGTGGTCTTGCCCGCGCCCGTCGGCCCGACGATGGCCACGGTTCGACCGGGGTCGGCCGTCAGCGACAGGTCCCTGATCAGTGGGCGGTCGGGGTTGTACGAGAACGACACGTGGTCGAAGACGACCCGGCCCCGCACCGGCTCGGTCAACCGCTCGTCGTCGGGGTCGGCCGACTGCTCCTCGGCGTCGAGGAACTCGAAGATCCGCTCGGCCGACGCCACTCCGGACTGGAAGACGTTGGCCATGGACGCCACTTGGGTGAGGGGTTGGGTGAACTGGCGAGAGTACTGGATGAACGCCTGCACGGCCCCGAGTGACAGCTGGCCGGTGGCCACCCGCACCCCGCCGATGATGGCCACGGCGACGAAGTTCAGGTTCCCGACCGCCATCATCGACGGCTGGATGGACCCGGAGATGAACTGGGCGCCGAAGCTGGCGTCGTACAGCGCGTCGTTGGTGGCCCGGAACCGCTCCTCCACCTCGTACTGGCGTCCGAACGCCTTCACGATGGCGTGCCCGGTGAACGCCTCCTCGACGATGGCGTTGAGTGAACCGGTGTGGGCCCACTGGGCGATGAACCGCTTGCGGGACCGGCTGGCGATGAAGCGGATGGTGAGGATCGACAACGGGATGGTCGCGACGGCTACCAGCGCCAGCACCCACGAGACCACGAACATCATGGCCAACGTGCCGACCAGGGTCAGGATCGAGGTCATCATCTGGCTCAGCGTCTGCTGGAGGCTCTGGGCCAGGTTGTCGATGTCGTTGGTGACGCGGCTGAGGAGGTCGCCGCGCGGCTGGGTGTCGATGTAGCGCAGGGGCAGGCGGTGGAGCTTCTCCTCCACCTGCTGGCGCAGGCGGTGCATCGTCCGCTGGACGATTCCGGCCAGGATGAACGCCTGGCCGTAGGCAAGCAGGGCCGAGCCCACGTACAGGGCCACCACCATGAGCAGGGTCCGGTGCAGAGAGCCGAAGTCGATGCTGCCGGCGCCGCCGTTGCGCAGGCCCTTGAAGATGATGTCGGTGGCGTCGCCCAGGATCTTGGGTCCCAGGACCGACAGGGAGACGCTCACCACCGCCAGCACGATCACCGCCACCACGCCGACGAGCTCGTCGCCCAGCATGGCGATGAGGCGCTTCATCGACTGGCGGAAGTTGGCCGACCGCTCCAGGGGCATGCCGATGGCGCCTCCCCGGTGCATGCCGGCCGGGCGCGGCGGCGGCTTGAGCGGGAGCTGGGCGGGGACCTCGGCCGGCTCCACCGGCGGAGCGGCATCGGGCGCCGGCCCGATGACTGGCTGGGGGATGGGGGGGTCGGGCTCGGAGCGCGGTGCGGTGTCTTCGGTCACGCCGCCTCCTGCGCGTTGCGCTGCGAGTCGACGATCTCGACGTAGGTCGGGCACGTCGCCAGCAACTCGTCGTGGGTGCCGAGGCCGACGACGCAGCCGTCCTCGACCACGACGATGCGGTCGGCGTTGCGAATGGTCGAGACCCGCTGGGCCACGAGGACAACGGCGGCGTCACGGGTGTGGGGCACCAGGGCAGCGCGCAATCGGGCGTCGGTGGCCAGGTCGAGAGCAGAGAAAGAGTCGTCGAACAGGTAGATGTCGGGCCGTCGCACCAGCGCCCGCGCGATGGCCAGGCGCTGGCGCTGGCCGCCGCTCACGTTGGTGCCGCCCTGCTCGATGGCGGCGTCGAGCCCGCGGGGCATGGCGGCGACGAAATCGGCGGCCTGGGCCACCTGCAGCGCCGTCCAGAGCTCGTCGTCGGTGGCGTCGGGCTTGCCGTACTGCAGGTTGGAGCGGACCGAGCCGGAGAACAGGTAGGGCTTCTGGGGGACGAGCCCGATGCGGTTCCACAAGATGGCGGGGTCGAGCCGGCGGATGTCGACGCCGCCGACGAGCAGGGTGCCCTCGGTGACGTCGAAAAGCCGGGCGACCAGGTTCACCAGCGTCGTCTTGCCGGAGCCGGTGCTGCCGATGATCGCCGTGGTCTCGCCCGGGCGGGTGACGAAGCTGACGTGGGACAGGACCGGTGCCTCGGCCCCCGGGTAGCCGAAGGTGACGTCGCGGAACTCCACCGAACCAGGGGAGGGCATTGAGCGGACCGGCTCGACGGGCGGCAGCACCGACGTCGGCGTGTCGAGCACGTCGACGATGCGGTCGGCACACACGGCGGCGCGCGGGGCCATCACCCCGACGAAGGTCGCCATCATGACGGCGGTGAGGATCAGCGTGAAGTAGGTGAGGAAGGCGATCAGCGAGCCGATGGTCGTCTGGCCGGAGGCGATCCGGCTCCCTCCCACCCAGAGGAGGGCCACGGTCGAGCCGTTGATCACCAGCAGGACGACCGGGAACAGCATGGCCATCGTCCGGCCGGCGGCAAGCGACGTGTCGGTGAGGGCGGCGTTCACCACGCCGAAGCGCCGACGCTCCTCGGGCTCCCGAACGAACGCCCGCACCACCCGGACCCCGGTGATCTGCTCCCGCAGTACCTGGTTGACCTTGTCGATGCGCTCCTGCATCAGGCGGAAGAGGGGCACCATCCGGGCGACGATCAACAAGACGGCGATCAACAGCACGGGGATGCTGGCGACCAGGAGCCAGGAGAGCCCGATGTCCTGGTGCATGGCCATGACCACCCCGCCGATGGCGGTGACCGGTGCGGCGAGGGCCAGTGAGCACGTGAGCACGACGAAGATCTGCACCTGCTGCACGTCGTTGGTGATGCGGTTGATCAACGACGGCGCCCCGAAGGTGCTCACCTCCTGGGCGGAGAAGTCGGTGACCCGGTGGAACAGCGCACTGCGGACGTCGCGACCGAAGCTCATGGCCACCCGTGACCCGAAGTAGACGGCGATCACCGACAGGGTCAGCTGCACGACGGTGATGACGAGCATGACGCCGCCCAGCCGCCAGATGTAGCCGGTGTCGCCCCGCATGACGCCGCGGTCGATCACGTCGGAGTTGAGGTTGGGCAGGTACAGCGAGGCGATGGCCTGGACGCTCTGCAGGGCGAGGACGAGGAGCAGCACCCGCTTGTACCTGGCGAGGAACCTGCGCAACAGGCGGATCAGCACGGGGATCCTCCCCGGCCCGCCCGAGGACGCGATCGCCGGGTGCGGACGCCGTCGAGGACGATGCTCACGATCTCCGAAGCCTCCGTAGGGTCGCCCCCGTGGAGGGCGGGATGGCTGGACGCCACCGCCAGCGCCCGCAGGGCGAGCGCCGCCTGAACGGGCTCGTAGCGAAGGCGGTGCCGCTCGGGCTCGAACAGCTCGGTCAACGCCTCGAGGTCACCGGGTCGGGTCGGCTTTCGGCCCTTGAGGACATGAGAGTCAGCGGCTGCCGACACCAGCCGCCACATCTCCACGGTGCGGCGCTGGATGATGCGGACGGCCTCCTCCAGGCGTTGCTCGAATGGCAGGGACCCGTCGATGGCGGCGATCACCTGCGCCGTGCGCGAGGAGTCGACGGCGGTGTCGATGACCGCTCGCAGGAGGGCGTCCTTGTCGGGGAAGACCCGGAACAGCGTCCCCTCGGCCACCCCGGCGGCGTCGGCGATCTGCCTGGTCGTGACGTTGGTGCCCCTTTCGACCATCAGCGGGAGGGCGGCGGCCACGATGGCGGCGCGGCGTTCCTCGGCCGGCATGGCGAGCGCCCGATGGCGGTCGGTGCAGGGCACGTCATGGATGGGCACGGGGGAAAGCGTACCTGAGTGAGCACTCACTCAGCGGCGAAAATTTGGGTGGCAGTTGACGTACACGTCAGATAAGCTTTCGTAACTTTAACGTAGACGTCAACTCTTGAGAACCAGGAGGGCACACCGCGAAGACAATCGACGTCGACGACTGACCGGCAGGACGCCGGCCGGTGACAGTAGGGAGGCACCGCTGTGACCGTACCGACCAAGACTCGACCCCCACGAACGGCCCGCTTCCGCCACCAGGCGCCGGCCCCGGTGCCCGGTCAGGTCTCTTCGGAGCCGAGCCCCGAGACGACCGCAGCCCAGACCGTCCGGCCGCTGGTCGAGCTGCTGCTGGGCCGCCCGGTGCCGATCCGCTTCGAGTTCTTCGACGGGTCGGCCCTCGGGCCCGAGCGGCCCTCCGAGCGGGATAGCGGGCCCGAGCGGCCCTCCGGCATGGTGCGGATCCGCACGGCCGACGCCCTGCGGCGGCTCATGTGGGCACCCGGGGAGCTGGGCCTCTCCCGGGCGTTCGTCGCCGGCGACATCGAGCTGGAGGGTGACATCTTCGCCATCCTGCACGTCCTCCAAGAGTCGGCCCCACAGGACATGCGCTTCCTCGGCCTGGCCGGGCTCCTGGCTGGGGCTCGTGCCGCCCGCCGGATGGGCGCCATCGGGCGCCCGCTCCCGGCGCCTCCCGAAGAAGTGCTGCCCGTCGGCTGGCGGCACTCCGTCGGCCGGGACCGAGCGTCTGTCAGCCATCACTATGACGTCAGCAACGACTTTTACCGGCTGGTGCTGGGTCCGAGCATGACGTACTCCTGCGCCCGCTTTGCCGACGACGACACCACCCTGGAGCAGGCCCAGGAGGCGAAGCTCGAGCTCGTGTGCCGCAAGCTGGGGCTGCACGAGCGCCCAGGGATGCGCCTGCTCGATGTCGGCTGCGGTTGGGGTTCGATGGCCATCCACGCCGCCGGCCACCACGGAGCCGAGGTGGTCGGGGTCACCGTGAGCCGCGAGCAGGCTGAGCTCGCCCGCCGCCGGGTCGCCGACGCCGGCCTTGACGGCCAGGTCGACATCCGCCTGCAGGACTACCGGTTGGTCGATGGCGAGACCTTCGACGCCATCTCGTCGATCGGCATGTTCGAGCACGTCGGGCGGGCTCGACAGGACCTGTACTTCTCCCATCTGCGCGCGCTGCTAGGCCCGGGCGGCCGGCTCCTGAACCACGCCATCTCCACCCCCGGCTCCAGCAAGCCGGGCCGGCGGTCGTTCATGAACCGCTACGTCTTCCCCGACGGGGAACTGCTCGACGTCGGCGAAGTCGTCCTGGCCATGGAGCGAGCCGGTTTCGAGGTGCGCGACGTGGAGTCGCTGCGCGAGCACTACGTCAAGACGCTCCACCCTTGGGTGGCCAACCTGGAGGCGAAGTGGGACGAGGCCGTGGCCCTCGTCGGTCCACGCCGAGCCCGCATTTGGCGCCTGTACATGGCCGGATGCGCCAATCGCTTCGAGGACGGCGTCCTCGGCGTCCACCAGGTCCTCGGTATCGTCACCGACGGCGCCGGGCGCAGCTTCATGCCGCCCACCCGCGCCGGTTGGGAGCGGTCATCGTGACCCCGGGCCACTGATCCGGCGCCTGAGCCCGGAGCTGACGCCGGCGGCGCAGGCGACGCAGGTGCGGGCGACGGGGTGGGCCATGAGGCGGTCGACGCCGATGGGGCGGCCACAGCTCTGGCACACGCCGTAATCGCCGCCGGCCAGGCGCTGCGCGGCCGCCTCGACGGCATCGAGGTGGCGGCGGGCCTCGTCGATCAGAGCGGCCAACTGGGCCCGTTCAAAGCCCACGGTGGCTCCCTCGGGGTCGTGCTCGTCGTCGGCGGCTGAGAGTGCCGACACCTCGACGACGGCCTCGAACCGCTCGACGAGGGCGGCAATGCGCTCGGAGGTCTCAACGCCCTCCGACACCAGCAGCGCCGTGAGGGTGGCTCGCTGCGAAGGGGACAGACCCGGCGCTGACGGCTGGTCGCTCATGTCCCCGACATGGTCGCGCCGCGCCGATGGAGCCTGTTCGCCGGGTGCCGACAACCACTACCGTGGGTCGCAGTGACCGAAGTGGACGTGCGAGCCAAGGGCACCGACGGCGAGGTGGCCCCCGAGCCCACCGGAGCGGGCCGGTACCTCAACCGCGACCTGTCGTGGCTCGACTTCGCGGCACGGGTGCTCACCTTGGCCGAGGACGACCACCAGCCGCTGCTCGAGCGGGCCAAGTTCCTGGCCATCTTCAGCGACGGCCTCGACGAGTTCTTCCAGGTGCGGGTGGCGGGGTTGAAGGAGCAGGTCGCCGCCGGCCTGGGAGCGATCGGCCCCGACGGCATGAGCCCCACCGAGCAGTTGCGGGCCATCCGCGAACGGGTCCACGGCCTGTTCGCCCGCCAGGGACGGGCCTTCCTCGACGGCGTGGCACCGGCCCTGGGCGAAGCCGGCATCGTGTTGTCCGATTGGGAGTCCCTCGACGACGACGATCGCCAGTTCCTGGTGAAGGCCTTCCACGAGCGCATCTTCCCGGTGCTCACCCCGCTCGCCGTCGATCCCGGCCACCCGTTCCCCTACATCTCCAACATGTCGTTGAACCTGGCTGTCACCGTGCAGGACGCCAAGACGGGCGAGCACCGCTTCGCCCGTGTCAAGGTCCCTCCGCTGCTCCCGCGCTTCGTGGTCATGCCCGACGGCGAGCGCTTCGTGCCCGTCGAACAGGTCATTGCCGCCCACCTCGGCACCCTGTTCCCAGGGATGGAGATCCAGAACCGCGAGCCGTTCCGGGTCACCCGCAACGCCGACCTGGCGCTGGAGGAGGGCGAGGCCGACGACCTGCTGGCGGCCGTGGAGCTCGAGCTTCGCCGGCGCCGGTTCGGGCGGGCGGTGCGCCTGGAGGTCGACGCCGAGATGAGCGACGAGACACGGGACCTCCTCATGCGGGAGCTCGAGGTCGAGCCCGACGACCTCTACGCCGTCAACGGTCCCCTCGATCTCGGCGGCCTGTGGTCGGTCTACGAGCTCGACCGCCCTGAGCTCAAGGACGAGACCTGGGTTGGCGTCACCCAGCCGGCGCTGGTCGACGCCGAGGGTGACCCCGCCGACCTGTTCGCCGTGCTGCGCGAGCGCGACGTGCTCGTCCACCACCCGTACGACTCATTCACCACGTCGGTGGTGGCCTTCGTGGAGCAGGCGGCCGCCGACCCCAACGTGCTGGCCATCAAGCAGACCCTTTACCGCACGTCGGGCGACAGTCCCATCGTCAAGGCCCTGATCCGGGCGGCCGAGGCGGGCAAGCAGGTGGCCGTGCTGGTCGAGCTCAAGGCCCGCTTCGACGAGCAGGCCAACATCGCCTGGGCCCGCGCCCTCGAAGAGGCGGGCGTGCACGTCGTCTACGGCCTGGTGGGGCTGAAGACCCACACCAAGACCGCCCTCGTCGTGCGCGACGAGCCCGAGGGGATCCGCCGCTACTGCCACGTGGGCACCGGCAACTACAACCCCAAGACGGCTCGCCTCTACGAAGATCTGGGCCTGCTGTCGGCCGACGACGACCTGGGTGCCGACCTCAGCGAGCTGTTCAACTACCTCACCGGCTACAGCCGCAAGTCGCACTACCGCAAGTTGCTCGTGGCGCCGCTGTCGCTACGCGCCGAGATGGTGGCCCTCATCCAGGCCCAGCGCGACGCCGGCGACGAGGGTCGCATCGTGATGAAGATGAACAGCCTGGTCGACGCCGCCGTCATCGACGAGCTGTACGCCGCCTCCGAGGCGGGGGTCAGCATCGACCTCATCATCCGGGGCATCTGCTGCCTGCGTCCGGGGGTGGAGGGGCTTTCGGAGAACATCCGGGTCCGGTCGATCGTCGGCCGCTTCCTGGAGCACTCGCGCATCTACGCCTTCGGTTCGCGCCACGAACGCCGCTACTTCATAGGGTCGGCCGACCTCATGCCCCGCAACCTCGACCGGCGGGTCGAGGCGGTCACGCCGGTCACCGATGCCGAGCTGCAGGGGCGCCTGCAGGAGATCCTGGACGTGTGCCTGTCCGACGACCTGCTGGCCTCGGAGCTGCACCCGGACTGCTCGTGGCAGAAGGTCGCCACCGAGAGGGAGATCAACGCCCAGGTCCGGCTGCACGAGCTGGCCTTCGACCGGGGCCGCCGCCGGCACAAGAGCGACGGGGTGAGGCGGAGCTGATGTCGCCGGGCCGGTCGGCCACCGAGCGCGAGGTCAAGCTCGGGGCCCGATCCGATTTCCACCTTCCCGATCTCGACAGCGTCTTCGAGGGCGTGACGTCGGCCCCGATGGCCGAGCGCGACCTGGACGCCGTGTACTACGACACCGACGACCTGCGCCTGGCCCGCTGGGGCGTCACCGTGCGCCATCGAACCGGCGAGGGCACGGCCTGGACGGTGAAGCTCCCCGAGGGCGACGAGGGCCCCGCCCTCGTGCGCCGGGAGGTGAGCTGGGACGGCCCCCCCGACGCCGTCCCCGCCGAGGCCATCGGCCTGGTGCGGGCCTATCTGCGGCGGGGCCGGCTCGGCCCCGTGGCCCACATCCACACCAGGCGCACGGGCGTCGTGCTGAGCGATGTCGAAGGTCTGTTGGTCGCCGAGGTGGTCGACGACGAGGTGTCGGTGCTCCACGACGGCGCGGTGGTCGCCCGTTTCCGGGAGGTCGAGGTGGAGATGGCCGACCGGGCCCCTTCCGGCCTGCTGGACGCCGTGGTCGCCTGCCTCCGCCACGCCGGCGCGGGCAAGCCCGATTCCACGCCGAAGCTCATGCGCGCCCTCGGCGCCCGTGCCCTCGAGCCCGCCGAGTTGACCACCGTCGACCTCGACGACCATCCCAGCGCCGCTGACCTGGTGCGGTCGGCCATGGTGGGGTCGGTGACGCGGATCCTGCGCCACGACGCCGGTGTGCGGATCGGTGACGATCCCGAGGACGTCCACCAGGCGCGGGTCGGCGCCCGACGTTTGCGCTCCGACCTCCGTACGTTCGCCCCCGTCCTGGTGGACGAATGGGTCGTCGCCCTGCGCAGTGAGCTGAAGTGGTTGTCGGGGGAGCTGGGAGGGGTGCGCGATGCCGACGTGCTGACCGAGCGCCTCCGTCGCCAGGCCGACGCGCTGCCCGAGCGCGACACCGCCGGCCTGGCGCCG
Organism: Acidimicrobiales bacterium; assembly: GCA_036264885.1. Lineage (GTDB taxonomy): Bacteria > Actinomycetota > Acidimicrobiia > Acidimicrobiales > AC-14 > DATAQC01. The sequence continues at coordinate 22,494 of DATAQC010000014.1, read as the reverse complement.
CTGTTCCGCCGCCTGGCCAAAGAGCGCGAGGCCGCCGGCGCCCGCCTGCTGGAGGCGATGTCGAGTGGCCGCTACCTCGACCTGCTCGACCGGCTGGTGGCCGGCGCCCGGGCCCCTGCGCTGCTCCCCGAGGCCGACGCGACCGCCGAACAGGTGGTGGTCGACCTCATGGTGCGGCCCTGGCGACATCTCGAGAAGGCGGTGGGCGAGCTGGGACCCGAGCCGTCCGACGAGGAGCTCCATCAGGTCCGCATCCGCACCAAGCGCACCCGGTACCCGGCCGAGGCGGCCGGGGCCGTCGTCGGTGGTGGCACCAGGAAGTTCACCAAGGCCCTGGCCCGGCTGCAGGAGGTGCTCGGTGATCATCAAGATGCCGTCGTGGCCGAGGAGTGGCTGCGGGTGGCCGCCGGCGAGGCCGGGGCCGCCGAGGCCCTGGCTGCCGGCGAGCTCATCGCCGTGCAGCGGGCCGAGGAGGCCGCCTGCCGGGATGCCTGGCCGGCGGCCTGGAAGAAGGTCGTCAAGAAGAAGCGGCGGTCGGGGCTTGGTTGACCGGGCCGCAGCGCATGGATGAGGTGGTGCGGGCCGCCGGCGGGGTGGTGTGGCGACGAGGGCCGGCGGGGTTGGAGATCCTGCTCGTCCACCGCCCCAAGTACGACGATTGGAGCCTGCCCAAGGGCAAGCTCGACACGGGCGAGACCTCGGAGGCGGCCGCGTTGCGGGAAGTCGAGGAGGAGACCGGTCTGCGCTGCCGGCTGGGCGCCGAGTTGCCACCCGTCACCTACGCCGACCGCCACGGCCAGGCCAAGGTCGTGCGCTACTGGGCCATGGAGCCGGTGAGCGGCACCTTCGTCCCCAACCACGAGGTCGACGAGGTGCGCTGGGTCGCGCCGACGGGCGCCGGCGCCCTGCTCTCGTACGCGCGAGACCGCCGGGTCACCGAATCGCTGTCCGTCTGAGGCCTTAGGATCTCGCCCCGTGCCTCTCTACCTCGTCCGCCACGGCAAGGCTGGCAGCCGCCACGACTGGAAGGGGCCCGACGGACGCCGTCCCCTGAGCAAGAAGGGCCGGCGCCAAGCCGAGGCGCTCGTCGACCTGCTGGCTGACGGCGGCGCCACCGCGGTGTACTCCAGCCCGTCGTTGCGGTGCGTCCAGACGGTGCAGCCCCTGGCCGACAAGCTCGGGCTGGCGGTGGAGCCGAAGCCCGAACTGGCCGAGGGGACGGCCAGGTCCGAGGTGGCCGAGTTCGTCGGGGGCCTGCTGTCCACGACGGCGGTGCTGTGCACCCACGGCGACATGATGCCCAAGATCCTGGAAGCCATGGCCGCCGACCACGGCCTCGATCTTCCCCGTGACTACCCGTGCGCAAAAGCGGCGACCTGGGAGGTGGCCACCAACGGCACGGGCGCCCTGACCGCCCGCTACCTGCCGCCGCCGAAGTAGGTCGTCGCCGCTGGCGGAAAGGCATCGGGGGCGGGGTAGCGTTCGCCTCGAATGCGAATTGCCGCCTTGGACCTGGGGACCAACTCGTTCCATCTCCTGGTGGTCGACGCCCATCCCGACGGCACCTTCGCCCCGCTCGTGCGCGAGAAGGAGATGCTGCGGCTGGGCGACGAGGTCAGCCGCGGCGGTCGCATCGGCCAGTCGGCGATGAAGCGGGCGGTCACGACCGTTCGCCGTTACCGCACCCTGGCCGAAGGGGTCGACAGCGACGACCTGGTGGCCTGCGCCACCAGCGCCATCCGGGAAGCGGAGAACGGCGGGGAGCTGGTCGACCGGATCGAATCGGAGGCGGGGGTCCGGATCTCGGTGATCAGCGGCCTGGAGGAGGCCCGGCTGATCTTCGAGGCCATCCGGGCCAGCATCGTCATCGATCCCGGCCCCGCCCTGTGCCTCGACCTCGGCGGCGGGAGCCTGGAGGTCATGGTGGGCGACGCCGCCGGCCTGCGGTGGGCGTCGAGCGTGAAGTTGGGGGCGGCCCGCCTCACCGCCGAGCTGGTGGGCGCCGACCCGCCGTCGAGCGAGGACGTCCGCCGCCTCAGGGAACGGATCACCTCCGGCCTGGCGCCCCTCGCCGACGAGGTCGCCCACCTGCACCCCACCATGGCCGTGGGCACGAGCGGAACGTTCCTGGCCCTGACCCGGATGGTGGCCGCCCGCCGCCCCGGCGGCATCCCCACATCGGTCAACCAACTGAGCTTCGGCCGCGACGAGTTCCTGGCCGTCCACGACCACCTCATGAAGCTGTCCGCCTCCGAGCGGGCGCGGCTGCCCGGTCTCGACGTCCGCCGGGCCGACATCATCCCCGCCGGCTCAGTCCTGCTCATCACCGCCATGGAGCTGTTCGGCTTCGACGAGCTGACCGTCAGCGAATGGGCCCTGCGCGAGGGCATCGTCCTCGACCGCATCAAGCGCCACGACGACGCCGACTGGAGCGGCGACCCCCGGGCCATCCGCCGTTCGTCGGTGTTGCGCCTGGCCCGCGGGTGCAACTGGGACGAGGGCCACAGCCGCCAGGCCACCCGTCTGGCTCTCGACCTGTTCGACCAGACCCTGTCGTTGCACGGCCTGACGCCGGGCGACCGGGAGCTGCTCGAGCACGCCGGGCTGTTGCACGACATCGGTGAGCACGTGGCCACCGAGTCCCACCACAAGCACACCGCCTACCTGATCCAGCACGGCCGCCTGCGGGGCTTCTCGCCCGAGGAGGTGGCCGAGGTGGCCGCCCTGGCCCGCTACCACCGCGGTGGTGATCCGCGGCCATCCTCCGACGGCATGGCCGGCGTGGCCGTCCCCCGGCGCGAGACCCTGGCCCGGCTGGCGGCCCTGCTGCGGGTGGCCGACGGCCTCGACCGGGGCCGGGCCGCTGCGGTCGGCGAGATCGACGTGGCCCTCGACGACGCCCGGGTCAGGGTCCATGTGCGATCCGGCACCGACATCGATGTCGACCTGTGGGGCGGGCGCCGCAAGCGTGAGCTGTTCGAGCGGCTCTTCGATCGACGCATGGAGCTGGTCCGGGGCTGACACCCTACGATCGATCCATCAGCGAGCATCGAAGCGACGCGCCGGGAGGTGGCTGGGAGCCCCTGCGGCGGTCGTCCCGACCCCGACCCCGACTCCGGCTCTCCACCACGCCCTTCGGCCGGCTGGCCACCGCCCATGTGCTGGCCATCGCCGGGGACACCCTGGTCACCATGGCCCTGGCCGGGTCGCTGTTCTTCTCGATCTCCCCTGACGCCGCCCGCAACCGGGTGGCGTTGTACCTGCTGCTCACCATGGCGCCGTTCGCGGTGGTGGCTCCCTGGCTGGGACCGCTCCTCGATCGCAGCCGCAACGGGCGGCGCATGACGCTGATCGCCTGTGTGGCGGGCCGGGCTGTCGTGTGCCTGTACATGGCCCGGCATCTGCAGAGCCTCCTCCTGTTCCCCGAGGCCTTCGTCGTGCTGGTCTTGTCCAAGGCCTACTCGATCACCAAGAGCGCCCTCGTGCCGCCGACGGTTGCCGACGAGGACGAGTTGGTCGAGGCCAACTCCCGCCTGGCCGTCCTCGGCGTCGTGGCCGGGTTCGTGGTGGCCATCCCCGGCGCCGCCGTTCTCAAGATCGGCTTCCTCGGGGGTGCCCCGTGGGTCCTGCGACTGTCGGCTCTCACCTTCGCCGTCGCCGCCGTCGCCGGGTTCCGTCTCAAGCGGGTGCCGGGGGGCAATGCCCCCATCGTCAGCGCCGCCGAGGAGAAGGCCGAGCTCCGCGCCGCCGCCATCCGGCTGTCGGTGACGGCCATGGCCGGGCTGCGCGCCGCCGTGGGCTTCCTGGTCTTTCTGACTGCCTTCGTCCTCCGCCGTGACCAGGCGCCGGCGTGGTGGTTCGGCGTGGTGCTGGGCGCCAGCATGGTGGGCTCCTTCGCGGGCGCGGCGGTGGCGCCCCGCCTGCGCCGCCTGATCGCCGAGGAGCGAATACTGGCCGGCTCCCTGGCGGCGGTGGCCGTCGCCGCCGCCCTCGCCGCCTGGACGGGCGGGCGCGCCAGCATCGCCGTGCTGGCGTGCGTGCTCGGCGCCGGCGCCGGCGCCGGGAAGCTGGCCTTCGACAGCATCGTGCAGCGCGACGCCCCCGATGCCGTCCGAGGCCGGACCTTCGCCCGCTTCGAGACGCGGTTCCAGCTCGTCTGGGTGGCCGGGGCCGCCGTCCCTGTCGTCATCCCGATCCCGAGCGGCGTGGGGATGGCCCTCATCGCCCTGGGCTGCGGGGCGGCGTTCGTGGTCTACGCCACCGGACTGCGGGCCTTCACGTCAGCCGACGAGGGGGAGTGAAAGCCGAGCGGCAACCGACGAGTGCTGGGGGTACCCGTCGGCTGTCCGCTCAGGCGACCATCCTAAGGGACGTGGGCGCCGGTGTTCAACCGCTTTGTCCGGATCGTCCGGCGCTCACTCGTCGTCGGGCAGGTCGATGCGAGCCAGCCAGAGCCCGGGTGCGCCGAGCTCGGCCGGCGTGGGCAGTTCCTTGTCGCTGTGCCACAGACGGCGCAGGCCCTCCTCGCCGGCCCGATCGACGATGCCCTCGGCGAACGCCGCCCCTCGCTCGTACTCGGCCCGATCGAGGCCCAACCCCACCAGGCGGCCGGCGAAGCGGTCGCCCTCGGACGGCTCCACCCGCCGCCGGCGCATGGCCTCGGTAACCATCTCATAAGCGCCCACCAGCCCATGGCCCACCTCGTCCATCACGTGGTCGACATAGCCGGTGATGGCCATGGTGAGGGTGGCCATGCGGACCAGCACCTCGCGCTGGGCATCGGTCTGGACGGCCCCGAGGAGCGTCTCGGGGTTGCCGAGCACGCTCTGGAGGGCCTGGGGGTCGGTGGGGTCGATGTCGCCGAAGCTGTGCTCCACCGCGTCGGGATCGACCTCGAAACGACTCACGTACTCGTCGACCAGGCCGCGCAGGCGGGCCCGCACATGGGGCCGGCCCAGCACGGCATGGGTGGTGACCTCCCGGATGCACACCCACATGCGCAGGTCGGCGGCGGGCAGGCTCCACTCGGTGGCGAAGGCGTCGAGGTTGGGGGGCACGACGAGGAGCTGATCGGCGGGCATCCGGGGGAGGGGCAGGTCGTACTGGCCCATCGAACGCCGGGCCAGGTGGCCGACCATGTAGCCCGACTGCACGCCGAGCAGGACGGGGACGAGGATCTTGCCGAGGTCGCCGAGCAGAGCGGTGGCCGGGTCGGGGTCGGTGCCCGGCGGCGCCGACTGGGCCAGGGCGGCGGCCAGGCGCTCGAGGAAGGGCCGGTAGGACTCCATGCTGTGCAGCGCCCAGTCACCCCTGGTGACGGGAAGGACGCTGAGGACGCCGCCGGCGACCGAGGTGGACAGCCCCGTCGCCTCGCCCACGTGGAGGTCGGCCGACCGCAGGAGCTCCTCCATGCGCATGCGCTCGAGCGGCTCGACGTTGGGCTCGGAGGCACCGTCGGTGGCAATCCACTGGGCCGTCTGGCGGGCGACGTCCCAGTTGACCGGGCCCTGACCGCCGAACCAGCGAGCGAGGTCGCCGAACATCGGCCACCCTTCGAAGGGGTTCGTGCCCCCCGGCGGCTCACTGCTCATCGGACGAATGGTACGTCGTTCGGGCGATCAGGACGGCACTGGTCGTTCCACCAGCGTCACCGTCACGGTGCGACCCTGATGATCCCGGATGACCTTCAGCGCCACCGTGTCGCCGGGGGGATGTGAACGCAGCGCCATCACCAGCTCGCCCATCGATGTCACGGTACGGCCGGCGACACCGACGATCACATCGCCGGGGGCCAGGCCCCCCCGCTCAGCCGGGCTTCCCGGGGTCACCTGCCCGACCATGGCGCCGCCGTCGAGGTTGAGGTCTACGGCCGTCGTCACGTCGAGATCGCCGGCCTCGACCCCCAGCCACGAGTGCACCACCTTCCCGGTGCGGATCAGCTCGTCGGCCACCGAGCGGGCCACGTCGATGGCGGTGGCGAACCCGAAGCTCGACCCGTCCCCGCCCGACGCCGCCGCCGCCGTCGCGTCGCTGGGCGAGGCGCCGGCATCGCCGGGGGTGACCGCGGTGGTGATGCCGATCACCGCACCGTTGGTGTCGAGCAGCGCTCCTCCCGACGAGCCCGCCGAGACCGGGGCGTCGATCTGGATCATGTCGACGAGGGTGGGGTGGGACGGGGTGGCGGGGGAGTTCAGGGTGATCTCACGGTGCAGGGCGCTGATCATCCCGCCGGTGACCGACGGGCCCCCGGTCAGCCCCAGAGGGAACCCGATGGCCACGGCCGTCTGGCCCACCCGGAGGTCCATGGCGCTGCCCAGGGTGGCCACCGGGAACGGCCCTCCGTCGAGCTTCACCACGGCGGTGTCGGTCTCGGGGTCGGTCCCCACCAGGCGGGCCACCACCTCTCGCCCGTTGGACATGCCCACCCTGATGCTCGTCGCTCCTTCGACTACGTGGGCGCTGGTGAGGAGATGGCCGTCGCTGCGGAAGATGACGCCCGAGGCAGTGGCGGCGTGCCCAGGGGCCTGGACCTTGAGCTGGACGATGGCCGGGCGCAGCCGCTCGGCCATGTCGACAACCGGGGACGTGGAGACGGTGGAGGCCGTCCGCGGCCGCACCATCTGGCGTTCGAAGGCGACGTCGGACGACGACGACAGGGTCCGCGTCCCCACCACGGCCACGACCAGGCCGGCCGACAGGAGCCCGGCGACCAGCGCCGACACGCCGGCCACTGCCCACGTCGGCGTCCGTTCCCGTGGCCGCCGTCGTCCGTCGGCGGGGAGCGGCCCGCCCAGCAGAGGGTGGGCGCCGGAGCCGCCGAGGGCCAGCTCTGACGGGTGCCGCCAGAGGCGGTCGTCGGGCGACGGTGGCTCCCGGAACTCGGAGGGCTCGTCCTCCGGTTCGACAGGGTCCATGACCGCGCAGGTTACCGGCGAGAGCACGGATTTCTCTTTCAGGGTCCAGCTTCTGACCCTCAGGGTCTCCAGCTTCTGGACCCTCACCTGCTCCCGATACCATTTGCATGTGCCCCTGCAACCGCCCGACAGTGACGACTGGGTGGGCATCGGCCCCGACGCCCTCCCCGTCCAGGCGGCCATGGAATGGGCCGCCGTGGCCCACTGCGGCGCGGTCGTGGTGTTCTCCGGGATGGTCCGCGACCATGCCCAAGGCAGGCCCAACGTGACCGCCCTCGACTACGAGGCCTACGACAGCGAGGTCGAGCCCCGCCTGGCGGCCATCGCCGCCGAGGCCCACCGGCGGTGGCCCGACATCGGGCGCCTCGCCCTCCTCCACCGCACCGGGCGCCTCACCGTCGGGGAGACCTCCGTCGTGGTGGTGGCCTCGTCGCCGCACCGCGACGACGCCTTCGTGGCCGCCCGCTGGTGCATCGACACCCTCAAGGCCACCGTGCCGATCTGGAAGCGAGAGACTTGGGAGGGCGGCGAGGACTGGTCCACCTGCTCCCACCCCGTCGTCGAGGTGTCATGAAGAACCTTCTCTATCTGGGGCTGGCCCTGGGCATCAGCCTCGTCGGCTGCCTGGTGCTGTGGGCCCGGGCCCGCCGCCCCCGGTCAATGGAGCACAGCATGAAGGAGTTCAGCAAGGAGCTGGGCGCCCTCGCCCCCGACGACTCCTCGCCACCGCCGTCGTCCCGGCCAAGGGGCCGTCACCCTGGCTAGGGACCTGGCCATCGATCTGGGCACCGCCAACACCCTCGTCTACGCCAAGAGCCGGGGGATCGTGCTCAACGAGCCGACGGTGATCGCCCTGAACGTCCAGACCCAGGACGTGCTGGCCATGGGCCAGCAGGCGTGGCACATGATCGGTCGCACGCCCGGCTACATCCAGGCCGTCCGGCCCCTGCGCAAGGGGGCCATCACCGACTTCGACATCACCCAGCGGATGATCCGCCTGCTCCTGCAGCGGGCCGGGTTGTCCCGCTTCCAGCGCCCGCGGGTTCTGCTGTGCGTGCCCTCGGCCATCACCGAGGTGGAGCGGCGCGCCGTGAAGGAGGCGGCACGCCAGGCGGGTGCAGCCGACGCCCAGCTCGTGGCCCAGCCCATGGCCGCCGCCATAGGAGCCGGCCTGCCCATCCACGAGCCCCTCGGCAACATGGTCGTCGACGTGGGCGGAGGCACAACCGAGACGGCCATGATCTCCCTCGGCGGCATCGTGGCGCTCGAGGCCATCCGGGTGGGGTCGTTCGACGTCGACGCCGCCCTCCAGGCCTACGTCCGCCGGGAGTACGGCATGGCCATCGGTGAGCGCACGGCCGAGGAGATCAAGCTGGCAATCGGCTCGGCCTACCCCGTGGCCGAAGACGTCAAGGCCGAGGTCCGCGGGCGCGACCTCATGTCGGGGCTGCCCAAGACGGCCATCCTGTCACCCGGTGAGGTGCGGGAGGCCATCGAGGAACAGGTTCGGGCCATCGTCGACTCGGTCATCAACTGCCTGGGGTTCGCCCCGCCGGAGCTGGCCCAGGACCTCATCCTGCAGGGCATCCACCTGGTCGGGGGCGGCGGTCTGTTGCGGGGCCTCGACCGCCGCCTGGCCGAGGAGACGTTGCTGCCCGTCCACCTGGTCGAAGCTCCTCTCGAATGCGTCGTCCTCGGCGCCGGCAAGTGCCTGGAGGCCTTCGAGTCACTGAAGGTGCTGTTCATGGGTGCCGAGCGGTAGGTCCGGGCTCGGGGCGGCGACCGACGGAGCGCCCGGCGAACTGCTAGCACGGGGACATGGCGACTGACCTGATCGCGGCCGAGGCCGATGCCGTCGTTTTGGAGCTGGTGGCTACTCCCGAAGGGCGAGCCGACCCCTACTCGCGCTACGCCCGGCTGCGTTCGATGGCACCCGTCCATCGCAGCGCCATCGGGTTCTGGGTCCTGACCCGTTTCGACGACTGCCAGGCGGTCTCACGTGACGCACGCGTCGGCAAGGACTTCTCCGGGGCGGCCCGGGCCCTGGGGCTGAGCGACGCCCAGCAGGCCGAGCAGGCTGCCTTCCGCGACGACCACTCCAACATGTTGTTCGCCGACCCGCCCGACCACACCAGGCTGCGGGGCCTGGCCACCCGGGCCTTCACGCCCCGCACCGTCGAGGCGCTGCGAGGCCGGGTCGTGGCCATCGTCGACCAGCTCATCGACAGCTTCGGCGCCGGCGAGGTCGACCTCATGGATACCCTGGCCTTCCCCCTCCCGGTGACCGTCATCGGTGAGATGTTGGGAGTGCCCGCCGAGGACAGGGCCCAGTTCCGCCCGTTGGTGCGAGCCAGCACCGCAGTGCTGGAGCTGGCCGTCACGCCCGAGGCCCTGGCCGCCGCCACTGCGGCGCGCGCCACCATGGAGGAGTACTTCGCCGCCCTGGTGGCCGAACGTCGGGCCCACCCGCGCGACGACCTGCTCACCCAGCTGATCGAGGCCGAGGACAAGGGCGACCAGCTCAGCGAGCGCGAGCTCATCTCCACCGCCATCCTGCTGTTCGCCGCCGGCTTCGAGACGACCACCCACCTCATCGGCAACTCGGTGCTGGCCCTCCTCGGCGACCCCGTACAACTGGGCCGCCTGCGCAACGACCGCTCCCTCCTGCGGCCGGGGGTCGAGGAACTACTGCGCTACGACAGCCCGGTGCAGATCACCGCCCGCACCGCCAACGAGGCCATCGACGTGGCCGGCCACGACATCGAGGCGGGCGACACCCTGCTCGTGCTTCTCGGCGCCGCCAACCGCGACCCCGACCGCTTCACCGACCCCGACCGCCTCGACGTGGGCCGGGACGGCGGCGCGGCACTCAGCTTCGGCAGTGGCATCCACTACTGCTTGGGCGCGGCCCTCGCCCGCCTCGAGGGCCAGGTGGTGCTCGACCGTCTGCTCGAGCGGTTCGCCACCTGGGAGCTGGTGGGCGGCCAGCCCGGGCATCGCGACAGCCTCACCCTGCGGGGCCTCGTCGACCTGCGGGTCCGCTTCACCCCCTGAGTCGTGGGCGGGCCCGCCGTCGGTCAGCGCGTGCCGCTCAGGTCTTCGGCCGCTTGGCGGACCTGCCAGTCGCGGTCACCGAGGGCGGCCTCCAGGGCGGCGTCGACGCCCGGCCCCGAGAATCCGGCCAGGGAGATCACCGCCCGGCGCCGGACGGTGGCCTTGTCGGCGGTGGCGGCCAGGATGGCGGGCAGGCCTCGTTCGTCGCCGATGGCGCCCAGCGCCGCGACCGCGGCCTCCCGGCACAGGGCGTCGTCGTGCCCGGTGGCCACGGACACCAGAGCGTCGAGGGCCTCGGCCGTCACCGACACCTTCTCGCCCAGAGCCCAGGCGGCGACCTCGACGACACGGGGGTCGGGGTCGGCCAGGAGTCCGGACGCGTCCACGCCGTCGACCGCAGTGGTGACCTCGCAGGCCCGGCGGCGGACGGTGGGTTCTTCGTCGCCCAGCGCCTCTCGAACTTCGGCGATGGTGGCCGCGCCCAGGCGGGCCAGGGCGGCGAGGGCGGTGGACCGCACCACCGGCGCCGGGTCGTGGAGGTGAGCTCGGGCGGTGTCGACGTCACCGGTGTGACCGGCCAGCGCCACCGCTCGCCGCCGGTCGGCGGCCTCAGCCACGCGCCGTCGCTGACTCGGCGGGCCATGCCACCATGGGACGATGCGCCCGATGCCGAAGCGCCAGGCATCGGTTCCGGCCCTCGTGGTGTCGGTGGTGGCGATGCTGGCCGTGGTCACCGGGTGCGGGGGAGCGTCGCCCACGGCGGGCGCCGGCCCCGGGCGACCAGTGCCCGACCGTCCGGCCGGCCTGTGGTCGCCGGCTCGTTTCACCCGTGCGGCGAGGCCGGCGCCGACCACCACCGCGCCCCTGTCCTACCCCATTGCCATTCCCGACGACCCCTACGCCCCGGAACCCGTGGTGCGCCTGGGCACCATCGAGATCCCCAAGATCGGCCTCACGCACGCCCTCTTCGACGGCGTCACCCTCCACAACATCGACCAGGGCCCCAGCCACTGGCCGGGCTCGGCCATGCCCGGCCAGCTCGGCAATGTCGTCATCGCCGGTCACCGGGTCACCCATGACCACCCCTTCGAGCGCATCGCCGAGCTGGTGGCTGGGGACCAGGTGATCTTCACCCTCAACGGCGTGCGCACGATCTACCGGGTGACCGGCCACCAGGTCGTGAAGCCGTCCGACACCTGGATCGCCGACCAGACCCGGGCCTTCACCGCCACGCTCTACGCCTGCCACCCCCCGGGGTCGGCCGACCAGCGATTCGTGGTGAAGATGGAACTGGCCGCCTGAGAGTCGCCGAGCGCCGGGACCCACCGGTCTCACCCGACCGCTTGACGCAGGGCCCGCGCCGCCAGGGCCAGCCCCGCTCCCGTGGTGAGCGCCATGAGGACGCCGACGAACGTCACCAGGATCACCAGGGCCAACCCTGAGCGCATCCGGACCCAGCCCTGGGCCGGCGGACGCCTGGGCCCGCGGGGCCCCTTGCGTGGGGCAGCGGGGCCGAGCGGCCCTTGAAGCGGGGCATCGGGTGTGGGTGGGGAATCGGGCAACCGGGTCTGCGGCCGGGGGGCCGCCGGCCGGTGGCCCCGCGTGGCGCGGTGGCGGCGGGTGACGGGTGGGCGACGGGGGCGGTCGCGGCTGGGAGTGCGGCGGATCGTGGCAGGCTGGTCCGGGTCGCTCAACGCGACCCGAAGAACGATGACGGTCGCCGCCGCGACCACGAGGCCGACCAGGAACGTGGACACAACCGACCCGATGCTACCGGGCGCCTCCGAGGCACCCGATTCCTCTCCGGCTTCCGGCTACGGCTGGGGGACGGCCGTGTCCCCGGGATCGGGCTGGGGCACACCGCCGACGGCCGGTTCCGGTTCCCCGACGGCGTCGCCTCCGCTCCCCCCGGGCCCGACCGCCGCGCCTTCCCCTCCCGGCCCCCCCTCCCGACAGCGCCCGGCGATGGTGGCGGCCGCCGCCTTCGCCTCGGTCCTGCTGGTGGCCGCCGTCGCCGCCCTGTTCATCCGCATCCCCTACGACACCATCGCCCCCGGCTCGGCCAGCCGGGTCGACGATCTGATCGCGATCACCGGCCATGACTCCTACCCGCCCAAGGGCCGGTTGTTGTTCACCACCGTCTCGGTGCGCGAGCGCGTCAACCTGTGGGAGGCCCTGGGTGGCTGGCTCGACCCCGACACCGACGTGGTGTCCGACTCCGACGTCCGCGGTCCCGTCCCCCCCGACCAGTACCACGAGCTCAACGTCGAGGCCATGGCCGATTCCAAGACCTCGGCCGAGGCCATCGTGTTGCGTCACCTGGGCTTCACCGACCTGGCCGGCGGCGCCGAGGTCGTCTCCGTCGAGCCCGGCTTGCCCGTGGCCGCCGTGCTCAAGCCCAAGGACCTCATCGTGGGGGCGGACGGCAAACCCGTCACCGGCCCGGCGGGCGTGATCGACGTCATCAAGGCCCACAAGCCGGGGGAGACGGTGACCGTGAGCGTGGTCCGCGACGGCGCCGCGCCCGTCGACATGACGGCCACGCTGGGCAAAGGCGACAACGGTCAGGCCCTCTTGGGCGTGCGCCTGAGCACCAAGTTGAAGCTCCCGTTCGGCATCGCCATCGACTCCGGCAACGTCGAGGGGCCGTCGGCGGGGCTGGCCTACTCGTTGGCCCTGCTCGACCAGCTCACGCCGGGGGAGCTCACCGGCGGGGCCAAGGTGGCGGCCACCGGCGAGCTGGGTCCCGACGGGACGGTGGCCCCCATCGGTGGGGTCACCCAGAAGGTGGCGGCCGTCCGCCGGGCGGGTGCGACGGTGTTCCTCGTCCCCAAGGACAACTACGCCGAGGCCAAGGCCCACGCCGGCTCCAAGGTCAAGGTGATCCCTATCACTACCTTCGACGACGCCCTGCGCGCCCTGGCCACCCTGCCTGGCAGCAACGCCGGTGACTTCGCCCAGAACGGGTCTGCCGCTCCCTGAGGGGTACGATCGGACCGACGCCATGGCGAGAACCGCACCGCTCGTGTCCTCGGGCATCTGAGGCGCCGTGTCAGGCTCGGCTTCGGTCCTCAGATTCGCGGCTGAGTTCGCCACGTTCCTGGTGGCGGTGGCGGGAGCGGCCATCGTCTTCGCCCGTCCCCGCCTTCTCGGCGTCGAGCGAGCGTCTCGTTTCGCCCTGTTCGCCGGCTTCGTCTGCCTGGCCGGCGCCGCCTTCCTGCACGGGTCGCTGCTCTTCGAGGCCGCCGACCTCCCGGTGCTCGGCCTGCGGGGCGCGGGAATCGCCCTGCTGGCCCTGGGCACGGTCGGCTGGGGTGAGGACAGGGTCGGGCGGCGGGTGGTGTGGCTCGCTCTCGTGCTCATCGCCATGGCCGAGGTGGCTGCCGCCGTGGGCGTGGCCGACGCCGTGGTCGATGCCACACGCATCCTCGGCGCCATCGGCCTGGGCGCCGTCCTGGTCACGTCGGCTCATCGCTCGATCCCCGCCCGGCTGGCCGTCAGCACCGCCGCGTCTCTCCTGCTCGTGGTCCTCGCCGTGTCGGTGGCGCTGTCGCTGGTCATCACCGACAACGTGGAGAAGGAGGCCCTGCGCCGGGTCGACTCCCGCTCCCGGGCCGAGGCCGACGAGATCGAGACCTCCGTCCTGCCCACGGCGGCGACCAATGCCACCCTGGTGGCGGCCACGCTGCAGGGCAGTCGCCTCGCCCTGCTCCAGGCCCTCGACCAGGATCCCGCCCCCAGCCCCGCCCTGGCCGCCGACATCGACAGCTTCGTCGGAGCCAACCTGCTGCGCGCCGGCAACCCCGTCCTCTACGCCACCAGCAAACAGGCTCTGGTGTTGTTCTCCGGCATCAGCCGGGCGGGCGCCGAGGCCCTGGTCGGCTCACCGTCGGTCGAGGAAGCGCTCACCACCCAGAGCCGCACGGTGGCGGTGCAGGTGGCCGACGGCAGGGCGGTGGCCGTCGCCTCGGCAGCGGTGACCGCTCCGGCACCCGAGGGTCGGCGATCGGTGGGCGTGCTGGTGGCCACCACCGCCCTGGACGACGCCTACTTCAACCAGCGCGCCATCAACGACCGGACCGTGAGCCTGGCCGTGGTCGACCGCCAGCAGCCCCTGGCCGGGTTCGGCCCGCTGCCCGCCAAGGCGAGCGTGGAGGCGGTCGGACGGTCCGCCCTCGCCAGCGCCGACGGAACGGCGTCGTCGGTGTCAGGGGGGTACTTCCTGTCCGCCGGCGTGGTCCGCGCCTCCGACGGTTCATCGGTGCTGGCGGTGGTGGCAGCCACGCCCACGACCGTGGTCGACGACACCCGCAACTCATTGTTCGGCACCCTGTTCCTGGTGGGGCTGGGCACTGCCCTGATGGCGTTCCTGGCCGCCGGCATCGTCGGCGAACGCATCGGGGGCGGGCTGCGGCGGCTCACCGTCGCTGCCGAAGGGGTGCAGCGCGGCGACTTCGCCACCCGGGTGAGCGTGTCCAGCGAGGACGAGCTCGGCGTGCTGGGCTCCACCCTCAACACCATGGCCGGCTCCATCGAGACCCTCACCACCGAGTTGCGGGAGAACCGCGACGAAGAGGCCCGCCTGCGCAGCCGGCTGGAAGCGGTGGTGGCGGGCATGGGCGAGGCGGTGGTGGCCGTCGACCGGGACGGTCGCATCACCACGTTCAACGGCGCCGCCGAGGGCCTCTTCGGGGTCCCCGCCGCCGGCGCCGAGGGCTGCCCCGTCGACCAGGTCGTGCGGGTGACGGGCGAGGACGGCACCGACCTCAGTCCTCGCCTGGCCCGTCCGGCCGAGGGGCGTTGGGCCGAGGCTGCCGTGGTCCATCGCGACGACGGCACCGACGTCCCCGTCGCTCTCTCCGCCGGTGCCCTGGCCGACGCCGCCGGGGGCATCGGTGGCGGCGTGTGGGTGTTGCGGGACATGCGCCGCGAGCGCGAGGCGGAGCGGACCAAGGCCGACCTGCTGGCCAACATCAGCCACGAGCTGCGCACCCCGCTGGTGCCCATCAAGGGCTACGCCATGATGCTCGGCCAGGGCCGGCTCCCCCATGACGAGGCCCAGGCCGGGCTGGCCGCCATCGGCGATGCCGCCGATCAGCTCGAACGGGTGATCGCACGCCTCCTCGAGGTGGCCGGGAGGCGAGCCGACGGTGGCCGACCTGGTGGGGGCCGCCCCGGCGGCGAACAGCCGCCCGAGACCGACGGTGCGCCCGCCCCCGTGCAGGTTCGCCAGGTGGTCGACTCGGTGGTCCGGCGGTGGAAGGCCCGGGAGGGCCCCCGTCATCCCCTCATGCGCCGCATCGCCCGGGAGCTCCCAGGCCTGCCCGTCGACCGCCGTCGCCTGGAGGAATCTCTCGACGAGCTCGTCGACAATGCCGTCAAGTTCTCCCCCGAGGGCAGCCGCATCCTCGTCGCCGCCCGCCTCGTCGACGCCAGCGGTTCCGACGGCCGCGCCGGCGGACCGGCGGTGGAGATCTCCGTCGACGACCTGGGGATCGGCATCGCCACCGACGAGCTCAGCCGCATCTTCGAGGACTTCGCCCAGGCCGACAGCACTGCGACCCGCTCCTTCGGCGGCCTGGGCCTGGGGCTGTCGGTTGTACGCCGGACCGTGGAGGCCTATGACGGCGAGCTGGTGTGTGAGACCGAGCAGGGCAAGGGCTCACGTTTCTCGATCATCCTGCCCGTCACGCCGATGCCCGATGGGGAGAACACATGAGATCGCGCCTGGCCAGGTCGTTGGTGGTGAGTGCCGCCCTGGTGATGGGATCGGCCGCCGCCTGTTCGGGCGGCGGCGGCGGGTCATCGGCCCGCCTCGCCGTCAGCGGCCGGGCGCAGGTGACCACCGGCGGAGGGTCGTCCCAGGCCGTCGACGGGAGCCGGGCCCTGCACGCCGGCGACCGCGTCAAGGTCGACGCCGGTACCGCCGTCATCCGCCTCAGCGCCGACCGCCAGCTCGAGCTGCGAACCGGCAGCGAGGTGGCGTTGGGCACGGGTGGGGCCCAGGGGGCGGGGGCGGCTGACGCCGGGCTCCAACCGTCGCTGCTGGCGGGCGACCTGTTGGTGACCGTCCCCGGCGGGAGCGGCGGCGCCCGCCTGTCGGCCACGGTGGCCGACTCCTCGGTGTCTGTGGCCGGCGGTTCGGCCCGGCTCACCCGGGGGGCGGCGGCGACGGTGGCCTCCTACAACGCCCGGGTGACGGTGGCCTCGGCCGGGCGGTCACTGGACGTGCCCGCGTTGCGCCAGGTGGCGGTTCCGGCCGCCGGCCTGCTGCCCGGGAAGCCCTCGCCCCTGATCTTCAGAGCAGGTGACGCGTGGGACCAGCGGTTCCTCGGCGACGCCATCGACCTGGGCAACCAGTTGGTGGCCCGCAGCCGGGGCTTCACCGCCCAACTCGGTCCCGGGGAGGGCCACACCACCGCTTTCTACCGCCAGATCCTTCCCGCCCTGGCCAACGAGCCCTCCTTCGACGTGGCGTCGCTGGGGCCCGACCGCTCGCCGGGGGAGGCGCTGGTCGGGCTGGCCATCACCGTGACCGGAACCCGGGGGAGCTTCGACGACCGGGTGGCGGCGGTGTTCGCGTTCCACGACGACGGCGCCGCGTGGGGCCTGGTAGCGCTCGACCAGGGGGTGTCACGGGCCCCGTTGCTGGCCGGCGTCGACGAGGCCATCGGCCGGGGCCCGTTGAGCGTGGCCGAGGGACGTCCCCAGCCGGCGGCGTCGGCCCCGGCCCGGACCGGCCGCGCCCCGGCGACCACGCCGGCGCCGTCGTCGTCGGGCGGGGGCTCGGTGTCCTCGCCCGGACCGTCGCTCGTCCCCCCGTCGCCGTCCCCCTCGACCGCAGGCGGCCCGCTGAACACCGGCACACCGCTGGACAACACGGTCAACTCCCTCGTCAACGTCCTCAGCGGTCTGCTCGGAGGGCTGGGCCGCCGCTAGAGCGGCGGGGCGAAGCCCCGACCCTCCACCGCAGCGGCGGGGCGCGGCGGTACTGTGACCGGATGGATGACGGCCCCATCGTCATCTCCTCCGGGAGCGCCCTCACCCCCGAGTCGGTGGCTGCCAAGACGTTCGCCACGAGCTTTCGGGGCTACGACCAGAACGAGGTCAGGGCCTACCTGAAGGGGGTGGCCGACGCGCTCTCGGCTGCCAGCGGCCGGGAATCGGAGTTGCAGACGGCGCTGGCCGAGGCCCACCGCCAGGCGGCCCACCCCGATCTCGACGAGGAGACGCTCACCGCCGCCCTGGGCGAGCAAGCGGCTCGGTTGCTCACCAACGCCCGCGAGGCGGCCGCCAACATCGTGGCCGAGGCCGAGAAGCGGGCGGCCCGGATCATCGGCGAGGCCGAGGTCAGGATCGCCCGGGTGCGCTCGGAGGCCGACGGCCTGCTGGCCCGTCGCTCCGAGGAGGCCGACCGCATGACGTCGGGCCTGCGCCAGGCGGCCGAGGCGACGGCCCGCACCCTCCGCGACCGGGCCCGGGCCGAGGCCGAGGCCGAGGTCGAGTCGGCCCGCAAGCAGGGCCGGGAGATGGTGGGCGAGGCCCGGGCCGTGAGGGAGCGGATGCTGGCCGACCTGACCCGCCGCCGGCGCACGGCCGAGGTGCAGATCGAGCACCTGCGCACCGCCCGGGTGCGGCTGCTCGAGGCTTATTCGGTGGTGCGGCGGACCCTCGACGAGGCCACCCACGAGCTCGGCACCGCCGAAGCCGAAGCCGGTCCGGTGCTCGATGCCGCCGCCGGACGCGTGCCCCGCCGCACCGACACCGCCTTCGACGAGGGGCGGCGCCCGTCGTCGTCCGAGCGCCGAGGTGGCTCGGGTGCCGGGCGCGCCGGTGAGCAGCACCAGCAACGACCGGCGGTCGACGCGCCCTCCGCCCAGCAACTGGCCGGCCCCCTCGGCCGTGGGCTGGTTTCGGTCGGTGTGGGCGAGCACCGCCCGCCGTCGCCGGTTCAGGCGGCGCCTGCCCCAGCCGCCGACGAACGTGCCCCGGCCACCGACGAACCTCGCCCGGCCATCGACGAACCTGCCCCGGACGACCCGTCGCCCGCACGCGGCCCCATCCTGGCCGAGGCTCCCACGGCCGTCGAGGCCGTCAAGGTGACGCCGGCGCCGGATGCCACGGTCGAGGCGTCGCCGCCTCCCGAGCCCTTGCCACCCCAGCCGGAGCCGCCGGCGGCCTCGGCCCCGGCGACGCTCGAGGAGCCACCGGCCGCCGCTACTCCCGCCCCGCCGCCACCGGTCGAGGCAGCGCCTGGCGCTGACGCGCCACCTGCCGCAGTCGCAGCAGCACCCACACCGAGTGCCGACGAGCTGTTCGCCCGTCTGCGTGCCGCCCAGGTGAAGGCGCCGCCCGCCCCGCCGCCGTCGCCGACGCCGCCTGCCGAACCCACGGTGGCCGCCCGCCCGGGGTCGTCGTCGTCCTCGACGAACGGCAATGGCAATGGCAACGCCCCGGCGCCGGCCGCCGACCATGTCGTGCACGACGCCGGCACGCCGCTCACGGTGAGGGAGGAGTCTGCCCTGGCCGGGCGCGACCAGGTCCTCGAGCCGATCCAGGCCGATCTGGTCCGCCGCCTGAGGCGGGTCCTCCAGGACGAGCAGAACGAGGTGCTCGACCGGCTCCGGCGTGATCGCCGGCCCACCCCTGACACCGTCCTCCCCTCCCTCGACGACCACGTCGAGCGCTACCAGTCGGCCGCCGCCGCCCTGCTCGGTCGGGCCGCAGACGCCGGCGCCGAGTTCGTCTCGTCACCGCAGGACGAGGCGGGTGGGGGCGGGGTACCCAGCGGAGGATGGCCGGTCGAGCAGTGGGCCGCCGACCTGGCCGTCGACCTGGTCGTGCCGTTGCGCGATCGTCTCGAAGCGGCGATCACCGAGGCCATGTCCGGCGCGGCCGAGACCAAGGTGGCGGCCTACGACACCGGCGGGGTGAGCGAGAAGCTGGGCGCCAGCTACCGGCAGTGGAAGATGACCGAGATCGAACAGGCGGCGCGCCACCACGTCAGTACGGCGTTCTCCCGGGGGGCATTCGCGGCGACGCCGGCAGGTGCCCAGCGCTGCTGGGTGGTCGACGACGACGGCGGGCCGTGCCCTGACTGCGACGACAACACCCTGGCCGGGCCGGTGACCAAGGGCGAGCCCTTCCCCACCGGGCAGCCCCACCCTCCGGCCCACGACGGCTGCCGTTGCATCCTGGTGGCGCCGCCCTCCTGACGCACCTCCGGCGCCTGCCCCGCGGTGAAGGGGATACCGACCGGATCTCTCATAGTCTCTAGTCGTGCGTCCCCCCACCGACATGCCGCGGCGGCGAACCAAGCCCAACCGGGTCGGCCTCGTGCTTGTGGCCATCGTCGTCTTCGTCCTGCTGGTGCTGGCGGTGTCGTTGCGGGGCATCGCCGGCTTCTACACCGACTACCTCTGGTTCGATGAGCTGCGGCTGACCAGCGTCTGGAAGGGCGTGCTGGGCGCCAAGGCGGCCATGGCCGTCATCTTCACCGCCCTGTTCTTCGTGATCATGTGGGTCAACCTGGCCATCGCCGACCGCATCGCCCCCAAGTTCCGGCCCACCGGTCCTGAAGAGCAGATCGTGGAGCGTTACCACGCCCTCGTCGGTCCCCGGGCCGGGTTGGTGCGCATCGGCGTGTCGTTGCTGTTCGCCCTGATCGCCGGTCCGGGCACGGCGGGGCAGTGGAACTCGTGGATCCTGTTCCGCAACCGGGTGAACTTCGGGACCAAAGACCCCCTCTTCCACAAGGACATCGGGTTCTTCGTGTTCCAGTTGCCGTTCCTCAAGTTCGTGGTCGACTGGCTCTTCGCCGCGGTGATCATCGTGGTCATCGTCACTGCCGTCGCCCACTACCTCAACGGCGGCATCCGGTTCCAGACGCCGATGCAGAAGGTGACCCCCCAGGTGAAGGTCCACCTGTCGGTGCTCCTCGCCGTCCTCGCTCTCATCAAGGCGGTGGGCTACGTCCTCCAGCGCTACGAGCTGGTGTACTCCAAGAGGGGGGTGGTGAGCGGGGCCAGCTACACCGACGTCAAAGCGCAACTGCCGGCCCTGAACCTGCTGATCGGCATCTCGGTGATCGCCGGGATCTTGTTCGTGGTCAACATCTTCTGGCGCGGGTGGGTGTTGCCGGCGCTGGCGGTCGGGCTGTGGGCCCTGGTGTCGGTGACGGCCGGCACGGCCTATCCGGCCCTGGTGCAGAAGTTCAAGGTGCAGCCCACGGAGTCCACCAAGGAAAAGCCCTACATCGCCCGCAACATCAACGCCACCAGGGCGGCGTTCAACATCTCCGACACCAAGGTCACCGACTTCGGCTATCGGGACGATCTCACCGCCGCCGACCTGACCAACAACGAGGAGACCATCCGCAACGTGCGCCTGTGGGATCCCACCGTCCTCACCGAGGACTACAAGCGGCTGCAGGAGATCCGCAACTTCTACCAGTTCAACGATGTCGACGTGGACCGCTACGGCCTCAACACATCCGACCGGGTCACCCAGGTGCTGGTGGCGGCGCGTGAGCTCAACATCGACGGCATCCCCTCACCCTCGTGGGTCAACCAGCACCTGGTGTACACCCACGGCTATGGCGTGGTGGGCTCCCCGGCCAACGCCGTGGCCCCCGACGGCAACCCTGACCTGCTGGTCAAAGACCTTCCGCCCACGCCCGACAACGGTCCCCTCAGCGTCACCAACAACGCCATCTACTTCGGCGAGAAGCTTCCCGGCTACGCCATCGTGAAGACCAAGCAGCAGGAGATCGACTTCACCGAGGCCAACGGCACGAACCACACCAGCACCTACAACGGGACCGGTGGGGTCACCATGAGCTCGTGGGTGCGCCGGGCGGCACTGGCCCTGCGCTTCGGCGACCCCAACCCGCTGATCTCGGGTTTCGTCACCCCCGAGTCCAAGGCCATCTACATCCGTGACATCGACGAGCGGGTGCGCAAGGCCGCCCCGTTCCTGAAGTACGACAGTGACCCGTACCCCGTGCTGTTCAACGACCGGATCCTGTGGATCTACGACGCCTACACCACCACCAGCAAGTACCCCTACTCGCAGACGGCCGACACGTCCCGGGTCTCGGGCAGCAGCGGCCTGCAGAGCGACTTCAACTACGTGCGCAACTCGGTGAAGGTCGTGATCGACGCCTACGACGGCTCCATGAAGTTCTATGTCATGGACAAGACCGACCCCCTGGTGCGGTCCTACAGCAAGGCGTTCCCCAAGCTGTTCACTGACGGGGCCACGATGGACCCCGCCCTGCGGGAGCACCTCCGGTACCCCGAAGACCTGTTCCGGGTCCAGACCAACATGTACGGGCTCTACCACATGACCGACGCGGCGTCGTTCTACAACAAGACCGACGCCTGGGATATCGCCCAGGCACCCGGAGCCGTCGGCGGCGCGGTCACGGTGTCGCCCGGCGGCCAGGTCGTGCAGTCGCGTGCACCTCGGATGCAGCCCTACTACCTGAAGATGCGATTGCCGGGCGAGACGAGCGAGGACTTCCTGATCCTCGAGCCCTTCGTCCCGTTCTCCAAGGACGACAGCCGCAAGGACCTGACCGGCTTCATGGTGGCCAAAAGCGATCCCGCCAACTACGGGCAGTTACAGACGTACGTCATGCCCCGACAGAAACAGATCGACGGGCCCGCCCTGGTCAACGCGCGCATCAACCAGGAACCGGTGATCTCCCGCGACATCACCCTGCTCGGCCAACCCGGGTCGGGGTCCAAGGTGACCCTCGGGAACATGTTGCTGGTGCCCATCGAGGAATCGTTGCTCTACATCCAGCCGCTGTACGTGTCGTCGGAGAACACGCCACTGCCCCAGCTCAAACGGGTGATCGTGGTGTACGCCGACAAGGTGGTGATGCGGGACTCGCTCGAGCAGGCCCTGACCGACATCTTCGGCAGCGCACCACCGACACTCGAGCAGACGCCGACCGCCGGCCAACCGACGCCGGCAGCGCCGGCGCCCTCCACCGCTAGTCCGTCCCCACCGCCCGGAGCGGCGGGGACGGCCCAGAACCTGTTGACCCAGGCCGGCGACCACTACAAGGCCGCCGATACGGCCCTGAGGAACGGCGATCTGGCCGGCTACCAGACGGAGACAAACACCGCCCGCGACCTGGTGACCCAGGCGACGACGGCCCTGGCTACCGGGCAGGCGCCCCCGACCACGCTCGCCCCCGTGATTCCCCCGTCCTGACGGATGCTAGAATTCGCATACGCCGCGGGGTGGAGCAGTCTGGTAGCTCGTCGGGCTCATAACCCGAAGGTCGCGGGTTCAAATCCCGCCCCCGCCACCAACGAACATGCAGGTCAGGGCCGGTGCGAGAGCACCGGCCCTTCTGCTTGGTAGGCGATCTTCTGAGGTGTGAATCACTCTGGCGTCAAGTGGGTGTGGTCGCGCGTCAGCGGGTCGGGGCGTAGCCCCGACATCGTGGTGGGTAAGGGGAATCAGGCCGCGGGTTCGAGAGTGACGCGGAGACCCATGGCTTCGAGCTGCG
>DATAQC010000072.1:0-15024 GCA_036264885.1 Acidimicrobiales bacterium | reverse complement strand
GGTCCTCGGGCTTTGCGCCCTCGGGGGACGAGACCGCCCTGGTCGAGCGTGAGAACCTCCCGATGCCCACCCGGTGGGCCCACTGGCGGGGCCGCTCCGCCCCCACCTCGGCCCGGTCGGCCAGATAGGCCAGGCTGTCCGCCGCCGGTACGGCCCGGCTCTCGCCGACCCGGAGGGAGAGGTAGGTGCCCGCACCGATCGGGATGGGGAGCCAGAAGTTGAACAGTCGCCAGGCGGCGACGCCGAGCAGGGCCACACCCCGGGGCGTGCCGAACCCCACCAGGGTGGGGATGAGCACCCCCTCGATGATCCCGAGGCCGCCGGGGGTGATGGGGATGGCGCCGAGGACATTGGCCAGGCCGAAGGCCACGAGGAGGTCGTCGATCGGCACCCGGTGGCCGAAGGCGGCGAGGAAGACTCCGAGCGAGGCCAGGTCGAGCAGCCAGTTGGCCACCGCCCAGCCGATGGCCCGGATCAGCAGGTGCCAGTCGCGACCGAGGGCGCGCAGGCGTGCGGCCAGCTGATGCACCAGGCCCTGGGCGGCGTCCTCGCGGAGGAAGGGGAGGCGGCTGACGATCGACCGCAAGACGGTGGCGGTCCGCTCCTCGCCGAGGGTGAGCGAGGCCACCGCCGCCGAGAACGCAGCCAGGAGCAACGTGCCCACCACCGCCGCGGTGGTGTAGAGCGGCTCGAAGCCGTGGAAGGGGATGGACACCAACAGGCCGATCCACAACAGCACGTTGAGCACCACGGCCGAGCCGATGCCCTGGGCGCCGAGGGCGAAGGCGGCGTTGGGTCCGCTCACTCCTGCCCGGACGAACAGGTCGTAGCCGAGGCCGGCGCCGACGGCGCTGCCCCCGGGCACCACATGGCTCACCCCGAGGGTGGACAGGTGGATGCGCATCACCGTGGTGAGCGGCGGCCGGGTCGCCCGGGGGAGCAGCGACCGGGTCAGTTGCCCGTAACACAGCAGCGCCGCCGCCTCCAAGATGATGCCGGTGACCACCCACGCGGGCTGGATCCGCCCCAGGAGGTGGAGGGCCTCCCGCGTGCCGGCCAGCTGGGGGAGCACGAGCTCCTCGACGACCACGGCCAGCACGAGGAAGGTGATCACGCGCCGCGCCCGTCGCCGGGCGACATGGGCCGGGGGACGGCGTCTCCGGGATGGCTCGTTCGTTGCCACGACGCCCCTTCTTTAGCCGCTGTTCCGGCTGTGTGCGCGACAACAGGGCGGCGGTCGTCGATACCTCAATGAGTGCGGATGTGTCACTGTAGGATCAGTGAGCGCTGCCCCTGCCGGAGTCGGTCATCTCCATGAGCAGGCGGCCCTGCGGTTGGCCGCCGCCGACCAGCGCTACACCGTCGGTCGGCGAGCGTTGGTGGACGTGCTGAGCAGGTCGCCGCGGCCGCTGACGACACCCGAGATCCTCGATCTCGCTCCCGGCGGGGTGCCGCAGAGCTCGGCCTACCGCAACCTCACGGTGCTCATCGATGCCGGTGTGGTGCGTCGCCTCGCCGGCGCCGACGACCTCGGGCGCTTCGAGCTGTCCGAGGAGCTCACCGGCGAGCACCACCACCATCTGGTCTGCGTCGCCTGCGGCACCGTCGTCGACGTCACCGCCTCGCCGTTGTTGGAGCGGGCGTTGTCGGATGCCGGCCAGGTGGTGGCCGACGAGACGGGTTTCGTCATCACCGATCACCGCATCGACCTGGTGGGGTGTTGCCCCGACTGCACGGCCCTACCGTCGGCCGGTTCGGGCTAGGCCGACGCGGAGGCGTCGTTGCTCGCCGCCTTGGCCAGGAGGCGTCGTTCCTCGAGCAGGCCCACCACCAGGTCGCGCATGGAGAAGACGCCCACGAGCTCATCGTCGTC
The DNA here is from genome assembly GCA_036264885.1 of Acidimicrobiales bacterium. Taxonomy (GTDB): domain Bacteria; phylum Actinomycetota; class Acidimicrobiia; order Acidimicrobiales; family AC-14; genus DATAQC01. The sequence continues at coordinate 13,151 of DATAQC010000072.1, read as the reverse complement.
GTCGACCACGATGAGGTGGCGGAACCCCCGCTCACGCATCATGCCTGCCGCCTCGACCAGTTCGAGCGTCGGCGGCGCCTTCATCATCCTGCCGCTCACGAAATCGCTCACCGTGAAGCCCTCGCCATCCTTGGCCTGGGCCACGGCCCGCAGGGCGTCGCGGTCGGTGATGATCCCGGTGGGCTTGCCGCCGGTGAGCACGACCGCCGATCCGACCCCTCGCTCCATCATCGACACCGCCGCTTCGCGCAGGCTGTCGCCTGCCTCGACGGTGAGAACTGCCCGAGTTGTCAGCGGTCCGATCTCCATGTTCAACCTCCAGGTGGCGCTGGCCCGGCGAACCTCCACGGCCCGCTCGACGCGAGGGCCGCACTCTAGCCATCGCCGCGGCGCCAGGCCGTCTGAACCGTTGAAGAGGGCGCAGGAGGGTAGCCGGTTGTGAAAGTGAACACAATCACAACATGGGCTATCCTGAGGAAATGGCACTAGTACACCGCGTGCTGTATCCCCAGCCGATTCTGTCCCTGGACGAGTTCCTGGCCCGGGGCGGGGGCAAGGGCATCAAGGCCGCCTCCCAGGTGGGGCCGGCGGCACTCATCGAGACCGTGGCCGCGTCCGGCCTCCGGGGGCGGGGGGGAGCGGGCTTCCCTACCGGCGTCAAGTGGAAGACGGTGTCGGACAACCAGCTGCCGGGGGTGCCCTCCACCGTGGTGGTCAACGCCGCCGAGGGTGAGCCGGGAACGCTCAAGGACCGGTCGATCCTGAGACGCAACCCCTATGTAGTGGTGGAAGGCGCCCTCATCGCGGCACGCGCCGTGGGGGCCGACCTGGTCATCTTCGCCATGAAGCGGTCGTTCGGCGGTGAGGTCGACCGGGTGCAGGCGGCGGTGGAGGAGGCCCAGGTCGCCGGCTGGGCCGAGGGCACCGAGGTGGTGGTGTTCGAGGGTCCCGACGAGTACCTCTACGGCGAGGAGAGCGCCCTGCTCGACACCATCGACGGCGGGTGGCCCTTCCCCCGGATCGTCCCCACCTTCCGCCGGGGCATCGGCGCCAGCAAGGCGGCGGTCGCCCACATGGACCCCGACGCCCCCGTGGCCCCGGCGCTGGTGAACAACACCGAGACGCTGGCCAACGTGGCGCGCATCGTCGCCCGCGGCCCGGCCTGGTTTCGCACCATGGGCACGAAGGAGTCGCCGGGAACGATGGTGTGCACCATCACCGGCCAGACCCAGTACCACGGGGTGGGCGAGGTGCAGATGGGCACCCCGCTGCGAGAGGTCATCGAGGAAGTCGGCGGTGGGCCCCGCCCGGGCCGCACCATCAAGGCCGTCGTCTCGGGCGTGGCCAATGGCATCATCCCCGGCGACCAGCTCGACACTCCCCTCACCTACGAGGCACTGCGGGCCATCGGCAGCGGTGTGGGGTCGGGCGGGTTCATCGTCTTCGACGACACCGCCGACATGACCGCAGTGGCCGCCGGCGTGGCCCGCTTCCTGGCGGTGGAGTCCTGCGGGCAGTGCCTGCCGTGCAAGCTCGACGGGCTCAAGCTGTCCGAGCTGTTGCCCAAGATCAGCCGGTCGGAGGGTGCCCGCAACGACTACGACGTGGTCCGCAAGCGCGTCGTCACGGTGGCCGACCGAGCCCGGTGCTTCCTCGCCAGCCAGCAACAGGTCGTCCTCAACAGCATCGTCGAGCACTTCGGCGAGGAGTTCGAGGCACATCTGGCCGGTCGCCGGCCGGCGGCCGAGCCCGAGCTGATCGCCGAGCTGGTCGACATCCGGGGGGGCCGTGCGGTGTGGGACGAGCGCCACCGTCAGAAGCAGCCGGACTGGACCTACAACAAGACCGACTCGGGCACCGTCCCCGTCGAGATGTACGCCGGCGTGGTCCCCCACTGGGGACCCTGAGCGCCGACTAGCTTCACCGTGGTGAGTCCCGGCCCTCTCCGGGACATCCTCGCTCTGTGCGTGGGGCTGCTGAGCGGCGTGCTCTCCGGCGCCATCGGCGTGGGCGGCGCCATCATCACCACACCCGGGGTGCGGCTCCTCGGCGCGTCCGCCTTCCTCGCCGTGGGGACGACCCTGCCGCCCATTGTGCTGAGTGCCGCCGCCGGGACCAGCCAATACATGGGCGAGGGCCTGGTCGACTGGGGGGTGCTGGCGGCCACCGCGCCGGTGGGCGTGGTGGCGGTCGTGGGCGGATCGCTGGCCTCGCACCACGTGCCGGGGAACGGGCACCTGCTCATGGTGTTCACCGCCGTGCTCCTGGTGGTGAGCGCCGTCCGCATGGGGCGGCCGTCGACCACCTCCGGCTCGGCGCCGGTTGGGGGTGAGGCAACGGCCTTTGAGGCCCCGGAGCCGGAGCCGTCGACTCGGACGTACCCGCCGCTGGCCGGCGTCGGCGTCGGCGCCGCCGCCGGCCTGTTGTCCGGTCTGCTCGGCATCGGTGGCGGTGCTCTCCTGGTGCCGGCGTTCTCCGAGGTCATGGGCCTGCCGTTGAAGACCTCGATCGCCACCTCGCTGGCGTGCGTCGGCATCCTCGCCGTGCCCGGCACGATCACCCACGCCGTCCTGGGCGATGTCGACTGGCGTCTGGCCCTGTTCCTCACCCTGGCCGTGCTGCCCGGCGCCCGCCTGGGCGCCCGGGTCACCATCGGCGCCCGGAACCGCCGCGTGCAGCTGGCGGTGGCCATCCTCCTCGGCGCCATCGGCGTGTTCTACGGGGCCGGCGAGCTCGCCGCCCTGTAGGAGCCCCTGCCCCTTCCCGCCGATGTCACATCGGCGGCGTCGGCGTCGTCCTTGTCGATGTACAACCCGGAATGCTCCGGGCACCCGACCCAAGGACAATCGATGAGACTCGCAGTGTTCGGGGCCAACGGCCCCACCGGACGGCTTCTCACCCGGCTGGCCCTCGACGGCGGACACGAGGTGAGAGCCTTCACCCGCCACCCCGAGACCTTCCCCATCGAGCACCGGCGCCTCCAGGTGGTCGGGGGTGATGTCGGCGATGCCGCCGCGGTGGCCTCGGCCATCGAGGGGACCGCGGCGGTGGTGTCCACGCTGGGGGTGCCGTTCGCCAAGACACCGATCACCGTCTATTCCGAGGGCGCCGTCAACATCATCGCCGGCATGCATGCCGGCGGCGTCAGGCGACTGGTGTGCGTCAGCTCGAGCGCCCTCAGCCCCCACCCGGAGCCCCTCGGCGGTTTCGTGTTCGAGAGAATCATGCAGCCCTACGTGGTGAACAAACTGGGGAGGACCTTGTACGACGACATGCGGCGGATGGAGGCGATCGTGTCAGGCAGCGATCTGGACTGGACGATCGTGCGCCCGTCGGGGCTGTTCGAGGCACGCTCGGTCTCCGCCTACCAGGTGGCCCTCGACCACGTGGGCTGTCGCTTCACGGCACGCGTCGACCTGGCCCACTGCCTGTTGCGCCAGGCGGTCGAGGGCACCTTCGTACACGCGGCCATCGCCGTCGCCACCCCGAGCGCCAAGCCGTCGATGCTCAAGTTGATCTGGCAGGAGGGTATTCAGAAGAAAGCCGACACCTCCGCCCGGACCCCGGTCGGCGGCTGACAGCGATGGCGACCGCGTCCGGACGAGGTGACCGCACCACAGGGCGGGGAGAGGACCATGCGTTCACCGCCCTCTGGCCGGCACACCACCAAAGGATTCTCGATCTCGGCTTCAGCATGTTGTTGGACCGAGGTGACGCCGAGGATGCGGTGCAAGAGGCGTTCGGACGCCTGGCCCGTACCGACCTGGGCGCCATCGACGACCCTGAGGGGTGGCTGGTCGTGGTCACCAGCAGGCTGTGCCTCGACCGGTTACGAGCGCGACGACGGCGTCCGGCCGGTGCTCTCGACGCCGACGCCGATCTGTTCGATCCCCATGCCCTCGATCCGTCGGGTCACGTCACCCTTGCCGACAACGTCACCCTGGCGATGCATGCTCTGCTCGAACGGCTGAGCCCGGCAGAGCGGACCTCGTTCGTCCTGCACGATGTCTTCGGGTACTCCTTCGGCGAGGTGGCAGCCATCGTCGGGCGTCGACCGGCGTCGTGCCGCCAGCTCGCCAGCCGCGCCCGCCGGTCCTTGCACGCCGAGTCCACGACCGGTCGGTTTCCTGTCGACCCGGCTTTGGAACGCGACGTGGGCGAGCGATTCATCGTCGCCTGCAGGGGAGGTGACCTGGAGGCACTCCTCGGCCTGCTGGACGACGCCGTCGAGGGAGCGGGGGACACGGTCCCTGAGGTGCTGGTGGGCGCGGCCCAGGTGGCACCGGGGATCCTGCGGTACCTGGGTCCACCGGCATCGCCCGCGTTGGTGCATCTGCCGGTCGGTGGTCGGATCGCGGTGGTGGCCATGCACGACCGCCACGTGCTGGCGCTCGTCCTGTTGACCCTCGGCGACGGTCTGGTGACCCACATCGACGCTCTCGCCGGCAGGGGCCCTCGCGCCGCGGTGAGCGCCGTGCTCGGGCTGGGGTGAACCGGCTACCGCTTCGGGGGCAGGGAGGCGGCGTACGTGGTGCCCAGGTGCACCCAGGTGGCGAGATCGGCATCGGTTCCCACGTCTTCGGCGTCGACGCGCAGCCACCCCTGCATGGGCCGTCCTCGCATCTCGACGAGGTGGGCCGCCGACGCGGCGACGAGGCGCTCCGACGCCGCCGGGTCCACCCGGACCATCAGCCCGCCCTGGCCACTTGCCGCCACCGCCATGTGCCCGCCGACGAGAAAGGCGAGTCCTCCGAACATCTTCTGTTCGCTGACGTCGGCCCCATCGGAGAGCAGCTCCCGGATCCGCTCGGCGAGGCGTTCGTCATAGGCCATGGCGCCGGAGGGTCAGCCCAGGACGTCGCGGGTCGTCATCCGGGCCCAGGCGGCCAGCATCAGCACCGTGGCCCAGCACGCCTGGATGACAAGGTCCTGGACGATGTTGCCCCACGTGACCGGGGTGCGCATCAGGTCGCCGAAGCTCAGCCAGGCATGGGTGAACAGCAGCGGGTGGATGGCGTGCAGCTGGGGGATGGCGTCGAGGATCTGGCTCAGGATGGCCAGTGCCGCGGTGGCGGCGATGGCCCCCACCGGCGACTCGGTGAAGGTGGAGATGAGCAACCCGATGGCCGTCAACCCGATCATCGAGGCACCCACCACCCCTGCCGCCGCCACGGCCCGGAGCACGCCCTGCCACGCGGTGATGGTGGTTCCCGACAGGGTGACGACCTCGCCGACGGGGAACAACAGCCACCCCACGACCAGCCCGGTGACGGCCACGGCCAGGGCGGCGACCAGGCAGAACACCACGGCGGTGACGAACTTCGACACGATGAGGCGCGTGCGCCCCACCGGACGCACCAGCAGGTAGCGCAACGTGCCCAGGCTGGCTTCACCGGCGATGGTGTCGCCGGCTACCACCGACACGGCGAGGGGGAGGAAGAAGGGCACCACGACGGTGAGCCCGGCCAGGGCGGCGAACACGCCGTTGTGCGACACCTGGTCGAGGAAGGTGGGACCGTGGCCGCCCTCGGGCCCGCCCGCGAACCGCACGGCCAGCGAGAGCAACCCGGGGATGGCGGCCAGCACGACCAACAACCAGCGGGTGCGGATGCGGCCGAAGGTGAGGCCCAGCTCACTGAGCAACATCGAAGCCCTCCCCGGTGAGAGCCACGAACAGGTCTTCGAGCGTGGGCTGCACGCTGTGCAGGGCGCGGACCCTGACCCCGGCACGGACGAGAGCGCCGTTGATGTCCTCGGGAGCGGCCCCCAGCAACTCGGCGTGCAGGACGGTGGTGTTGGAGTGGGTGACCTCGTCGTCGGCCTGTTGGACGAGGCCGATGCCGGCGATGGACCGCAATGTGGCAAGCGCCTCGGCGGGGTCGGGCGTCTCCACCCGCAGCGTCGGACGCTGCGCTTCGCGCAGCTCGGGGAGGGTGCCCTGGGCGACGGTGCGACCGTTGAACAGGACGACGGCGTGCGAGCAGACCTGTTCGATCTCCGACAGCAAGTGGCTCGACAGGAACACGGTGGTGCCGTCGGCGGCCAGCTTGCGCACCAGGTTGCGGACCTCGCGGGTGCCCTGGGGATCGAGGCCGTTGGTGGGCTCGTCGAGGACCAGCAGCTCGACGGGGCGAACCAGGGCGGCGGCCAGGCTCAGGCGCTGGCGCATGCCCAGGGAGTAGGCCTTGGTCCGCTTGGTGGCGGCGGCGGTGAGCCCGACCCGCTCCAGGGCATCGTCGACCCGCTGGCGGCGGCCGGACCGCCCCGGCCCCGGGCCCACGGCGTCGAGGCGCTCGAGGTTGGCCCTCCCCGACAGGAACGGGTAGAAGGCGGGACCTTCGATGACGGCGCCGACCGAGGTGAGCACGTCGCTGTCCGACGGCGGGCGGCCCAGGATGCGGATGCGCCCGGCCGAGGGAAAGGCCAGGCCGAGGAGCATCCGTATGGTCGTCGTCTTGCCCGAGCCGTTGGGACCGAGAAACCCGTAGACCGAGCCGCGGGGCACGGCGAGGTCGAGATCGTCGACCACCACCTGGTCAGCGAACCGCTTGGTGAGCCCCGTGGTCTCGATGGCGAACGTGTCGCTGGCTACCGCCTCGGTCAATGGCCGGCGAGGGCCGCTTCGAGGGCTGCTTCGGGCACCGACCCGATGACCAGCCTGTGGTCGTTGGTGAGCAGCACGTTGACCAAGGTGGTGTGTACGAGGCGCCCGGACCCCCAGGGCCCCTGGACGGCACTGCCGAGCTTGCCCAGCGTGTCGAGTCCCGAGTTGGCGGTGGCGTCGGATCCGAGGTCGATGATGGCCACCGCGTCCCATCCCGTGCCCACGATCGTGGGCCCGGCGTGGGTGTCGTTGGTCGCAGGCGCCGCCGGAGCATCCTTGGCCGGGTGGTCACCACCGCCCGAGGGCAGGAACAACTCGGCGGCGGAGTGGGCCTCGGTGACGGTGGACCCCGGCGGCGGGGTGAAGGCAAAGGTGGAGGCGGGCGGGACGGAGAAGTCGACGGAGCTGAAGCCCACGTCGATGGCGGGGGTGCCCGAATCACGGGACAGCACCTGGACCCGCAGGGGAAGTCCGGTTTCCGAGTCGACGGCGACGATCACGTCGCCCACCAGGGTGGTGCCCGCCTTCGGGGCCAGCACCAGCTCGTAGGCCGGACGGCCGGCCACCGTCACCGTGTCGCGCACCACCACGCGGGTTGTGGGGTCGACGGAGCTGAGGAAGTGGTCGGCGAGGGCCTGGGGCGTGGGCGGTCCCTCGGGACCGGCGGCCTCGGGGGTCCCCGCGTCGGGGGTGGCGTCGGCGGCGTCGTTGGCCGGCGGGGCCAGGTGGCGGACCTGCTGGCCCGAGCTGTCCCACACCCACAGGCCGTTGGCGTTGTGCACCACGTCGGTCTCGGCCAGGGTCGAGGGCAGCGCCAGGCGGGCGTCGCTCCCGTTCTCCCAGACTTTGATGGTGTGGGAGCCGGTGAGCAGGGTGGTGGCCAGGCTGCCGCTGTCGCCGACGAACTGGCTGAGGTCGGGCAGGCCCAACTTGGAGTTGACGGTGATCTCACCCGACAGGCCCGGCACATTGGCCTGCTCGACCTTGACCACCAGATCACGGGCCGAGATGGGTGCGAGGGTGGGCGGGGAGTCGGCGCCCGCCAGGCTCGGCACCATGGCGTAGGCGCCGATGGCGACGGCTGCGGCGAGAGGGGCGGCGAGCCAGCGGAGCCGGGTGGGCACGGTTACGGGGCGAGGACGGGGCGTGTCAGGCATGGGAACAGTCGACCACACCGACGATGAGAAGGTCTGAAGCGGCGGCTAAGAAGATCCTCAATTCTGTGCCGGCGGGCGGCTGACGGGCCAGCATGGGCGGGTGAGGATCCTGGTCGTCGACGACGAACCGGCGTTGCAGGCGTCGCTGGGACGCATCCTGCGCCAGGCCGGCTACCAGGTCGACGCCGCCGTCGACGGCCGCCAGGCGCTCGCCGCGGTAGGGGAGTCCGCCCCCGACGCGTTGGTGCTCGACGTGATGATGCCCGGCCTGGACGGGCTGGAGGTGACCCGCCGCCTGCGGGGGATGGGCGACCAGACCCCGGTGCTCCTGCTGACCGCCCGCCAGGAGGTGTCCGACCGCGTGGCCGGCCTCGACGCCGGTGCTGACGACTACCTCACCAAGCCCTTCGCGGTGGAGGAGCTGCTGGCCCGCCTGCGGGCGCTGCTGCGACGGGCGGGCGCCGACGAGACGGCCGAGCTGCGGGTCGGTGACCTGGTGCTCGACCCGGTGGCCCACCAGGCCCGGCGCGGCGACCGGCCCCTCGATCTGACCCGAACCGAGTTCGCCCTGCTGGAGCTCTTCCTGGCCAACCCCGAGCGGGCCCTGACCCGCAGCGCCATTTACCAGGCGGTGTGGGGGTACGACTTCGGGCCGGCGTCGAACTCCCTCGACGTCTACGTGGGCTACCTGCGGCGAAAGACCGAGGCCGCCGGCGAGCCCCGTGTGCTCCACACCCTGCGGGGCGTGGGCTTCATCCTGCGGTGAAATTCCGCACCCGGCTGACCCTGGTGGCGACGGGGGCGGTGGCGGCCAGCCTGGTCCTGGCGTCGATCATCGTCTACGTGGCCGTGGCTGCCAGTACCCGCTCCCAGGTCGACGACGGGCTCCGCCGCCAGGTGCTGCTGCTGGCTGGTCCCGGCCCGGGGTCGGCCGACCTCATCCAGGGCGACGGCCAGGTCGTCACCGCCGACGGTCAGGTGGCACCGCTACGCCCCGACAGCCTGACCCTGCCGTTCGTGACCGAGGCGCAGGTCATCGCCGCCGGTCGTGGGGGCACGGCGTTCCGCGACGTCCACGTCCTCGGGTCCCACCTGCGGGTGCTCATCGGGCCTCTCGGCCCGGGCCGCGCCGTCGAGCTGGCGGCGCCCCTCGACCGCGTCGACCAGCTGCTCCATCGCCTGGCGGTCGTGCTCGTGATCGTCACCGCCGCCGGCGCCATGGTCGCCGCCGTGGCCGGGCGGTTGGTGGCCCAGGCCGCCCTGGGCCCGGTTCTGCGCCTACGAGCGGCGGCGAGGGGCGTGGCCGCCGCCCGTCGCCCGGACACGCGGGTGCCGGTGGAGGGTGACGACGAGCTGGCCGACCTGGCCACCAGCTTCAACGACATGATCACCGCCCTGGAGCGCTCGTTGGCCGCCCAGCGCGCCCTGGTGGCCGACGCCTCCCACGAGCTCCGGACGCCTCTCACCAGCCTGGGGACCAACATCGAGTTCCTGCTGCGCGAGCCGGGCATGGAGGCCTACGCCCCACTACTGGGCGAGCTCCGTGACGAGACCGCCGACCTGGGGGCCCTGGTCTCCGACCTCATCGAGCTGGCCCGCCACGAGGGCGACGAGGAGCCCGGCATCGACGTCCGCCTCGACGAGCTCACGGCCACGGCGGTAGCCCGGGCCCAACGGCGGGCGCCGGAGCTGAGCTTCGTCACCGACCTGCACCCGGTGACGGTGAGCGGCGTCCCCGGCCGGCTCGACCGGGCCATCACCAACGTGATCGACAACGCGGTGAAGTGGAGCCCACCGGACGGGGCCATCGAGATCGGCGTGGCCGCCGGTGAGCTGGTCGTCCGTGACCACGGGCCGGGCATCGCCGCCGCCGATCTGCCCAACGTCTTCAACCGCTTCTACCGGTCGGGCGACGCCCACCAGCTGCCGGGGTCGGGGCTGGGGCTGGCCATCGTCCGCCAAGTGGCCGGCGCCCACGGGGGCACGGTCATTGCCGAACGCCCCCCTGACGGCGGCACCCGGATTCGCCTGTGGTTCCCGGAGTCACCCACGCCCGGCACCTGACCGGGACAGCCCTGGCCAGCTGGCCACGCTGTGGAAGAAGCCTGCGCTGATCGCCGTGACCGGTCCCAGGCCGGCCACGGTGACGGGGCTGTGGCGGTCGACAGTCGTCGCGTCGCCGAGCTGGCCGACGCCGTTCCAACCGACGGCGGCCACGGTGGCGTCGTCGCGCAGGAACAACGAGTGGTAGGCGCCGGCGGCGACCTGCCGGACCGGTCGGGCCCCGCTGGCGACCCGAACAGGCACGTGACGGTCATCGGTCGTCCCGTCGCCGAGTTGACCGTATGCATTCCACCCCCAGGCCCAGGCGGTGCCGTCAGCCCCGACGGCCATGCTGTGGAACAGCCCGGCTGACACCTCCACGACGCCTGCCAGCCCTGCCACCCGGACGGGTGCGTGACTGTCGGCAATCGACCCCGTGCCCAGCTCACCGACGCCGTTGAGACCCCAGGCCCAGACGTCGCCGTTGTCGGTCGCCACCACGCTGTGCAGCCCGCCGGCGGCAATGGAGCGGACGCCACTGAGCCCGCCGACCTGCATGGGCCGGTGACGGTCGAGGGTCGTCCCGTCTCCCAGCTGGCCGTAGGCGTTCCACCCCCATGCCCAAACCGTCCCGTCGGACCGGAGGGCCAGGCTGTGGAACGTACCCGCCGACACCGCGACCACGCCGCTGAGCCCGGGAACGGGCACAGGGGTCAGGCGGTCGACGGTCGTCCCGTCGCCCAGTTGACCCACGCCGTTCCAGCCCCACGCCCAGACCGTGCCGTCACTGCGCAGCGCCAGGCTGTGGGCACCGCCGGCGGCGACCTGGACGACGTCGGTCAGGCCCTGGACGGGGACGAGAACCGAGCGATCCGTCGTGGTGGAGTCGCCCAGCTGACCCACGGCGTTCCAGCCGCTGGCGTGCACGGTGCCGTCCGCCTCCAGGGCGAGGCTGTGCAGGTAGCCGGCCGACTCGGCGACCACCTTGTCCGACCCGGGTTGGGGACCAGGCGAGGTGCGGGTGGCATCGCTGCCGCCGTCAGCGAGCTGGCCGTAGCGGTCCCAGCCCCACGACCACCCCGTCGGTCCGGCGCCGGGGCCGGCTGCCTCGAAGGCACCCATGTCGATGGTGGCCGTACCGTCGCCGTCACCGTCGACGACGCGGGGGCGGCCGTCGAAATCCACCGGCGGCAGGGAGGGGGCGCTGCCGTCGCCGGCGTCGATGACCGGGGAAGCGGGCTGGAGCTGGTAGTCGGGGTTGAGCGCCGACGGCTCGACGAACCGAGGATCGCTGGAGATGTTGGCGTTGGTCCCGACGACGGTGGCGCAGCCGGCCACCGGCTGGGCGTCGCCGTTGTACACGTCGCTGTGCGAGAGACGCGGGACGGTGGCGGCGGAGGACGAGCCGTTGTCCTCGCATTCGAGCACCGTCACCCCGGCGGGGCCGGACATGACGTTGTTGTCCACCACCACGTCGGGCTCGAAGCCGGAGGACCACATCGCGCTGCCGCCCGTTGATCGGTTGGCGGCGAAAGTGTTGTTCACCATCCACGACCCCTGGCTTGCCCGCAGGAAGGCGTACATCCCGCCCCCCCGCCCGCCCGCGGAGTTGTCGACCACCAGGTTCTGGGTGAAGGCCACGTCGGTAGCGTTCATGTCCACGCCTCCGCCTTCGTCGAGAGCGGTGTTGTGCCGGATGGTGTTGTCGCGCACGGCTGCTCCTGCGCCGAATATCCACATGCCTCCACCGTCGGAGTCGCTGTTGTCCTCGACGAGGTTGCCCACCACCTCGGCCCGGGCGTCGCCCACGAGTGACACGCCACCACCTCGACCGCCGCCCCACCCCGGTGTCTGGTGGTTGTCACTGATCCGGTTGCCCTGGACCAGGGCGGCCCCCCAGTAGACATGGATGCCGACGCCGTTGCCCCCGAGGTTGTGGATGATGACGTTGCCGGTGATGGTGGGCGCCGAGTTCTCCACGTCGATGCCGCCGCCGCCTGTGCGCGTCGCCTGTCCTCCGTTGCGAATCGTGAACCCCTCCAGCACCGACGACCGGCCCTCCCCGGACACGATGCTGACCACGGTGTCCCTGTCACCGCCGTCGATGGCCGTGGCCGCCGGGCCTGCCACGCTGGCGACGTTCACCGCCTTACCGTGGAAGTCGATGTTCTCCTGGTAGGTGCCGGGGGCGACGGTCACCGTGCCACCGTTGGGTGCGACCCGGTCGATGCCCGCCTGTACCGTCGGTTGGTCCGTGGGGACGCGGATCTCGGCGGGCGGCAAGGGGTCGGGCGCAGCCGGCCCGGGGGCAGAGCCGCGGGGGCCGGGGGCCTCGTAGGCGCCGAGGTCGACGGTCCCCACGCCGTCGCCGTTGCCGTCGGCGATCCGGGGCCGGCCGTCGAGGTCGGCCGACGGCAGGGCCGGTGCGGCGTTGTCCCCGGCGTCGATGGCCGGCGACCCGACGCTGAGGTGGTAATCATCCCCCGGCGCCGAGGGGTTCACCAGGTGCGGGTCGACGCTGATGTTGCCCGAGAGGCCGGTCGGGTTGCCGCAGCCGGCATAGGGCAGGCGGGTTCCGTCGAAGACGTCGTTGTGGGAGAACTTCGGCGTGGCGAACATCCCCCGCCCTGGGTTGCACGTGACCGCGCCGCCGGTCGGGCCGACGATGACATTGTCGTCGACGACCATTTCGCCCAGGCTCAGGCCGTCGACGTACAGGGCTGAGCCCTCGGTCGCAGTGTTGGCCACCATGGTGTTGGCGATGAAGTAGGGCCCGCCCCCCGAGCGGTTGGCGGCAACATAGACAGCGCCGCCCTGGCGTCCAGCGCTGTTGGCGACGAAGAGATTGTCCACGACCGTCACGTTGTTGTCGTTGACGAGGTACACGGCGCCGCCGACCGACGGGACGGAGTTGTCTCGGATGACATTGTTCTTCAGGGTGACGACGTTGCCGGCGTTGATCCCGATGGCGCCGCCCACACTCCCCCAGGAGTTGTGGTCGATGGTGTTGCCGACGACCTCGGCTGCGCCCGCGCCCTGGATGCCGATGCCGCCGCCGCCGGAGCCGCCAGAGAACTGGGGTGACTGGCCGTTTCCGGTGATGTGGTTGGCCTCGATGAGCGGGGATCCGAAAATGACGTTGATTCCCCCACCCTCTCCTGAACCCAGGTTGGCGCTGACCACGTTCCCGGTGACGGTGGGCGAGGCGTGGAAGATCCGCACACCGGAGTCCTGGCCGTTGCGGACGGTGAAGCCCGACAACGTCGAGCTGCGGTCCTCGCCGGAGGTGAAGGTGACGACGGCCCCGGGGCCATGGTCGCCGTCGAGGATCGTGGTGGCCGGGCCTT